>NZ_JBHRSJ010000031.1:0-213145 GCF_042643485.1 Azotobacter bryophylli | reverse complement strand
ACGCTCGCCAACAGCCACGTGATAGCGGCTGGAGCGAGCGGGCTTCTTGCTGCTAGGCGACTACCGGGTCAGACCTGCTTGGCCAGTTCCGGCACCGCTTCGAACAGGTCGGCGACCAGGCCGTAGTCGGCCACCTGGAAGATCGGCGCCTCCTCGTCCTTGTTGATCGCGACGATCACCTTGGAGTCCTTCATCCCCGCCAGGTGCTGGATCGCCCCGCTGATACCCACCGCGACGTACAGCTCCGGCGCCACGATCTTGCCGGTCTGGCCGACCTGCATGTCGTTGGGCGCGAAGCCCGCGTCCACCGCCGCGCGCGAAGCGCCCACCGCGGCACCCAGCTTGTCCGCCAGTTGGTACAGCAGTTGGAAGTTCTCGGCGCTCTGCATGCCGCGACCGCCGGAGACCACCACCCGCGCCGCGCTCAGCTCGGGACGGTCGGACTGGGCCAGCTCCTCGCCGACGAAGGCGGACTTGCCCGCATCGCCCTGGCCCGCCACCGCTTCGATGGCTGCGGCGCCGCCTTCGGCCGGCACGGCGTCGAAGGCGGTGGTGCGCACGGTGATCACCTTGACCGGAGCGCTCGACTGCACGGTGGCGATGGCGTTGCCGGCGTAGATCGGCCGCTTGAAGGTGTCGGCGCTTTCCACCGCAACGATCTCGGAGATCTGGTCCACATCCAGCAGGGCCGCCACGCGCGGCAGGTAGTTCTTGCCGTTGGTGGTGGCCGGGGCCAGCACGTGGCTGTAGGACTTGGCCAGCCCGACGATCAGCGGCGCGACGTTTTCCGGCAGCTGGTGGGCGTAGGCGGCCTCGTCGGCCACCAGCACCTTGCTCACCCCGGCGACCTTGGCGGCGGCCTCGGCGACCGCGGCGCAGTTCTGTCCGGCGACCAGCACGTGGATGTCGCCGCCGATGGCCTGGGCGGCGGCCACGGTATTCAGGGTCGCGGCACCCAGGACCGCATTGTTGTGCTCAGCGATAACCAGGATTGCCATTGTCAGATCACCTTCGCTTCGTTCTTCAGTTTCTCGACCAGTTCGGCCACGGACTTGACCTTGATGCCGGCCTGGCGCCCTGCCGGGGCCTCAACCTTGACGGTCTTCATGGTGGAGGCGGTGGACACGCCGAGGGCGTCCGGAATGACGGTCTCCAGCGGCTTCTTCTTGGCCTTCATGATATTGGGCAGGGAGGCGTAGCGCGGCTCGTTCAGGCGCAGGTCGGTGGTGACGATGGCCGGCAGGGCCAGCTCCACGGTCTGCAGGCCACCGTCGATCTCACGGGTGACCTTGGCCTTGCTGCCTTCCAGCTCCAGCTTGGAGGCGAAGGTGCCCTGGGCGTAGCCGGTTAGGGCGGCGAGCATCTGGCCAGTCTGGTTGTTGTCGCTGTCGATGGCCTGCTTGCCGAGCAGGACCAGTTGCGGCTGCTCCTTGTCCACCACGGCCTTCAGCAACTTGGCCACGGCCAGGGAATTCAGCTCCTCGGCGGTTTCGACCAGCACGGCGCGGTCGGCGCCGAGAGCCAGGGCGGTGCGCAGCTGCTCCTGGGCCTGGGCCGGGCCGATGGAGACGACGACGATCTCGCTGGCGACGCCCTTCTCTTTCAGACGCACCGCCTCTTCAACGGCGATCTCGCAGAAAGGGTTCATCGACATTTTCACGTTGGCGAGATCGACGCCGGAGTGGTCCGCCTTGACGCGGACCTTGACGTTGTAATCGACCACTCGTTTGACAGCTACAAGAACCTTCATGATTCCTCGTACTCTCCGGTAAATAGAATGTCGCCAAGGCAAGCTTGGCTTGTGTTGACGGCCGGAGCCGACGCCAGCCCGTGCGGCGAGCGAAAATAGGCCGTATCTTGACTGCAGCCCCCCTCCCGGTCAATAAGAAGGCCTCGCAACACCCCATTTTCCGGGCCATCCATGCCAGAGAGCGTTACCGTTGGTCCGACTGGCCAGGCCAGATATAATGCCCGCCCGCTCAGGCCAGGGATGAGCCTAGCTCCCATCAACAGTCACACGAAGCGTGCCTTGAGTAGGAGATAGTTTGTGGAACGCGAATACATGGAATTCGACGTCGTCATCGTCGGTGCCGGCCCCGCAGGTCTGTCAGCCGCCTGCCGCTTGAAGCAGAAGGCCACGGCCGCTGGACAGGAAATCAGCGTGTGCGTGGTCGAAAAAGGTTCCGAGGTCGGCGCCCATATCCTCTCCGGCGCCGTCTTCGAGCCGCGCGCGCTCAACGAACTATTCCCCGACTGGCGGGAGCTCGGCGCCCCGCTCAATACGCCGGTCAAGCGCGACGACATCTACCTGTTCCAGAGCGGCGAGGCCGCCCGCAAGATTCCCGACTTCCTTGTGCCGAAGACCATGCACAACGAAGGCAACTACGTCATCTCCCTGGGTAACCTTTGCCGCTGGCTGGCGCAGCAGGCCGAGGCTCTGGGCGTCGAGATCTATCCGGGCTTCGCCGCTCAGGAGGCCCTGATCGACGAGAGCGGCGTAGTGCGCGGCATCATCACCGGCGATCTCGGCGTCGATCACGAAGGCAAGCCGAAGGATGGCGTGTACACCCCGGGCATGGAGCTGCGCGCCAAGTACACCCTGTTCGCCGAAGGCTGCCGCGGCCATATCGGCAAGCAGCTGATCAAGAAGTACGGTCTCGACGCCGAAGCCGATGCCCAGCATTACGGGATCGGCATCAAGGAGCTCTGGGAAATCGATCCGCTCCGGCACGAGCAGGGTCTGGTGGTGCACACCGCCGGCTGGCCGCTGGACGACGAGAACCCGGGTGGCTCCTTCCTCTATCACCTGGAGAACAACCAGGTGGTGGTCGGCCTGATCGTCGACCTGTCCTACAGCAACCCCTTCCTCTCGCCGTTCGACGAGTTCCAACGCTACAAGCACCATCCGGTGATCCGCCAATACCTGGAAGGCGGCAAGCGCATCTCCTACGGCGCGCGCGCGATCTGCAAGGGCGGCCTGAACTCGCTGCCGAAGATGGTGGTGCCCGGCGCTGCGCTGATCGGCTGCGACCTCGGCACCCTGAACTTCGCCAAGATCAAGGGCAGCCACACGGCCATGAAGTCCGGCATGCTGGCCGCCGACGCCATCGCCGATGCCCTGGCGGCGGGCCGTGCGGGCGGTGACGAACTGACCGAATACGTCGCCTCCTTCAAGTCCAGCTGGCTGTACGACGAGCTGTTCCGCAGCCGCAATTTCGGCGCGGCGATCCACAAGTTCGGCTCTCTCCTGGGCGGTGCCTTCAACTTCGTCGATCAGAACCTGTTCGACGGCAAGCTGCCCTTCACCCTGCACGACAACAAGCCGGATTACGCCTGCCTGAAGCCGGCGGAAGAGTCCGAGTGGATCGACTATCCCAAGCCTGATGGCCAGATCAGCTTCGACAAGCTGAGCTCGGTGTTCCTCTCCAATACCAACCATGAAGAGGACCAGCCCTGCCACCTGAAACTGGCCGATCCGTCCATTCCGATCCTGAGAAACCTGCCGATCTACGACGAACCGGCGCAGCGTTACTGCCCAGCCGGCGTCTACGAGGTGATGACCCAGGAGGACGGCAGCAAGCGCTTCCAGATCAACGCGCAGAACTGCGTGCACTGCAAGACCTGCGATATCAAGGACCCGGCCCAGAACATCACCTGGGTGGCACCGGAAGGCTCCGGCGGCCCGAACTACCCCAACATGTAAGCGCACTCCAGCGGGGCTCCTTCGGGAGCCCCGCTGCTTTCGGCCCGCTACTCCTGCGACCCGATGGGGAAGAACACCCCGCCGCTCCAGACACCCAGCCAGCCGCGCCCCTCGATCTGTCGCGGCACCGCCAGCTCCACCAACTGATAGAACACGCTCCTGCCGATCAGCGCCTCCAGATTGTCCCGCACGAGGACGTAAGGAGCCGGCTCCTGGGTGACCGGGTCGAGCACGAAACGCAGGGGGTGCTCGACTCCGGCCTCGACCTTGTCCTCGACGTTGGTCGTGAAGCGCAGCAGCTGGCTTTCGCCCTCCCCCTCGGCCTCCAGGGCGGTGGCTACGAAAGGCGCGTCATCGACCCGTATCCCGACTTTCTCGACCGGGGTCACCAGGAAGTACCGGTCCCCATCCCGGCGGATGATGCCGGAGAACAACCGAACCAACGGCTTGCGTCCGATCGGCGAGCCCAGGTAGTACCAGCTGCCATCCCGAGCGATGCGCATGTCGATGTCGCCGCAGAACGGCGGGTTCCACAGGTGCACAGGGGGAGGCCCCTTCCTTTCGCCCGCGGGAATCTGCGCCAACAGGTCGTCGGCCTTGCCTGATTCGCTCATATAATCTCCTCGGTGGTGGCGGCGCCCCTGACTGGTATCGAATATGATGCCTGACCACACGATTGCAAGGAGCACCCATGCTTGCCATTCACGATGAATTTCCGCAGCTGGCCGGGCTGCGCTATCTGAACCACGCTGCCGTCGCTCCTTGGCCAAAACGGACCGGCAAAGCGGTCGCGGCCTTCGCCGAGCAGAACGTGCACATCGGCGCACGCGACTATCCGCTGTGGATGGGGATCGAACGGCGCCTGCGGGAGCGACTGGCACGTCTGCTCAACGCCCCCTCCACGGCGGATATCGCCTTGGTGAAGAATACTTCCGAGGCGCTGTCCTTCGTCGCTTTCGGCCTGAACTGGCAGGCCGGCGAGCAGATCGTCATCAGCGACGAGGAATTCCCTTCCAACCGGATCGTCTGGGAGGCACTCGAGCCGCTGGGGGTCGAGGTCATCCAGGTCAATCTCAAGGGCAAGGACCCGGAAGCCGATCTGCTAGCCGCCTGCGGCCCGCGCACTCGCCTGCTGTCGATCAGCGCCGTGCAATACGCCAGCGGCCTGCGCCTGGATCTGGAGCGGCTCGGTCAGGGCTGCCGGCAGCGCGGCGTGCTGCTGTGCGTGGATGCGATCCAGCACCTCGGCGCCCTGCCCTTCGACGTGCGGGCCAGCGACTGCGCCTTCGCCATGGCCGATGGACACAAATGGCTCATGGGCCCCGAAGGCCTCGGCGTCTTCTATTGCCGCAGCGACCTGCGCGAGCAACTGAGGCTGCACGAGTACGGCTGGCACATGGTCGAGAACGTCGGCGACTACGATGAAGCGGAGTGGCAGCCGGCTCGCAGCGCCAGGCGCTTCGAATGCGGCAGCCCGAACATGCTCGGCTGCGTGGCCCTGGAGAGCAGCCTGTCCCTGCTGGAGCAGGTCGGCATGGAGAACGTGGCCTCGGCGCTAGAGGAGCGCATGGGCTGGCTGGAGAACGGTCTCAGGTCGATTGCCGGCATCAGTCTGCACAGCCCGTCCGCCCCGGCCCGGCGTGCAGGTATCCTGACCTTCAGCCTCGCTGGATACGACCACCCCTCGCTCTTCGAAATCCTCAAGCGGGAACAGATCGTCTGTGCCCAGCGGGGTCCTGGCATCCGTCTCTCGCCCCACTTCTATACGCCGGTCTCGGTGATCGACGAGACATTATCGGTACTGCGTCAGATAGCTGCTGGCTAAGTGCTCAGCAGCGGCACAGGTATTCCAAAACCGTTTAAAAAGGAGAGTGGCCGGCGCTGGACGAGAACCAATCCTGACCAATACTTCCAAGTACTGGCGGGGTATTTCCCCCAAGTACCTCGCCGGCCGAAGGTACTCGCGGAGAGCGTACCTTCGTTTTGCTCCTAATGTTCTTGACCCGGACTCCTCCCCCAGATTCCGGGTTTTTTTTGTTTTGCGCCAGCCTCAAGGGATGACAGCCCCATTCAACCCCGGACATGCGCCAAGGGAAACAGCCTTCTGAAGTTGTCGGTCGTCTGCTCGGCCAGGGACTCGTACGCGACACCCCGCAGCTCGGCCAGGAACTCGGCGACCTCTCGAACGTACTCCGGCAGATTGGCCTTGCCGCGATGAGGAACAGGAGCTAGATAGGGCGAATCGGTCTCCACCAGCAGCCGATCCGCCGGAACCTGCCTGGCCACCTCGCGCAGCGCTGCGGCATTCCGGAAGGTGACGATGCCGGAAAGGGAAATGTAGAAGCCCAGATCCAGGGCCGCCTTCGCCATCTCCCAGTCCTCAGTGAAGCAGTGCAGCACGCCGGCCTGTGGCAGGGCCGCCTCGCGCAGCAGGCGTAGGGTATCGGCCCGTGCCTCGCGGGTATGCACGATGACCGGCTTGCCGCTTATACGCGCCGCCTCCAGATGCAGACGGAAAGCCTGCTGCTGCAAAGCCGCGGCCTCCGGCTGGTAGTGATAGTCGAGGCCGGTCTCGCCGATGGCGACCACGCGCGGATGATCCAGTTCGCCGAGCAGCCAGTCGAGCGCGGGAGCAGACCCGGGCTCGATATCCAGCGGGTGCACGCCCACCGAGCAATCGACGTCGGCATAGCGTTCGGCGAGGCTTTTCACTGCCGCGGCGTTATCGGCGCTGACGCCGATGCAGAGAAAATGTCCGACGCCCCGGGCCCGGGCCGCGGCCAATGCTGCATCCAGGGAGCCGCCGTGGGCGGACAGGTCGAGACGATCGAGATGACAGTGGGAATCGACGAGCATGAGGAATGGTTACATCGTATGGGTCGGCCGATCGGACTTGAGGGCACCGGCCAGGTAGGTTTCGATCTTGTTGCGGGCGACGTTGTCGCCATCGCCGAATTGCACGCCGATGCCGGCGGCGCGGTTGCCCTGGGCGCCGGTCGGCGTGATCCAGACGACCTTGCCGGGAACCGGGATCTTCTCCGGCTCGTCCATCAGGGTGAGCAGAATGAAGATTTCGTCGCCGAGCTTGTAGGGCTTGCTGGTGGGAATGAACAGACCGCCATTCTTCAGAAAGGGCATGTAGGAAGCGTACAGAACCGACTTGTCCTTGATGGACAGGGGCAGGATGCCGCTTCGAGCTCCGAGATTAGTTGGCATGTTCATAGACTCACTCCCGACATGCTGATCCAGCGCCGGATTCTAGCCTGGCCCGGGCAGGCTTGCCCACTTGACGAGCAGGGCTTCGAGAAGCAAAACACGATTGAGATTGGCCTTGCCGAGTACTTTCTGCCGTTGCTCCAGCAGCCAATCCTGCATGGCCAGCACGCTGGACTGCCCGCTCTTGTCCGCCAGATAACGGACGACCTTGGCCATGTCCGCCAAACCCAGCCCCTGCTCATCGAGGGTCAACTGGTAGCGCAGGATCAGCTGAATCCAATCGCAGAACCAGTCGAACAGCAGCAACAACGGAACGTCACTCCAGGACTCGGCCAGTTGGCTGGCGCCGGCCTGCTGCTTGAGCAGCTTCTTGATGCCATCCACCACCAGCGCCCGCTGCTCGCGCACGCCTTCGGCATGCAGTCGCACTGCGGTCAGCGGCGAACCGCCAGCGAGCATCAGCAGTTCGACCCGCTCCTCTTCGGCAACCCCTGGCAGCGCCTGATGCAGCCATGCCCGGCTCTCGCCGCTGCCGGGCAAGGGGCATGCCTGCTGCACGCAGCGGCTCCTGATGGTTGGCAAAAGCCGGCTGGGCTGATGGCTGATCAGCAGCAGCACGGTATCTCCAGAGGGCTCCTCCAGACTCTTGAGCAGCGCGTTAGCCGCATTGAGATTCATCGCTTCGGCCGGCTCCAGCAGGACGACCTTGCGCCCCCCCAACTGGGCCGTCTGCGCCACGAAATTGACCAACTCGCGCACCTGGTCGACGCGGATCGCCTTATCCGCTTCCTCCGGCTCCAGCACGAAATGATCCGGATGAGTACCGGCCTGCAGCAGATGGCAGGACTTGCACTGGCCGCAGGCCTCCAGTCCCCGTGGACTCTGGCACAACAGGCGGGAAACCAGGCGCTCGGCCAAAGCCCGTTTGCCGATCCCGGCCGGCCCGTGCAGCAGATAAGCATGGGCATGCTGTTCGCGGCCAGCCAGCCGCTGCCAGAGGCCCTGCTGCCAGGGATAGCAGTCAGCCAAGACACGCCCCCAGCAAGTGCGGAAGCAAGGAGTCGAGGCTTCGCTGGACCTGATCCAGGGGCTGTGCCGCATCCACCACCCGGTAACGCACAGGTTCGCGGGCGGCACGGTGTAGGTAGGTCTGGCGCACCGCCTCGAAGAACATCCTGCCCTCCTGCTCGAATCGATCCAGGCGGCCCCGAGCAGCGGCGCGGGCGAGACCGACTTCGACCGGCAGATCGAAGACCAGCGTCAGATCGGGTCGCAGATCGCCCTGCACGAAGCTTTCCAATTGCGCGATGCGCGACTCGGATACTCCCCGCCCACCGCCCTGATAGGCATAGGTGGCATCGGTGAAACGATCGCAGAGGACCACAGCCCCTCGCGCCAGGGCGGGGCGAATGACCTGTGCCAGATGCTGGGCACGGGCCGCGAAGACTAGCAACAGCTCGGTATCAGTGGCCATCGGCTCGGCAGTCGGATCGAGCAGCAGCGCTCGGATACGCTCTGCCAGAGGCGTTCCGCCCGGCTCGCGGGTCAGCACCACGTCGACGCCGTGCTCGCGCAAGCGCTCCGCCAGGTATTCGCGATTGGTACTCTTGCCGGCCCCTTCGGGACCCTCCAGGGTAATGAACAGGCCGCTCACGGATTCTCCTTGCTGTCCGCCGCGCTTCGCTCGAGCACTTCCGGGGATGGGCTGGAGCGATAGTCAGCACGCCGCTTGAGCTGGTATTCGCGTACCGCCCGATTGTGCTCTTCGAGAGTGGCGGAAAAGACGTGACTGCCGTCGCCACGGGCGACGAAATAAAGATTTTGCCCAGCTGCCGGGTGCAGCGCCGCATGAATCGCGTCGCGCCCGACCAGCGCGATGGGCGTCGGCGGCAGACCGGGCCTGACGTAGGTGTTGTAAGGCGTTTCCTCGAGCAGATGGGCACGGGCGATCTTGCCAGTATAACGCTCGCCTAGGCCGTAGATGACCGAAGGATCGGTCTGCAGCAGCATGCCCTGCTCCAGTCGGCGCACGAAGACACCGGCGATCTGCTCCCGCTCCTGGGGAACGCCGGTTTCCTTCTCGATGATTGAGGCCATGATCAGCGCCTGGTAGGGATCCTTGTAGGGCAGCGCCTCCGCACGCTGCGCCCACTCGTCGGCCAGCACCTGCTCCAGGCGCGTATGGGCCTGCTTGAGCAGTTCGAAGTCGCTCATGCCACGGACATAACGATAGGTATCGGGAAAGAAGCGCCCTTCAGGGTGCGCATCCGGCTGACCGAGACGAGCCATGAGCTCGGCATCGGACACTCCGGTCAGGGTCTGCTCCAGCTTTCCCGCAGCGGCAAGGGCGGCACGTACCTGGCGAAAGTTCCAGCCTTCGACCAAGGTCAGGCTGTACTGCACCACATCGCCACGTTGCCAATGACCGAGCAGGTCGGCCACGGTCATCCCCGGAGCCAGACGATACTCGCCGCTATGCAGGGTCTTGTCCGCCAGATTGAAGCGCCAGTACAGACGCAGCCAGCGGGCCTTGCGCAGTACACCCTCGCCCTCCAGACGGTTCAGCAGACCGCCAGGAGTCGCCCCTGCCGGGACCTCCAGCAGACGCTCCTCACTCAGGTTGAGGGGCTGATCGAGGGCGGACTGTTGCTGCCAAACAGCAGAAAGCAGGCCCAGGCCGGTCAGCAACAGACCCACACTGACTACCAGCAGCCATTTTCGTCTCACGTTTCAGGAATCCTGCAAGTGGTGGACAAGTGCTTGCAGTTTACGAGTGAGCGGGCCGACCGGCCAGTCGTGCCCATCGAACCTGCGCACCGGCCAGATCCCATAAAGGCTATTGCAGAGGAATACCTCGTCGGCACCGAGAAATTCGTCATAAGCAATGTCGCGCACCTTTACGGCAAGCCCATTCCCCGCAGCTAGAGTCAGAATCTCAGCGCGCATCACACCGGCGACACCGCAACGGCTCAGATCTGCGGTCAGTAGTTGAGAGGATTTCACCAGGAACAGATTGCTGAACACACCTTCGATCACCCGACCGGAAACGTCTCGCATCAGACCCTCGGCATACTCGCCTCCCTGCCATTCGGCGCGGGCGAGTACCTGCTCCAATCGATTCAGATGCTTGAGTCCCGCCAGCAGGGGCTGTTCAGCCAAACGGGTGCGGCAAGGAAAGAGCTCAACGCCTAGCTCCGCACTCGCCGGAGGATAAGCAGGCCATGGGCTGCCCTGCAGAATGCGGCGCGGCAGCGTGGGTTGCGGCGGCGCATAGCCCCGCAGACCGTCGCCACGAGTCACTATCAGCTTGGCAACGCCCTCACCGAGCTCGAGCGCGAAGGCTTGCAGTTCAGCGCGAATCAGCGACCCGTCCAAGGGCATGGACAGGCGCGAACAGCCCTCAGCCAGGCGCGCCATGTGACGATCCAGCAGGAGCGGCCGCCCCTGTCGGACGGCGACGGTCTCGAACAGACCATCGCCATAAGCAAGCCCACGATCCCTGAGGGACAAGAAATCGCAAGGCAGGCCATCAACCCAGCTGAGCATCAACCAACGAACCGACGGAACACCAGCGAGCTGTTGGTACCGCCAAAACCGAACGAGTTGGATAGCACCACATCGATCGACATGGCTTTCGCTTGGTGCGCAACGAAGTCCAGGTCGCAGCCCTCATCAGGCTCTTCCAGATTGATGGTCGGCGGAGCGACCTGATCGCGGATTGCCAGTATGCTGAATATAGCCTCGACCGCTCCCGCAGCCCCCAGCAGATGCCCGGTCATGGACTTGGTAGAACTTACCGATAGCCGGTAGGCGTGGTCGCCGAACACCCTCTTCAGCGCCGCCACTTCGGCAAGATCACCGACCGGCGTCGAAGTGCCATGAGCATTGACGTACTGTATCTGGTCGACATTCAAACCGGCATCGCGCAAGGCACTGGCCATGCATCGAGCCGCACCCGCACCGTCCTCCGGCGTCGCAGTCATGTGGAAGGCATCGCCGCTCATACCGAAACCGACCACTTCGGCATAGATATGCGCGCCACGCGCCTTGGCGTGCTCCAGCTCCTCCAGAACCAACGTACCGGCACCATCGGACAGCACGAAGCCATCACGCCCCTTGTCCCAGGGCCGGCTGGCGTGCACCGGGTCGTCGTTGCGGGTGGACAGGGCACGGGCAGCAGCGAAGCCACCGATCCCCAGACCGCAAGCCGCCATCTCGGCACCACCGGCAACCATGACGTCGGCCTCGCCATAGGCGATGTTGCGGGCAGCCATGCCGATGCAATGGGTGCCAGTGCTACAAGCCGTGGCCATGGCGTAATTAGGCCCCTGAACGCCCAGATGGATGGACAGGAAGCCGGAAATCATGTTGATGATCGAGCCGGGCACAAAGAATGGCGAAATGCGCCGAGGCCCTTGCTCGATCAGCGCCCTGCAGTTGTTCTCGATATTGGTCAGGCCGCCGATACCGGAGCCCATGGCAACGCCGATACGCTCACGATTGGCATCGGTGATTTCCAGACCGGAGTCACGTACCGCCTGGAAGCTGGCCGCCAGCCCGTATTGAATGAACAGGTCAAGCTTGCGGGCCTCCTTGAGCGTCAGGTATTCCTCGACGTTGAAGCCCTTTACCGAGCCGCCAAAACGGGTGGCATAGGCAGACAGATCCATGTGCTCGAGCGGAGCGATGCCGCTACGACCAGCAAGAATGCCCTGCCAGCTGCTCGGTACATCGGTGCCCAAGGGCGTCAACATACCCAGACCGGTGACCACGACGCGTCTACGCGACACAGCAATCTCCTCTTTACTTCGTTACTTCGCATGCCTGAAGGCATGCTGGCGCGATCGGCGCCCAATGAAAATCCTGCCACGTGTCCACGGATTGCAGCGGTGAAACATTCGCAGCCTTTAAAGAAAAGCCGCACGCCTTGTGGGCAGTGCGGCTTTTCCAGGTCGGGAGTCGACGATTACTTATTGCGCGTGCGCATTGATGTAATCGATGGCTTCCTGAACAGTGGTGATCTTCTCGGCCTGCTCGTCCGGGATCTCGGTTTCGAACTCTTCCTCGAGAGCCATCACCAGTTCAACGGTGTCAAGAGAGTCGGCGCCCAGGTCTTCGACAAAGGAAGCGCTGTTGGTAACTTCCTCTTCTTTGACGCCAAGTTGCTCAGCAACGATTTTCTTGACGCGTTCTTCGATGGTGCTCATACCTTGTTTTCACTCCTATGGACAAATCAGGCAGATGAACAGCGGCTTAGTTTATAGAAAGGCATTTCTGCTTTTCAAGCTGAAGCCGTGCGCGTTCGGACTGCCCCGACGATCTGTCTATCGATCGTTGCAGCTCGATTCCGGCTTTAGACTATCTCTTTGACTGCGCCCGGAAGGCGCCGGTCACATCAACTCATGTACATTCCACCATTCACCGGGATGGTAGCTCCAGTGACATAGGCCGCACCATCCGAAGCGAGGAACGCGACCACCTGAGCGATCTCCTCGGCCTGCCCCAGACGAGCGAGAGGGATCTGAGCCAAGAGCGCATTGCGATGGGCTTCCGGCAGCTCACGAGTCATATCCGTATCGATGAAGCCAGGCGCCACCGTATTGACGGTAATCCCCCTCGAACCGACCTCGCGAGCGAGAGCGCGGCTGAAACCCTCTACCCCGGCCTTCGCCGCGGCGTAGTTGACCTGACCGACATTCCCCATAGCACCGACCACGGAGCCGATATTGATGATACGCCCCCAGCGAGCCTTGGTCATGCTACGAAGGACAGCCTTGGACAAACGATAGAGACTGCTCAGGTTGGTATTGATGACATCGCTCCACTCGTCATCTTTCATACGCAGCATCAAATTATCGCGCGTGATACCGGCGTTATTTACGAGGATTGCCGGCTGCCCAAGATGCTGATGGATATGCTCCAGCGTACTGGCTACGGATTCGTCGCTGGATACGTCCAGTACCAGACCGGCCCCTTCGACGCCATGGCTCTTCAGGGTTTCGGCAATACGCTCGGCACCACCCGCAGAAGTGGCAGTGCCGATCACGACGACACCCTGGCGCCCGAGCTCCAGAGCGATCGCCTGACCGATGCCACGACTGGCACCGGTCACCAGCGCCACTTTACCTTGCAAACTCATCTTCAATCTCCTGTTCAGGCCAACGCGGCACGAGCGGCAGCGAAAGCCTCGGGGGTATCCAGATTGTGAGTATTAATGCCCTTGACACAACGCTTGTTGAGTCCCGAGAGCACCTTACCCGGACCGCATTCGACCAGATCGGTGATACCCTGACTGGCCAGACAGACCATCGACTCCACCCAGCGCACCGGGCTGTAGAGCTGCGCCAGCAGATCGCACTTGAGAGTTTCCAGATCCGCCACCACCGATGCGCTGGCATTCTGCACCAGCGGAATCTGCGGCGCTTGCCACTTGACCCCCTCGACCGCAGCCGCAAAGCGCTCCGCAGCAGGACGCATCAGAGCGCAATGCGAAGGCACACTGACCGGCAGCGCCATGGCACGCTTGGCACCCCGCGCCTTACACGCTTCGATGGCCCGACCGACCGCCCCAGCGGCGCCAGCGATCACCACCTGGCCAGGCGCGTTGAAGTTCACCGCACTGACGACCTCTCCCTCAGCGGCTTCGGCACAAGCCGCCAGTACATCGGCATCCTCGAGACCAAGGACCGCTGCCATGCCGCCCTGCCCTGCAGGCACGGCTTCCTGCATCAACTGTCCACGGCGCTCGACCAACCGCACCGCATCGACAAAGCCGAGACTGCCCGCGGCCACCAACGCCGAATACTCGCCGAGACTGTGACCAGCGACGAAGGCCGGACGGGGGCCACCCTCCGCCTGCCAGAGACGCCAGAGAGCGATCGAAGCAACCAAGATCGCCGGCTGGGTCTTGTCGGTTTGATTGAGCCGCTCTTCCGGACCTTGCTGAGCCAACGCCCAGAGATCGTAGTCGAGGGCGTCCGAAGCCTCGGCAAAGGTGTCGATGACCAGCTTCTGCTGCTCGCCCAAACCGGCCAGCATGCCAAGCGATTGGGAACCTTGGCCAGGAAAAACGAATGCGAGGGAGGCAGACATATGTAACGGATCCCTAATGATCTATCGTCGGGGAAACATCCGGCATAACCGGACACATGTACCCGTTGGATGACAACACGCCCAGAGCGGTCACATCAATGATTGGTTAAAAAGCCTTCGAGCCGACCATGCAATCGCTGCGGCATGTTCTGCTGGATCTCAGCCAAGGCGCGCCGAATCGCCCCTTGGAACTCCTTGGGACCGGATGCCCCATGGCACTTCACTACTATCCCCTGCAGCCCTAAAAAGCTGGCGCCGTTATATGCACCTGAGCGCAACTCGGTTTTCAGCCGCCGAAAAAACGGCAAAGCCAAAGCGCCGACCAATCGCGCTCCGATATTCCTCCCGAACTGCGCCTTGATCTCTCCGTTGATCATAGCCACCAACCCCTCGCTGGACTTCACCAGGACGTTACCGACGAAACCATCGCAGACGACCACATCGGCCAGGCCACGATAGACCCCATCACCCTCAATGAAGCCGATGTAGTTCAGCGCTGTAGCTCGCTGAAGCAGCGAAGCAGCCATCCTGACCCGCTGATTGCCCTTGATGTCTTCGGTACCGACGTTCAACAGAGCCACTCGAGGGCGCGACATACCAAGAGCTTGCGCGGCCACCGAGCCCATAACCGCAAACTGGTAAAGCTGCTCGGCAGTGCAATCCACGTTGGCCCCTACGTCCAACAACTGACAGATGCCACGCGAGGTAGGAATGGTAGCAACCATTGCCGGACGATCGATGCCAGGCAGGGTTTTCAGAATATGCCGGGAAAGAGCCATTAATGCGCCAGTATTACCGGCACTGACACAGGCCTGAACTCGCCCCTCCTGGAGCAATTCCAACGCCACTCGCATGGAAGCGTCCGGCTTGTTGCGTAGAGTCTGCGCAGGCCGCTCGCCCATGGCGATTACGTCACTGGCATGCTCGATCCGTAAACGCGCACGATCCACTGAAGGATGACGGGCGATCAATTCTTCGAGAAGGGGAGCCTGACCAACGAGAACCAAATGCAGCGAGGGGATTTCGGCCAAGGAGGAGACGCAGGCCGGAACAATGCAGTGGGGACCGAAGTCCCCACTCATGGCATCTATAGCAACGACCAAAGCGGACAAGGATTACTCGTCGGAGCCCTTGTCGATGACTTTGCGACCACGATAGAAACCGTCCGGAGACACGTGGTGGCGCAGATGCACTTCGCCAGTGCTCTTCTCGACAGACAGAGCATTGGCTTCGAGAGCGTCGTGGGAGCGACGCATGTCGCGTGCGGAACGGGATTTTTTGTTCTGCTGAACAGCCATAACTGATTAACTCCTAAACGTTTGGATCACGCTTTAACTGCGCCAGTACGCTGAACGGGTTGGACCGAGATACCTCGTCCTCACTCGGCGAGGGCTCTTCAAGCCCAGCCGGCGGCTGGCAAACATCAGGGTCATGGAGAGGAACGATGGGCAAGGCAAGCAACAGCTCATCCTCGACCAACGCCAGCAGATCCAAGGGATCTTCCCCAACCTCCAGCACGTCGTAGTCCTTGGGAAGCGACTGAGTGTTCGCCCCCTCCCTCACCACGGCATAGTCGCATTCGCTGTGGATCGGCAGGGCGACCAGCTCCAGACAGCGCTGGCAAACCATTTTGACCTCCACGTCGAGCTCGCTGTGAATCACCGCTGTCATGCGCTCGTCACGCTCAAAGTGAATCTGTGCGCGAACAACACCTGCATGCTCCGCGAGCGGATCGCAGAGACGCGGCAAATCAGCCAGCTGTAGCTCACCCCTAAGAGTTACGCCACGATCAGCCAGCTTGCGAGGATCAACGTGAGGTGGAATCGGCCCATTCAACATAGGGGCGGCATTCTAGGGATGCCCCGAGGCGCTGTCAAAGAAATTTCCGTCCTGCCCGCCAACTGGCGACACAGTTAGAATTAGGCCTTTTGAAGGAGAACAACATGCCACCCCTCGTGCTCGCCTCCAGCTCAAGCTATCGCCGGGAGTTGCTCGCTCGCCTCCGCATCCCCTTCGCCCACGCCACCCCCTCCATCAACGAGATGCCACACCCAGGAGAAAGCGCAGAGAGACTAGTCAGAAGGCTCTCCATCGAAAAGACCCAGGCTCTCGCTGAGCGCTATCCACGGCACCTGATCATCGGCTCGGACCAGGTAGCGGTATTGAACGAACAGATTCTCGGCAAGCCTCATGATTTCCAGAGAGCGAAAGCTCAACTGACGGCCGCCAGCGGCAGCAGCGTAACCTTCCTAACAGGACTAGCCTTGCTGAACAGCGCCAGCGGCAGATTACAGGTTGACAGCATCCCATTCAGAGTGAACTTCCGCCAACTGGACGAGAGACGCATTGAGCGATACCTGAAGGCGGAACAGCCTTTCGACTGCGCCGGCAGTTTCAAGTCCGAAGGACTGGGGGTCAGCCTATTCCGCAGCACGGAGGGTGAGGACGCAACCAGCCTCATAGGACTGCCATTGATTCGCCTAGTAGACATGCTACTCGCCGAAGGCATCCAGATCCCCTGAACCGCCAATAGCCGACAAACGCAAAAGGCCCGGATTAACCAGGCCTCCTCAGAATCAATCCAGAACTAGCGCAATACAGGCCCCTGGAAGCCCATCCACAGCGCAAGCCGCTCCGCCACACTGGTACCGATCTTCTTGGCAAAGCGATCGAACGGGCTCTCATGCACGGTGAAATCGACCAGCTCCTCCTCCCCGATCACCTCGCGAGCCACATAACTGGCACTCCCCAACCCATCGACCAACCCCAACTGCACAGCCTGCTCACCGGACCAGACCAACCCGGAAAACAGTTCGGGATACTCAGCATCCTTCAAGCGATCCCCCCGCCCTCGCTTGACGCTTTCGATGAACTGCCGATGGGTGACATCCAGCACCCCACGCCAGAAGCGCACCTCATCTTCCTTCTGCGGCTGGAACGGATCGAGGAAGGCCTTGTGCTCGCCGGCCGTATAGACGCGACGCTCGACCCCCAGCTTGCCCATCGTCTCGACGAAACCGAAGCTAGCAGCGGTAACGCCGATCGACCCGACCAGACTAGCCTTGTCGGCATAGATGGCGTCAGCCGCACTGGCGATATAGTAGGCCCCGGAAGCCCCGAGATCCGAAATCACCGCATAGACCTTGACTTCCGGATACTTGCCGCGCAGACGGTGAATTTCGTCATAGATATAGCCCGACTGCACGGGGCTGCCGCCAGGGCTGTTGATACGCAGCACCACCCCCTTGGTCTGCTTATCCTTGAAGGCCGCCCGCAGGCTAGTGACGATATTGTCGGCACCAGCCGGCTCCTCATCGGCGATCATGCCGCGAATTTCGATCAGCGCCGTGTGAGCACCACCGTGCGCAGCCTCCCTGAGGGTAGGCACCGGAGCAAACAGCACCAACGCAACGAACAGATAGACAAAAGCCAGCAGCTTGAAGAAGATCCCCCAGCGCCGCGATCGCCGCTGCTCCTGAATTCCCGCCAGCAGGGTCTTCTCGAGAAGCCTCCAGCTCTTGCCATCGCCATCATCCTTCGGCGCCTTCCACTCGTCCGCCATACTCAGCTCACTCCAACGTCGACACCCAATTGCTGAACCTCAAGCCAGGCCCGCAACTCCAGAAAGCTCTCGATAGCCAGGCATGGCTCATACAAACGCAACATATCCAGGGGCTGCGCCCCATACCCTACTGCCACCGCCCCCATACCGGCTTGTCGAGCCATCTGCAGATCGAAAGCGGAATCCCCCACCATCAGGGCGCCTCCAGGTGACACCCGGCAATGAGCAAGAATCTCGTGCAACATGCGCGGATCCGGCTTACTCGCGGTTTCGTCCGCACAGCGGGTCACATCGAAGTAATCCAGCCAGCCGTAGTTCGCCAGAACCCTGTCGAGCCCGCGCCGGGTCTTACCGGTCGCGACCGCCAGGCGATAGCCCGCTGAGCGGAATGCCTCCAGGGACTCGACCACCCCAGGGAATAACGCCGAAGGCTGACCTTCCAGAGACAGATAATGCTCGCCGTACAGCAACTGGACACGCCGCAGCACCTGCGGATCACACGTCTCCGGATACAGGGCGCGAATTGCCTCGGGCAGTCCCAGCCCGATGATGCCTTTTATCTCTTCGTCAGTACGCAGCTCCAGATCGCAAGCTCGCGCAGCCAAACGCATAGACTCGACAATGCGACCGATGGAGTCGGCCAGGGTGCCATCCCAATCGAAAATCAGCAGTTGGTAATCAGACACTCAGACGCTCCAAGGCCTGCTCCCACATTTCATCCACAGGCGCCTCAAGTCGAAGCTCGCCCCCATCAGGCAGCGGCACGACCAACGAGTAGGCATGGAGGAACAGACGCTTGCCGCCCAACACACGAATCTCGCGAGTAAATTCATCATCGCCATATTTGGCATCACCAGCGATGGAATGCCCCGCATACTTGGCATGCACACGAATCTGGTGCGTCCTGCCGGTCACCGGGCGAGCCTCCACCAGCGTGGCGAAATCACCGAAACGACGTAGAACACGAAAGACTGTCAGCGCCTCCTTACCCTCGTCACTGACCTCAACCATACGCTCACCAGAGCGTAGATTGTTCTTCCGCAGCGGCGCACTGACCTGTTTCTTGGCAGACGGCCACGCCCCGCGCACCAACGCCATATAGCGCTTGTCGACGCCATCCCCACGCAAAGCCTGGTGCAAGTGACGCAACATGCTGCGCTTCTTCGCGATCATCAACAGCCCGGAAGTATCTCGATCGAGACGATGCACCAACTCCAGATCCTTCGCCTCGGGACGCAACTGGCGGAATGCTTCAATCACGCCATAATTAAGCCCGCTGCCGCCATGGACAGCGATGCCGGCCGGCTTGTTCAGCACGATCAGCGCCTTGTCCTCGTAGACGATGGATGCATCAAGCCGCTCCAGCAATCCCTGCGCCACCGGCGCCGGCTCGTCGCGCTCCGCCAGGCGCAGAGGCGGAACACGCACGACGTCCCCGGCCTGCAACTTGTATTCAGGCTTGACCCGACCTTTGTTCACGCGCACTTCGCCCTTGCGCAGAATGCGGTAGATCAGGGTCTTGGGCGCTCCTTTGAGCTGGGTACGGAGGAAATTATCGATACGCTGGCCGGCAAACTCCGGCGCAACCTCAAGCAATTGAACGCCAGAGATCGGAGAGATGGGATTAGTCATCCGAATATCATAGCAATTTTTAATGGAATTGAAGCACTTATTGATTACTGCTATAGTCGCGAACGCCGCCAAGAAGCGGCCAGGCCAGTGGATGGGCGGAAAGCAAGACAGCCATCCCAGCCGCATGCTACCCGATCCAGGACGTAAGGCCGTCCAAAGGGCCATCGCCGCATGCTCGCGAAGCCCCAAAAATAGCCCGAGCTAAAGCGCACGCTCCAAGGAGCCTGCGTAAATGCCAACTCGCTGCGGATTCTGCGAACGGCACCCGATTTTCAAAGGATACGTGCAGGGTGGAGATGCACAGTCATCGGATTGCGTAGCTGCAAGCTTGATTCAAGACGCACTCAGGCGTCCGCTGCCGATGATCGATTCCTCCTCCTGATAGATTGCTTTCTGCCACAACAGTAAAGCAGGAGACGTAGTCGCGACCCGGCCACCAGCCGTGCGTTGCTAGACACGGGAATGGTTGACAGCCTTTCCTGAACGCCCCTGTCACCGACCGCGAGAGTCGTGTGTGCCTGTCGCCGTTTCCGGCAGCCCGGAAACCGAACGGTACTACATGAAAAGAATGCTGATTAACGCGACTCAGCCCGAAGAGTTGCGTGTTGCCCTGGTCGACGGCCAACGCCTGTACGACCTAGATATCGAGTCGGGCGCGCGTGAGCAGAAGAAGGCCAACATCTACAAGGGCCGCATTACGCGTATCGAGCCAAGCCTGGAAGCCGCCTTCGTGGACTTCGGCGCAGAGCGTCACGGCTTTCTGCCCCTCAAGGAAATCTCCCGCGAGTACTTCACCAAGACCCCGGAAGGGCGCGTCAACATCAAGGAAGTGCTACGCGAGGGCCAGGAAGTCATTGTCCAGGTCGAGAAGGAAGAGCGCGGAAACAAGGGCGCGGCCCTAACCACCTTCATCAGCCTCGCCGGCCGCTACTTGGTGCTGATGCCGAACAACCCGAGAGCCGGCGGCATTTCCCGTCGCATCGAGGGCGAAGAGCGCAACGAGCTGCGCGAGGCGCTGAACGGCCTCAACGCCCCTGCCGACATGGGCCTGATCGTGCGCACTGCAGGCCTCGGACGCTCCAGTGAGGAGCTGCAGTGGGACCTCGACTACCTGGTACAGTTGTGGACCGCGATCAAGGAAGCCTCCCTCGACCGCTCTGCCCCTTTCCTGATCTACCAGGAATCCAACGTCATTATCCGCGCGATTCGCGACTATCTGCGCCAGGACATCGGTGAGGTGCTGATCGATAGCGTCGAGGCCCAGGAAGAAGCCCTGAGCTTCATCCGCCAGGTGATGCCGCAGTATGCCAGCAAGATCAAGCTGTACGAGGACAGCGTACCGCTGTTCAACCGGTTCCAAATCGAGAGCCAGATCGAAACCGCCTTCCAGCGTGAAGTGAAACTGCCATCCGGCGGCTCGATCGTCATCGATCCGACCGAGGCTCTGGTCTCCATCGATATCAACTCGGCGCGCGCCACCAAGGGCGGCGACATCGAAGAAACGGCGCTGCAGACCAACCTGGAAGCGGCCGAAGAGATCGCCCGCCAACTGCGCCTTCGCGACATCGGCGGCCTGATCGTCATCGACTTCATCGATATGACCCCGGCGAAGAACCAGCGTGCCGTGGAAGACCGCGTACGCGAGTGCCTGGAGGCCGACCGTGCCCGCGTGCAGGTCGGTCGCATCTCGCGCTTCGGCCTGCTGGAAATGTCCCGCCAGCGCCTGCGTCCATCCCTCGGCGAGACCAGCGGCATCGTCTGCCCACGCTGTAACGGCCAAGGCATCATCCGCGATGTCGAATCCCTCTCCCTGGCCATCCTGCGCCTAATCGAGGAGGAGGCCCTGAAGGACCGTACCGCCGAGGTGCGCGCCCAAGTACCGATCCCGGTTGCCGCCTTCCTGCTCAACGAGAAGCGCAACGCGATCACCAAGATCGAACTGCGCACCCGCGCACGCATCGTCATCCTGCCCAACGACCACCTGGAAACCCCGCACTTCGAAGTGCAGCGCCTGCGCGACGATAGCCCAGAAGTCCTGAGCGGCCAGTCCAGCTACGAGATGACGCCGTCCGAGGTGGAAGAAACCCAGCCAATCAGCGCCACCCGCACGCTGGTGCGCCAAGAGGCCGCTGTGAAGACCGCCCCGCAGCGCACCGCACCGGCTCCGACTCCAGTCGAAGCGGCCCCTGCTCCGATCCCCGCCCCGGCCCCTGCAGTCCCGCAACGTGCGCCCGAGCCGAGCCTGTTCCGAGGCTTGGTGAAGTCCCTGGTCAGCCTGTTCGCCGGCAAGGAAGCAGCCAAACCTGCCATCATCGAAAAACCGGCAGCCGAGGTCGAGCGTCAGGCACGCAGCGAGGAGCGCCGCAGCTCCCGCCAGCAGAACCGCCGCCGTGAAGGCCGCGCAGGCCGGGAAGAGGAACGCAAGCCGAGGGAGGAGCGCCCGACTCGCGAGGAGCGCCTGCCGCGTCAAGTGCGTGAAGAACGCCAACCGCGCGAAACCATCGAAGCCCGCGAAACCCAGGAGCCACGCCGCGAACGCCAGTTCCGCGAGGAGCGCCAACCGCGCGAAGCCGTCGAGGCCCGGGAGCCCCAGGAACCGCGTCGCGAGCGTCCTCCACGCGAAGAGCGTCAACCTCGGCCCGGTCGCGAAGAGCGCAAGCGCGAACTGCGCGAGCCGCTGGACACTCAGGAGACCTCGACGGAAGAGCGCCCACAGCGCCCCCCCCGCGAAGAACGCCAGCCGCGCCCGCCACGCGAAGAGCGCCTGCAGAGAACTGCAGAGCTGACCGAAGAGGAAGCCCAACCCGCTGTTGAGGAAACTCTGGAAACTGCGGACCAGGAGGCCGGCGAAGAAGAGCGTCCGCGCCGTCGCTCGCGCGGCCAGCGCCGTCGCAGCAACCGTCGCGAACGCCAGCGCGACAGCCTGGGCAACGAGATCGAAGTTGGCGAGGAAGCGCCGACCGTCGTCGAGCCGGCCGCAGCCATGGTAACCGCCGTCGCCGTCGAGAGCCTGTCGACCGAGGCCGAGCAAGCCACCACGGCAGCCGCGGAAACCGATATCGCCAAGCCTCAGGAAGCGGAAGCAGTGGCCATTGAGCCGAGTATCGCCCACGAAATCGCAGTGGCAGCGGAGACCACCCAGGCACCTGCAGCCTCGGCAGAACAAGCTTCGGCTGAGTCCCAGACTGCCGAGCTGGAGGTTTCCGGGGAACAGCCGGCCCCACCGGCTGAAATAGCGCCCGTTGTGATCGAACAGCCAGCTCCCCAACCTGCACCTGCAGTAGAGGAAGCCGCAACGCCCCCTCAAGCGGCTGAACCGGCTCCGCAGGAACAACCGAGCAGCGGACGTGCCGCCAATGATCCGCGTGAAGTGCGCCGTCGCAGGCGCGAGGCCGAGCGCCTGGCCCGCGAGGCGGCCGAAGCCGCGAAGATCGCCGAGGCAGAGCGGGTAACCACTCCCGAGCCGATTGCGGCCGTAGAGCAGGCAGCGATCCAAGAGTCAGCTGAGCAGCCGGAACCCGAAACCGGTGCCAAGATGGCAACCATCGAGCAGCCGATCCAGACCACTCAGGCGGCAGAGGTCGAGCCGCTTACTCAGGCACCGCTCCCGCGGGAGGAACAACCGGAAACGGTCGCTGAAGACGAGGCACCCAAGGCTGAAGTCATGCCCGTTATCGAACCCGAGCAGCCTGCCGAGGTGAAGAGCGAGCCGCAAGGTGAAAGCAAAGAAGCTGTACAGCCTGGACTCGACGCCGACGAACAGCCGGCCAAGGTAGAGGCAAAGCCGCACGCCTGATAGAGACCAGGCTCCAGAAAAGGGGATGCGAGAGCATCCCCTTTTTTATTTGCCTGAGAAATCGTTACCGAATGAAATCTGTTGGCCGCGAAACGAGGCAGTTTCAGCGATATGGAAACAGGATGAGAGGTTGAAGCAAAGAACAGACTGGGAACAGGCTCAAATAACGTTAGGCTCGATTTCCAGCCAGACGCCGAAGCGGTCTCTTATATCTGCACGAATGCGCTCGGCCAGCTCCAGCACTTGCCGGCCGCTTGCCTGGCCATAGTTGACCAGCACCAGCGCCTGCAGGCCGTGAACACCGGCGTCACCATCCCGATAACCTTTCCAGCCGGCCCGCTCGATCAGCCAACCGGCAGCTAGCTTGAACCGGCCATCGGCCTGGGGATAAGTCACCAGACCCGGGTAATCGCCGCGCAAGCGCGAGGCCTGTTCTGCGTCGACCACGGGATTCTTGAAGAAGCTGCCAGCATTGCCCAGCACCGAGGGGGCGGGCAGCTTCGCTTGGCGAATGGCACAAATCACCCGGCTCACATCGGCTGGCGTCGGCGACTGGATGCCCTGCTCCAGCAGCATCTGGCGCACGGGGCCGTATTCCAGGTGCAGCCGCGCCGTACGCTGCAGAGAAAAGCGCACGCGCAGGATCAGCCAGCGCCCGCCTTCGCGCTTGAACAGGCTGTCGCGATAACCGAAGGCACAGTTCTGCGGAATGAACTCGCACAACTCGCCCGTCTGGCGATCCAGCGCCGTGAGTCCGGCGAAACGATCCTTCAGTTCCACGCCATAGGCCCCGATGTTCTGCACCGGCGCCGCCCCGACCGTGCCCGGGATCAGGCTGAGGTTCTCCAACCCTGCCAAACCCATCCCCAGGGTACGCAGTACGAAGGGATGCCAGGGCTCACCTGCCTCCGCCTCAATGATCACCTGCTCGTCCCGATCATGCAGAACACGGATACCGCGGCCGGCCATGCGTAGCACCAAAGCCTCGACATCGCCGGTGAGCAGCAGATTGCTGCCACCTCCGATCGCCAGCAGCGGAAGCCGGTACTCCTTTGCCAACCTCAGCGCGGTACGCACGTCATCGTCGTCATGCGCTTCGGCGAACAAGCGTGCCTGCGCATCGATTCCGAACGTATTGAAGGGTTTGAGGGAAATCTTTTCCTGCACCAGCAGCGTCACAGACACCCCCGGACTTCCGCCAGCAACCGGTCGCTGGCCTGCTCGATCAGGTCCAGCACTTGCTCGAAACCGTCCTCCCCGCCGTAGTAGGGATCCGGCACCTCATCCCGCTCCAAGGCATAACGACGCAGGTAGAGATCCAGTTCGGCCGATGCCCCTTGCGGACGCAGCGCCCGCAGATCGCCCAGATTGGCACGGTCCATGGCCAGGATCAGGTCGAAACGGGAGAAGTCCTCCCGGCAGACCTGACGGGCACGTTGGCCCGACAGATCGTAACCACGCCGTAGGGCGGCCCGCCGGGTCCGGTTGTCCGGTGCCTTGCCGACATGCCAGTCACCGGTGCCAGCCGAGTCGACGAGGACACGCTGCTCGAGTCCCGCCGCCCTCACCCGCTGGCGGAAAACCCCTTCGGCAGTTGGCGAACGGCAGATATTGCCGAGACAAACGAAGAGGATGCGCATCAGGCCTCCAGCAGGCGCCGCACGCGCTCCAGATCTTCCGGCGTATCGACCCCGGCCGGCGGCGCTTGCAGGGCGTCGGCCACGTGAATGCGCACGCCGTGCCAGAGCGCACGCAACTGCTCCAGGCACTCGGTATTTTCCAGCCAGCATGGCCCCCAGGCGACGAAGTCGTGGAGAAAACCCGCCCGATAGGCATAGATTCCGATGTGCCGGCGGTATGGCACGCCGGTCGGCAGCAGCGCGCGCCCGCTCGCGAAGTCATCCCGCGCCCAGGGCAGGGGCGCCCGACTGAAGGTCAGGGCCAACCCGTTCAGATCGGACACCACCTTCACCACGTTGGGATTGAAGAGCGTCTCGACATCGATGATAGGCTCGGCCAAGGTGGCGATAGCAGCCTCCGGATGAGCCGCGAGATTGGCCGCAACCTGATCGATGATCGCCGGCGGGATCAGCGGCTCGTCCCCTTGCACGTTGACCACGATGGCATTACTGGCCAGGCCCAACTGACCGGCCACTTCCGCCAGGCGGTCGGTGCCGGAATTGTGCTCACTCTTGGTCAGCAGCACTTCGGCTCCGAACGCACGGCAAGCCTCAACGATACGCGCATCGTCGGTGGCGACGACCACTTGTTGCGCCGCACTCTGGCAAGCCTGCTCCCAGACGTGCTGGATCATCGGCTTGCCGGCAATGGTCTGAAGCGGCTTACCCGGCAATCGGCTGGAGGCGAAGCGAGCCGGAATCACCACGCTGAAGACAGTGCTCATTTGTCCAGGCGCTCGTCGACGCTCAGGGTGCGCGCCTCCCCCTCCAGCATCACCGGGATGCCGTCACGCACCGGGAAAGCCAAGCCATCGGCCTTGCAGATCAGCTCGGATTTGTCATCGGCCAGCTTCAGCGGCCCCTTGCAGAGCGGGCAGGCGAGAATGTCGAGAAGTTTGGGGTCCATGAGGAATCCTTGAAGGCGATGGAGAGTAGGCAACGACGGCTGCTACGAACCCGGCACGCAGCAGGCTCAGCGCGCTGGCAGCAGACGGATCAGCGCGGTATCGAGCCAGTCGACGAAGACTGGCGAGGGGAGCGCATCGACCGCCAGATACCAGCAATCGTCGGTGGCGAAACTATGGCACTTCACCGCATCCTTCTCCGTCATGACGATCGGCAGCGCGGGACTGAAATGCAGCAGCTCGGCGCTATAGCGGGCATGGTCGGCGAAGGCATGCGGAATCGGGCGCCAGTGTAGCGCCTCGAGCGTCGCGAAGAAACGCCGGGGATGGCCGATACCGGCTACTGCATGAAGCACTTGACCGGCAGGGAAATGCTCGAGGGACCTGCGCTCACCGCTGGAGAGATGAACCAGGGCTGTCGGCTGCAGGCGGAAAGCGTAGCTCCCTGGCAGAGCTTCACCGACACCATTGAAGAGTACGGCATCCACGCCGTCGAGCCGCTCGATCGGCTCGCGCAAAGGCCCCGCCGGCAAGCAGCGACGATTGCCGAAGCCGCGCTCCGCATCGACGAGCGCCAGCTCCAGGTCGCGGGCTAGCCGGTAATGCTGCAGACCGTCGTCGCAGAGGATGAGATCGAGCGGCTCTTCCGCAAGTAGTGCCCGTACGGCGCGCGCCCGGTCCGGATCTATCACCAGGGGGGCGCCGCTGCGCCGAACGATCAGTAGAGGCTCGTCGCCGGCCTGCTCGGCCGACTGCTCGGCGGTTACTCGCCAGGGCAGGCGCGGCGGCCTGGCCCCGTAACCACGACTGACCACACCAACCCTGAGTCCACGGCGACGGCAATGCTCGATCAGCCAGAGGATCAACGGGGTTTTTCCGGTGCCGCCGACGGTGATATTACCCACCACCAGCACTGGCACCGGCGCGCGATAGATGTCGCCTTGGCCTCGCAGGAAACGCTCGCGCCGACCTCGCACCACTTGCCGGTAGAGCGCCTCCAGCGGACGCAGCAGGATCAGGGATGGATGCCCCCGATACCAGGCATCGACCAGTCGGTCGGAAAAAGCCATCAGGGCGCCGCCTGGGCCTCGACTGTGGTGATACGCAGATGGGCGAAGCCGAGCTTGCCGGCAGCGTCCATGGCGGTGATGACCGCCTGGTGCGGAGTCTTGGCATCGGCACTGATGATCAGCGGCAGATGGCTGTCGCCCGCCGACTCCTTCTGCAAGGCACGCATCAGGTTGTCCAGATTGCTTTCGTGCAGCGCCTGCCCGTTCACCGAGTAGCCGCCATTGGCATCGATCAGCACCTCCAGCTGCTTCTGCTCGCTCTGCTCGGGCGGCGTACCGCTGGCCGCCTCAGGCAGATCGACCTTGAGCTGGGTTTCGCGGTTGAAGGTGGTACTGACCACGAAGAACAGCAGCAGGATGAACACGACATCGATCAGGGATGCCAGATTGATCTCGACGTTCTCCCGCGGTTTGCGCCGGAATTTCACGCCTTGCCCTCGCTGAGATCGACCTCGCGATCCCCTTGTAGCACTTCCACCAGCTTGATCGCTTCCTGCTCCATGCCGACCACCAACTCATCGACGCGGCGCTGCAGATAGCGATGGAAGAACAACGACGGGATGGCCACGAACAGGCCGGCGGCGGTAGTGATCAGAGCGGTGGAGATGCCGCCGGCGAGCTGCGAGGCGTTGGCCATACCGGACCCCATGAAGCTGCCGAAGATCTCGATCATTCCTAGCACGGTACCGAGCAGGCCGAGCAAGGGAGCGATGCCGGCGATGGTGCCCAGAGCATTGAGATAACGCTCGAGATCGTGGATGACCCGGGCGGCGGCCTCCTCGATGCACTCCTTCATGACCTCGCGGCCATGCTTGGAGTTGGCCAGGCCGGCAGCGAGGATCTGCCCCAGCGGGGAATTCGCCCGCAGCTCCTTCAGTTTGCTGTTGGTCAGCTGTTTGTCCTTGATCCAGCGCCAAACCTGACCGAGCAGATGCGGCGGCGTGATGCGGCTTGGCCGCAAGGTCCACAAGCGCTCGGCGATGATGCCCACAGCAACGATGGAACAGAGAATGATCGGCAGCATCATGATACCGCCGGCTTTAACAAGCTCCCACACGTGGCAGATCCCCCTGGAAAAAGTGGCGCAACTCTAGCACAGGCCTACCCTACCGCCGACGGCCGCCGTTCTCATTTTTCCCGCCAGAAGCGGGGTTGCTCGCGCAAACCGATAGCCGCTCCCCGATCCCCCAGACGCAAATGCACGGCCCCCAGGCGGGCGGTGTCGTAGACCTCCGCCGGGAGGCTGCGATAACGGGCCAGAACGGTCGGATGAGGGTGCCCGAAAGCGTTGTGCCAACCGCGGGAGATCAGCACCGCACGCGGCGCCAGCGCCTGCAACAGGTCCATGGAGGAAGAGCTGCGACTGCCATGATGTGGCGCCAGCAACCAGTCGACCGGTGGAGAAAATCGGCTGTAGACCAATACCCGCTCGGCAGCGGTGTCGATATCGCCGGTCAGTAGCAAACGCTCGCCGTTGGCCTCGACCAGCAGCACGCACGAGGCCTGATTGCCATTTCCCGCCTGTGGCCAGTGCCATATGGAAAAACTTACCTCATCCCATCGCCATTGCCGAGCGGTACAGGGCTGAGCGGCCAGCGATGCGGGTAATGCGGCGGCCTCCCCGGCAAGCACCTCGCCTACCCGGAGTCCGCGCTGCACGGCCAGGGAGCCTCCGGCGTGATCCCCGTCGGCGTGGCTGAGCAGCAGAAGGTCAAGACTCCTTACCCCGAGACCACGCAGCGCGGGCACTACGACCCGCTCGCCCAGATCGAACTCGCCGAAGCGCGAAGCCGCATCGTAGAGCAAGGCATGGTTACGGGTGCGCAGCAGTACGGACAAGCCCTGCCCCACATCCAGCAGCCATACCTCGACGCGGGCGCGAGGCACCCGATCCACGGGCGGAAAGGCCAAGGGCAGAAGCAGAGCCAGCCCCAATGCCCGCAGGGGCAATCCTGCCGGAAGCAGGAGCAGCAGCGTGCCGAGCGCGGCGAGCAGCCAGCCCCAGAGCGGTACGGCATGTGGCAACCAGGCCGGCGAGGCTTCGGCGATCATCCCCAGCAGCCGGAACACCCCCTCGAGCTGTGCTCCAGCCAGCCACAGCATGCTCTCCCCGACAACGGGTACCGGCAGTAACAGGGTGCCGAGTAGAGCCAGCGGTACCACGCCGACGCTGACCCAGGGCACCGCGATTAGATTGGCCAGGGGGCCACTGGCGCTGATCGGCAGTCCCAGTGCCAGCAACAGTGGCAGCAGGCCGAGCGCGGTTGCCCACTGGGCGCGCCAGAGGGCCTGTGCCCATGGCCAAACGCCCAGGCGCCCGCCAAAGGCCAAGACGAGAATCGCCACTGCGGCGAAGGACAGCCAAAACCCCGGCTGCAAACTGGCCAGCGGCTCGAGCAGCAATACCGTATCCAGGGCCAGGAGAAAGGGCAGCCAGACGCCAAGATGACGAAAGCGCAGACGCCAGATCAGAACCATGCCGAGCATCACGCAGGCGCGCCTCACCGGCACCTCGAACCCCGCGAGCCAGCCGTAGCCCAATGCGCCGGCGAAGGCCAGACCGCAGGCCCAGGGCAACCATGGCAAGCGCCGCGGCCATAGGCCAAGACGCGCCAGGCAAGCGACCAGGCCGTAGAGCACGCCGGCGAGCAGGGCCACATGCTGCCCGGAGATGACCATGAGGTGCACCGTGCCGGTGTCCTGCAACAGCCGCCAGTCCGCCGTGGACAACCCGGAACCATCTCCCACCACCAGGGCAGAGATGGCCCCCTCGCGCCCGAATGCTTCGACTCCATGCAGCCGCCGACGGATCTCATCCCGCCAACTGCCCGCGCCCTGCGCCGGACTCAGCAACTCGCCAGCCTTGATCGTTCCGGTCGCACCGACGCGCCGTGCCAGAAGCCAGGCTTCATAATCGAAGGTATGAGGGTTGACCAGTCCCCGCGGTCGCTCAAGAGCGACCGCCAGACGCCATCGCTCTCCGGCGTGCAGCGGTGGCCCGGAGCGCCAAGTCAGGCGCAGACGCTGCGGCAAATCGGCACGGCGCGAACGCGCATCCTCCAACTGGAAGCGTACCGTACCGTCGCGCACCTCGGGCAGTCCGACCACCCGCCCCTCCAGCCACAGGGTGCGGCCATCCAGATCGACCGCCAGGCGATCTTCCAGCGCCCACTGGGCGGACAGGCAGGCCCAGCCCACCCCCAGCAGGAACAGGGCAGGCAAGACACGACGAAAGAACAGACACGCAAATCCGACCAGCAGCAACAGCAGCCATAGCCATGTGGGTGGCAAAGCCGGAAGGAAACGCAGGACGAGCAGTCCTGCAGCGAGCGCCAACATCCTTGTGCGCATGGCATGCCCTCAACTACCGCCCGTCGTCTCCCGAGGGGCACGGGGAATCCGAGGCGAAACAGAGCCGGACGGCAGGCATCTTGTCACCAATCGGTGCATAATAGCGACGCTTCAGATCTTATGAGCCCCGTCATGCCTCGTCGTATCTTCAAGCGCTATATGCCGCATCCGGATAGCATCAGGGAGCACAAATCCCTGCGCTTTCTCGGTAGCTTGATCCACGATCCCAACCTCTGGCACCTGAATCGCCACTCGGTGGCACGCGCCATGGCCGTGGGTCTGTTCAGCGCCTTCATCCCGCTGCCGATGCAGATGCTGCTCGCCGCCAGCCTGGCCATTCCGGTTCGTGCCAATCTACCGATCTCCATCGGCCTGGTCTGGCTGACCAACCCCCTGACCATGCCTCCGGTTTTCTACTGTACCTACAAAGTAGGCTCTTGGGTGCTGGATACCCCGCCGCTGCATCTGCCCAGTGAAATAACCATGGACTGGATCACAGAACGGCTTACCACACTCTGGGAGCCGATGCTGGTCGGATCGATCGTCACCGGCATCGTCCTCGGGATCGTCGGTTACTTCGCGACCATGATCTATTGGCGCTGGTGGGTCCGGCGCGCTTGGCTGAAGCGCCAGCAGCGCCGGCGCAAACCGGTGCTCTGATCTATTCGTACCGCAAGGCCTCGGCCGGTTCGATCTGCGCGGCGCGCCAGGATGGATAGAGCGTGGCAAGGAAACTCAGGACGAAGGCCGCCGTGCAAATCAGCAGCACATCCAGCGCCTGCAGATCGGACGGTAGATAGCTGACGAAGTAGACATCGGAACTCAGTATCCGTTGACCGCTGAAGCGCTCCAACCAGCCGACCAGCTCACTCACGTTGAGCGCGGCGAGCACTCCCAGCACCGCTCCGACCAATGTACCGACCGAGCCGATCACCGTGCCCTGGACCATGAAGATGGCCATGATCTGCCTGGGCGTCGCCCCCAGCGTACGCAGAATGGCGATATCGGCCCCCTTGTCGGCGACCACCATGATCAGTGTCGCGATGATATTGAAAGCCGCCACCGCGACGATCAGCAGCAGGAGCAGACCGATCATGGTCTTCTCCATCTTCATGGCGCTGAACAGGCTTCCCTGGGTCTGGGTCCAGTCGCTAGCCCTATATCCCGAGCCCAGCTCCGCAGCGATGCGCGCCGCGACCTGGGGCGCCTGGTAGAGATCCTTCATGGCCAGCCGTATCCCCTGCACCTGGCCGGACTGCCAGTGCTGGAGGTGCGCGGCATCGGCCATGTGAATCAATGCCAGCGAACCATCCAGCTCGGCACCGACCTTGAATATCCCCACCACCGTCAGGCGCTGCATACGCGGAGTGATGCCGCCCGGGGTGTCGCTCAGCTCGGGCACGATCAGGGTCAGCCTGTCGCCGACCTGCAGGGAGAAGCGCCGGGCCGTTATCTCGCCGATGACGACACCGAACTCGCCGGGGATCAGCGCATCCAGGTGCCCCTGCTGCATGTGCTCGCCGACGATGGATACTTTGGGCTCCTCTTGCGGATCGATGCCCTGGACCTGGATAGGCTGCATGCTGCCCTTGTAGGACAGCATTCCCTCCAGTTCGGTGAGCGGGGCTACCGCCTGCACCTCGGGATGCCTTAGCGCAGCCTCGGCCAGGGGACGCCAGTCGTCGAGGGGCTGGAGGCCCGCGATACCGGCATGGGGCACCAGCCCCAGGATGCGGACGCGCATCTCCTTCTGGAAGCCGTTCATGACCGAGAGCACCACGATCATCGCCAGAACGCCAAGAGCGAGCCCGAGCATCGAGGTCAGGGAAATGAAGGAAATATAGTGGTTGCGCCGCTTGGCCCGGGTATATCGGGCACCGATGAAGACCGCCAGGGGACGAAACATGCTCACTCCGCTATCAGTCGACCATCTTCCAGACGCAATACCCGATCCATCTGCCGGGCCAACTGGGGATCGTGAGTCACCACCAGAAAGGCCGTGCGCAGCGACACACTGAGCTCCAGCATCAGCTCCTGGATGCTCTGCGCCGTGTGCTGATCGAGGTTGCCGGTCGGTTCGTCGAGCAACACCAATCCGGGCCGGTTGGCCAGCGCGCGGGCAATGGCTACCCGCTGACGCTCACCGCCCGAGAGCTCCGCCGGCTTGTGGTTCATGCGATGCCCCAGACCGACCCGCTGGAGCAGTTCGCCGGCACGCTGGCGGGCCTCGGCGATCGGCGTGCGGCCGATCAGCAGAGGCATGCAGACATTCTCCATGGCGGTGAATTCGGGCAGCAGATGGTGGAACTGGTAGACGAAACCGAGCGCACGGTTGCGCAGCAGGCCCCGCTCCTTCTCGTTGAGCGCCGAGAGCTCCTCACCGGCCAGCCAGACGCTGCCCTCGCTCGGCGTATCCAGACCGCCGAGCAGGTTCAGCAGGGTACTTTTGCCGGAGCCGGAACTGCCGACGATGGCCACCCGCTCGCCCGGGTGCAGCTCCAGCTCCAGACCGGAGAGCACCACCACCGACTGCGGCCCCTCCTCGTAACACTTGCCCAGATTGCGGCAACTGAGCACGGCCCGATCTTTCATAGCGATCTCACTCATAACGCAGGGCCTCCGCGGGCTGGGTACGCGCCGCACGCCAGGCCGGGTACAGGGTGGCAAAGAAACTCAGCAACAACGCCGCGCCGCAAACGAGCACGACGTCCTCGCTCATCAGTTGCGAAGGCAGGTAGTCGATGAAGTAAACGTCGGCGCTGAGGAACTTGTGCCCGAGTAGCCCTTCGAGGGCGGCGATCCCGTCGCTGACGTTGAGTGCGGCGAGAATGCCGAGAGCGCCGCCAACCAAAGTCCCGATCACGCCGATCACCGTGCCCTGAACCATGAAGGTCGCCATGATCTGCCCCGGCGTGGCCCCCAGGGTGCGCAGGATGGCGATATCGCCCTTCTTGTCGGTCACCACCATGACCAGGGTGGAAATGATGTTGAAAGCCGCCACCGCGACGATCAGCAGCAGGAGCAGACCGATCATGGTCTTCTCCATGCGGATCGCCTGGTACAGGTTCCCGTGGGTGCGGGTCCAGTCGCGGGCGTAGAAATCCTCGCGGCCCAGATCGTCGGCGATGTCCCAGGCCGTCTGCGGCGCCTGGAACAGATCGGCGAGCTTGAGTCTCAGCCCCTGGACCTGCCCGCTCTTCCAGCGGTGCAGGCGCGCCAGGTCGTCGAGGTGCACCATCGCCACATAGCCATCCAGCTCACCGGCACCGACATGGAAAATGCCCTTCACGGTAAAGCGCTTCATGCGCGGGAACATGCCCGCGGGAGTGACCGTCACCTCCGGTGCGACGAAGGTGACCCTGTCGCCGACGCCCACGCCCAGCTTGGCTGCCGCCTTGTCCCCGATGAGGATGCCGAATCCGCCGGGCTCGAGGGATGTCAGCCCTCCTTCGCGAAAGAAGTCGCCAATGATCGACACGCTCGGCTCCAGTTGCGGTTCGATGGCGTTGATCAACACCTTCTGCACCTGGCCGTCGTGCGTCAGCAAACCCTGCATCTGGGTGAAGGGCGCTACCGCGACAACCCCCGGATGCTGTTCCACCCGTACGGCCAGACCGGGCCAGTCGTCTATCGGCACCGGGCTCTCGATGGTCGCATGGGGCACCATGCCCAACACCCGAGTGCGCATTTCGTGGTCGAAACCATTCATCACCGACAGCACCACGATCATCACCAGCACGCCCAGCGCCAGTCCGATCATCGAGGTCAGTGAAATGAACGAAACGAAATGGCTGCGACGTTTGGCACCCGTGTAACGCATGCCGAGAAAGACGGACAGCGGTCTATACATAAAAAAGGATTGTTACCGTCGGCAAAAGGAGAACACCTCGAAGGCCGGCCTTGGCGGACAACCTGCGAGCGAACCGGTCGGCCGTACCGGAACACGCCGCGAGAGGTGAAAATCGTCGGGCATACTACCCTATCGAGGACGGGATGACACTGGAATTCCCGCCCTTGGCGGGCGCCAGAGCAAGCCACATTGTCCGATGCAGCTCACAGAAAAGGCTTCGTCGCCGGCGCGAAGGACTGGCGGCGCATGCCCCCTGGAAAAAGAAGTTCATACGGCGCATCGCCTCTTCTCCATCGTTTGGGGATACGACGTACGCATCCTCTTTCAAGAGCCGGCTCTCATCCCCCTTGCCGGCTCGAGCGATTCATTGCAGATTCCCGGATCATCGACACGCTCACCGTCATCAGCCGGGCAATTCATCCAGGAAGGAACGATAGTGACCCTCATCTATGGCCATCGCGGCGCCAAGGGCGAAGCACCGGAAAACACCTTGACCAGCTTTCGGCGCTGCCTCGAACGCGGGGTACGTCGCTGCGAACTGGATTTGCATCTGTCCCAAGATGGAGAACTGATGGTCATCCACGACCCCACCCTGAAGCGCACGACCGGCCGCCGCGGCAAGGTCTCCGAACACGATGCGCAGGAGCTGATGACTTATGACGCGCGCCTCGGCGGTCCCGGCTGGGTCCAGTCCTGTCCCATTCCACGCCTGGCGGAGCTGTTCGAGAAATGCGACTTCGAGCATTGGCAACTGGAAGTCAAAAGCGCATCACGGGTGCGTGCCGAACGCATGGTACTGGCCATCCGGGAACTGGCGGAACGCTATGAGCTGCTGCGAAAGATCACCGTCACCTCCAGTTCGCGGACGGTGCTACGCGCCCTTGAACAGCTGACCCCGGATCTGTCACGCGGACTGGTGGCCGAATATGCCTGGCTCGATCCGTTGAAGGTGGCCAAGAATTACGGCTGCGATCTGCTTGCGCTGAACTGGACGCTCTGCACCCCGGAACGCCTGCTGAAGGCCCAGCAACAGGGACTGCACGTCTCGGTATGGACAGTGAACGAGCCGGCGCTGATGCGCCGGCTCGCCGATTTCGGCGTAGACAGCCTGATCACAGACTTTCCCGGTTTGGCCATTGCCACTCTCGGGAAAGGCTGAATTCATCCTCTCCGACCGGCTCAGGCCACCGATCGGAGCCCTTCAAAAAAGCCGATTGAGGCCGTCGTACGCCGCCACCCGATAGGCCTCGGCCATGGTCGGGTAGTTGAAGGTGGTGTTGATGAAGTACTTGAGGCTATTCGCCTCGCCCTTCTGGTTCATGATCGCCTGGCCGATGTGGACGATCTCCGAAGCCTGGTAACCGAAGCAGTGCACGCCCAGCACTTCCAGGGTCTCGCGATGGAACAGGATCTTCAGCATCCCCACCGGCTCGACGGCGATCTGGGCACGGGCCATTCCCTTGAAGAAGGCCTTGCCGACTTCGTAGGGAACCTTCGCCTGGGTCAGTTCGCGCTCGGTCTTGCCGACCGAACTGATCTCCGGAATGGTGTAGATGCCGGTCGGAACGTCATCGACGAAGCGCCAGCTGTCGTTCTCGGTGATACTGCCGGCTGCCGAGCGGCCCTGATCGTAGGCGGCACTGGCCAGGCTCGGCCAGCCGATCACGTCCCCTGCCGCATAGATGTTGCCGACATCGGTACGGTAATGCTCGTCGACATGGATCTGACCGCGGCTGTTGGCCTTGAGGCCGATGTTCTCCAGCCCCAGCTTGTCGGTGTTGCCGGTGCGGCCGTTGCTCCAGAGGAAGGCGTCGGCCTTGATCTTCTTGCCGGACTTCAGGTGCAGGATCACGCCGTTGTCCAGCCCCTCGACCCGCTCGTACTCCTCGTTGTGACGAATGAGCACGTTGTTGTTGCGCAGGTGATAGCTGAGGGCGTCAGAGATCTCGTCGTCGAGGAAGCTGAGCAACTGGTCACGGTTGTCGATGAGATCGACCATCACGCCCAGACCGCTGAAGATGGATGCATATTCGCAACCGATAACGCCTGCGCCATAGATGATCAGTTTGCGCGGGGTATGGCTCAGGTGCAGGATGGTATCGCTGTCGTAAATCCGCGGATGGGTGAAGTCGACGTCAGCCGGGCGATACGGACGCGAGCCGGTGGCGATGACGAACTGCTTGGCCACCAGCTTCTCGACCATGCCGTTGAGGCAGACCACTTCGATGCTCTGCTCGTCGCAGAAGCTGGCGGTACCGAAGAAGGTATCGATGCGGTTGCGGGCATAGTAGCCAGTGCGCGAAGTGACCTGCTTCTCGATGACCTTCTCGGCGCTCTTCAGCACATCGGGGAAGGAGAACCAGCGCGGCTCGCCGATCTGGCGGAACAGCGGGTTGTTGTTGTACTGCATGATCTGGCGCACCGAATGGCGCAGCGCCTTGGAAGGAATGGTCCCCAGGTGGGTACAGTTGCCCCCGACCAGCGGGCGGTCATCCACCACGGCGACCTTGCGCCCGGCCTTCACGGCGTTCATCGCCGCACCCTCTCCGGCAGGCCCTGTGCCGATTACCACCACATCGTAGTTATAGACAGCCATATGTACTCCTAAAAACGCGGAGGAAATCGATCCACCGCGTCGTTAACGAATTCGTGAGGTACGCCACATCCCCATGGTGCGGATGCCGATGCCATGACAGCCCGCCAAGCATCGGAATGGCTAGCCTCCGGTCGCATCGTACGCGAGGGAGCCCTTGCCGGTCTTGGCGTTGGCTTCCTCGCACTTCTCCCGACTGCCGCCACAGATCGGGCAGTCATCCTTTTCTATCCCCAGATTGGCGATTCCACCGCAGGAGCCGGCAATGGGCTTGCGCCCCATGATCACGCCGATCGCCATGCCGAATACCACCGTCAGCATCACCAGAAAAACCAGTAGCCAGGTCAATGCCCTTCTCCCTTGCCGAACAACCGATCGAAGGCCGAGGTGCTCTTCGTGATGAATTCGGTCCCCTGGCGGATCACCAGGAATGCGGGGATGCCCTGCTGTTCGGCGAAGGCCAGCCCCCGCTCCTCTCCCATGACCATCAATACGGTCGAGAGGCCATCAGCTCTCAGTCCGGAGCGATCGGCGACCGTCGCCTCGGCCAGCCGGTGATCGATGGGAGCGCCAGTCTGCGGGTCGATGGTATGGGAATAGCGCTTGCCGTCGCGCTCGAAATAGTTGCGGTAGTCCCCCGAGGTGGATATCGCATAGCCGTCGAGGTCGATGACCTTCTGGGCAGCTCTCTCATCCTCCCGCGGCGCCTCGATGGCTATGCGCCAGGGAGCACCATCCGGCTTCCGTCCCTTGGCCTTGAGTTCACCAGTGATTTCCACCAGATAACTGCCGACACCCAGCGACTCGAGACGAGCCGAGACGAGGTCGACCGCATGTCCGGCAGCGATGCTGTTGAAATCCACCTGCAGAGGAACGTCCTTGCACAAGCGCTCGCCCTCGATTCGCAAGTGTTGATGGCCGATCCGCTGACGCGTCGTGGCGATCTCCCCGGCGTCAGGAACCCGCTCGCCCTGGCCATGGGGGCCGAAGCCCCACAGATCGAGCAGAGGCTCGACGGTCAGATCCAGCGCACCGTCGCTTTCGTTGGAGAGTCGCTCGCCCGCCGCTACCAGCTCCCGGATTGTGGCAGGCACGGTTTCACAGCGGCCTGCTGGCAAGTCGTTGAAGCGAGCGATGTCGGAGTCGCTGCGATAGGTAGAGAGCTGCTGGTCGAGCTCGGCCAGAATGGCCTCGGTCTCGTGTTGCAGCACTTCCTTGGCGGGCACGCCCTTCCCGGACACGAACTTCACCGAATAGGTACTGCCCATGGTGGGTCCGCCGAAACTCTCGACCCGTTCAGAAACGAAACAGCCCGTCAACACGGTCGCCAAGGCAACCGCGAGAACGGGCTTGAATACTGCAAGACGCATAGTTATCCGCCGAAATCATCAAGCAGGATATTCTCCGGTTCGACGCCAAGGTCAGTCAGCATCTTGATCACCGAGGCGTTCATCATTGGCGGGCCACACATGTAATACTCGCAATCTTCCGGGGCCGAATGATTCTTCAGGTAGTTTTCGTACAGCACATTGTGAATGAAACCCGTCGGACCAGACCAGTTATCCTCTGGTAGGGGGTCGGACAACGCCAAATGCCAGACGAAGTTGGCGTTCTCGGCCTGCAGGCGATTGTACTCCTCGACGTAGAAGGCTTCACGCAGCGAGCGTGCACCATACCAGAAACTGATCTTGCGCTTGGTCTTGATGCGCTTGAGCTGGTCGAGAATGTGCGAGCGCATCGGTGCCATGCCGGCACCGCCGCCGATGAAGACCATCTCGGCATCGGTGTCCTTGGCGAAGAACTCGCCGAACGGACCGTAGACGGTGATCTTGTCGCCCGGCTTGAGGCTGAACACATAGGAGGACATCTTGCCCGGCGGGATGTCCTCCCGCCCCGGTGGCGGAGACGCGATGCGGATGTTGAACTTGACGATGCCCGTCTCTTCCGGGTAGTTCGCCATGGAGTAGGCGCGGATGGTGGTTTCATCCACCTTCGATACATAGCGCCACATGTCGAACCTGTCCCAGTCACCGCGGAATTCCGGCTGGATATCGAAATCCTTGTAGTTGACCGTATGCGGCGGGCACTCCAGTTGCACGTAACCGCCGGCGCGGAAATTGACGCTCTCGCCCTCCGGCAGGCGCAAGGTCAGCTCCTTGATGAAGGTCGCGACGTTGGGATTGGACTCCACCGTGCACTCCCACTTCTTCACCCCGAAGACTTCTTCCGCTACCTCGATCTTCATGTCCTGCTTGACCGGGGTCTGGCAGGACAGGCGCCATCCCTCCTTGGCTTGGCGCCGGGTGAAGTGCGGTTCCTCGGTAGGCAGCATCTCGCCGCCACCGCTCTCGACGATGCACTTGCATTGCCCGCAGGTGCCGCCACCGCCGCAGGCGGACGACAGGAAGATGTTGTTCGCCGCCAGGGTCTGTAGCAACTTGCCGCCGGCCGGCACGGCGATGGTCTTCTCGCCATTGATGTCGATGTTCACATCGCCGGTCGAAACCAGCTTGGCGCGCGCCACCAGGATCAGGATCACCAGCGCCAGAACGATGGCGGTGAACATGCCGATGGCGAGAAAAATCTCGAAACTCATGCTGTCTTCTCCTTACAACTGCACGCCGGAAAACGACATGAAGCCCAGGGACATCAGACCGATCGTGATGAAGGTGATACCTAGCCCCTGCAGACCCTCGGGGACGTCGCTGTACTTCAGCTTCTCGCGGATCGCGGCCAGCAGGGCGATGGCCAGCGCCCAGGACAGGCCGGAGCCGACGCCGTAGACGGTGCTCTCCGCCAAGTTGTAGTCGCGCTCGACCATGAACAGGGAGCCAGCCATGATGGCGCAGTTCACCGTGATCAGCGGCAGGTACACGCCAAGGGCGTTGTAGAGCGAGGGCACATACTTGTCGAGCAGCATCTCGAGAATCTGCACGATGGCAGCGATCACCCCGATATAGCTGAGCAGGCCGAGGAAGCTCAGATCGACTTCGGGCAGTCCGGCCCAGGCCAACGCGCCGTCCTTGAGCAGGTAGGCGAACAGCAGGTTGTTGGCCGGCACGGTGATCGCCTGCACCACAATCACGGCGACGCCGAGGCCGAGTGCGGTTTCCACCTTCTTGGAAATGGCGATGAAGGTGCACATGCCGAGAAAGAACGCCAGGGCCATGTTCTCGACGAACACGGAGCGGACGAACAGGCTGATGTAGTGCTCCATCAGTAGGCCTCCTCGCTGGATACCTGCGGCGCCATCCGATAGCTCGGTTTTTCCACCTGCTCCCGCTTGACGCTGCGCAACGCCCAGACGATCAGACCTATCAGAAAGAAGGCCGAGGGCGGCAGCAACAGCAGACCGTTGGGCTGGTACCAGCCGCCATCATTGACCACCGGAATGACGGGATAGCCCAGTAGCTTGCCGGCGCCAAACAGCTCGCGGATGACGCCGAGGACGATCAGCATCGCGCTGTAGCCCAGGCCGTTGCCGATACCGTCGAAGAACGACAGAACCGGCGGATTGGCCATGGCGAATGCTTCGGCACGCCCCATGACGATGCAGTTGGTGATGATCAGGCCGACGAACACCGAGAGCTGCTTGGAGAGCGCGAAGGCGTAGGCCTTGAGCAACTGATCCACCACAATGACCAGCGAAGCGATGATCACCATCTGCACGATCATGCGGATCGAACTGGGGATCTGGCTGCGGATCATCGAGATGAACATGCTGGAGAACGCCGTCACCAGGGTCAGGGCGACGGACATCACCAGAGCGGTCTTCAGATTCGAGGTGACCGCCAGGGCCGAGCAGATGCCGAGGATCTGCAGACCGATGGGGTTATTGTTCAGAACCGGATTGAACAGGACTTCCTTGATGGTCGGTTGCGACATCCTCAAGCCTCCCCTGCGCGCAATTTAGCGATGAAAGGACCGAAACCCTGCTCGCCCAGCCAGAAATGCAGCAGGTTGTTCACCCCATTGCTGGTCAGGGTCGCACCGGCCAGGGCATCGACTTGGTGCCCTGCGTTGGGATTCTGCGGATCGACGCCCCCCTTGACGACTTTCACGGCCAGGCTGCCGTGGTCATCGAACAGGGTCTTGCCGCGCCACAGGGCTTTCCATTTCGGGTTGTCCACCTCGCCGCCGAGACCAGGGGTCTCGGCATGCTGGTAGAAGCCCATGCCGGCCACGGTATTCAGGTCCCCCTTGATCGCCATGAAGCCGTAGAGAGTCGACCACAGACCGTAGCCGCGCACCGGCAGGATCAGGGTGTCCAGCCGGCCGTTCCGCTCGACCAGATAGACGGTACTGAAACGCTCGCGACGCTTGATCGAGGCGATGTCCTGTTCGCTGGGCAGGCTATCGGACAACTTGGGATCCTTGGCTGCCCTGAGCGGATCGAAGGTTCGCGGGTCCTGGGCATCGGTGAAGGTACCGCTCTGCAGATCCACCACCCGGGCGACGATGCGCTCGTCGAACAGAGCCTTGACCTGGCTGGCGGACATCCCCGGATCGCCCAGCCCGGCGATCGCGAGGATGCTGCGCTGCTTGTCCAGCAGACGGTTGTCGACCTGGATCGGCTTCAGCGCCACGGCGGCTCCGGCGACGAACACCGAGCAGACCAGGCAAACCAGCAGTGCCACGGTCAGCGTGCGGGCGGTGGACTCTTTCTGGTTAGACATTGCGTGCCAGCCTCCGCTTGATGTTGGCCTGAACGACGAAGTGGTCGATCAGCGGTGCACACAGGTTCGCGAAGAGAATCGCCAGCATCATTCCCTCGGGGAAGGCCGGATTGATGACCCGGATCAGCACCACCATGATGCCGATGACGCAGCCGTACACCCACTTGCCGGTGTCGGTCATGGACGCGGATACCGGATCGGTAGCCATGAAGATCATGCCGAAGGCGAAACCGCCCAGTACCAGGTGCCAGTACCAAGGTATGGCGAACATCGGGTTGGTTGCCGAACCGATCAGGTTGAACAGGACACTGAGACCGATCATGCCCAGCATGACTCCGGCGACGATACGCCAGGCCGCGATCCTGGTGAGCAGCAGCACGGCGCCGCCGAGGAAAATGGCCAGGGCGCTGGTCTCGCCGATCGATCCCTGCTCGAACCCGAGGAAGGCGTCCAACCATGTCGCGCCCTGCCCCACCACGCTATCGATGCCGCCGGCCGCCGCCAGGCTCAGCGCGGTGGCACCGCTGTAACCGTCCACTGCGGTCCATACCGCATCCCCGGACATCTGTGCCGGATAGGCGAAGAACAGGAAGGCGCGCCCGACCAGCGCCGGGTTGAGGAAGTTCTTGCCGGTGCCACCGAACACCTCCTTGCCGATCACCACGCCGAAGCTGATGCCCAGCGCCACCTGCCAGAGAGGAATGCTCGGCGGCAGAATCAGCGAAAACAGCACCGAGGTGACGAAGAAGCCTTCGTTGACCTCGTGCTTGCGCACCATGGCGAAGAGCACTTCCCAGAAGCCGCCGACGATGAAGGTCACCGCGTAGATGGGCAGAAAATAGGCCGCGCCCTGGACGAAGTTGTCCCACAGACTGTTGGGATCGAAGCCTGCCAGCGCGCCGATCAGGGCGAAGCGCCAGCCATCCTGGGCCGCCAGCAGATCGGGCTTGGCGGAAAGGATCAGGTTGGCCTGATGACCGGTGTTCCACATGCCGAAGAACATCGCCGGAAAAGTGCAGAGCCAGACGATGATCATCATCCGCTTGAGGTCGATGCCATCGCGCACGTGGGCGGTTGTCCTGGTCACGCTGGCCGGGCGGTAGAGGAAGGTATCGACCGCCTCGTACAAGGCATGCCACTTCTCGTAGCGGCCGCCCTTCTCGAAATGAGGCTCGATCTTGTCGAAAAACGCACGCAGCCCCATGGGTCAGCCCTCCTTCTCGATACGGGTGAGGTTGTCCCGCAGGATCGGGCCATATTCGTACTTGCCGGCGCAGACGTAGCTGCACAGTGCCAGATCCTCCTCGTCCAGTTCCAGGGCGCCGAGCTTCTGAGCCATCTCGGTATCGCCCACGATCAAGTAGCGCAGCAACTGGGTCGGCAGGATGTCCAGCGGCATCACCTGTTCGTAGTTGCCGACGGGCACCATGGCGCGCGGACTGCCGTTGGTAGTGGTGGTGAAAGGGAATTTCTTCTCCCCCATCAGCCGGGAAACGAAGACGTTGAGCACCGAATATTTATCCACCCCGGGGCGCAGGTAATGCAGCATCTCTCGGTCATTCCCCTCGCGCAGGCAGGAGACCTGCAGGTGATAACGCCCCAGATAGGCGAAAGCGCCGCGGGCAGTACGTCCGCCGAGCAGCGAGCCGGAAACTACCCGGTTGTTGCCGGGCTGCAGCTCGCCGGCCGTCAGCTCGTCCAGATTGGCCCCCAGGCGGGTACGCAGCAGGCGTGGACGTTCGACCACCGGCCCTGCCAGGGAGACGATCCGCTCGACCCAGAGCTTGCCGGTGGTGAACAGTTTGCCGATCGCGATCACGTCCTGGTAGTTGATGGTCCAGACGTGCCTGGAGGCGCTGACCGGATCGAGAAAATGGATGTGGGTCCCCGCCAGCCCGGCCGGATGCGGTCCGGAAAAGGACTCGGTCCGCACCTTGGCCAGCTGCTCGCCCGGCAGAACGGCCCCCTCGGCCTTGCACAGGTAGATCCTGGCCAGATTGCCGAGCACCTTGAGACCGTTCTCGAAGTCGGCGGCATATTCGCCGATGATCATCGCGGGATCCGCAGCCAGCGGATGGGTATCGATGGCGGTGACAAAAATGGAGCTGGGGGTCGCCTCGATGGCCGGCACCCGGCTGAATGGGCGGGTGCGCAGCGCCGTCCACAACCCGGAGCGCTGCAGGTTGTCGCGCACCTGTGCGTCGGCCAGCCCCTCAAGTTGCCCGCTGGGGTACTGGGCGAAGGTCTCCTGCTCGTCCCCTTCAAGGTCGATGACCAAGGCTTGCAGGGCCCGCTTCTCGCCGCGATGGATGGCACTGACCACACCGGCTCCCGGCGCGGTGTACTGCACCCCGGGAGACTTCTTATCGGTGAAGAGGACCTGACCGAGCCGGACCCTGTCGCCGACCTGAACATTCATGGTCGGCTTCATGCCGTGATAATCGAAGCCTATGACGGCGACGCTGAGCACCGCCCTCGCCGGTTCGATGCGTGGCGTAGGCGCGCCCGTTATAGGCAAGTCGAGCCCACGTTTGATTTTGATCATAGGGTCAAACCCATCACTGACTTTGAAACTTGACGTTGCGGATGCTGGAGCAGACCGAATCGATCGGCTCACACAAGAGCGGGGATAAGTAAATAGAGCCGCAGGATTATAAAGATCCCTTCCAATTACTAGCTACCCAGAGACTTTTCCTGCATGACGCCAATGCCGCATAAAAAGACTGCCCCTTCGAAAGCACAACTCAGGCCAGCCCTGACGGGTATTCAGGCCATTGATTTCTAAAGAAATTATTTGTGAGGCCGGAAGTCATCCAACAGACCACAAGCAACAATCGCGAAACTATCCTGTAGCAAAAGCCACAAGAACAAACAAAAACGGGAGCCATTGGCTCCCGTTCGGTCGACTTGCGATTAATCGCTATGCTCAGCGCGGAAAGGCCGGCGGGTTGACGCCCGACATGTCTTCCAGAACGCGTACGACCTGGCAGCTGTAACCGAATTCGTTGTCGTACCAGACATAGAGAATCACGCGGTTATCGTTGCAGATGGTCGCCTCGGAATCCACGATGCCGGCATGACGGGAACCGACGAAATCGGTGGACACCACTTCCTGCGAGTTGGTGAAGTCGATCTGCTTGTGCAGTTCCGAGAACATGGCCACCTGACGCAGATACTCGTTGATCTCGTCGCGGCTGGTGGACTTCTCCAGGTTCAGGCTGAGGATGGCCATGGACACATCCGGGGTCGGCACACGGATCGCGTTGCCGGTCAGCTTGCCGGCCAGTTCCGGCAGAGCCTTGGCGGCGGCGGTCGCTGCGCCGGTCTCGGTGATCACCATGTTCAGCGGAGCGCTGCGGCCACGGCGGTTGCCCTTGTGGAAGTTGTCGATCAGGTTCTGGTCGTTGGTATAGGAGTGCACGGTCTCCACGTGACCATTGACGATGCCGAACTGGTCGTTGACCGCCTTGAGCACCGGCACGATGGCGTTGGTGGTGCAGGAAGCCGCGGAGATGATCTTGTCTTCGTCGGTGATGTCGCGATGGTTGATGCCATGCACGATGTTCTTCAGCTTGCCCTTGCCCGGTGCGGTCAGCACCACGCGACCCACGCCCGGGCACCGCAGGTGCTGGCCGAGACCTTCGGCGTCGCGCCATTTGCCGGTGTTGTCCACCACGATGGCGTTCTCGATGCCGTACTGGGTGTAGTCGATGCCGGCCGGATCGTTGGAGTAGATCACCTGGATCAGGTTGCCGTTGGCGAGGATGGTGTTGTTCTCCTCGTCGACCGTGATGGTTCCATCGAAGGTGCCATGCACGGAGTCACGACGCAGCAGGCTGGCCCGCTTGGCCAGGTCGTTCTCGGCGCCCTTGCGCACGACGATCGCGCGCAGGCGCAGGCCGTCGCCACCGCCGGTCTTCTCGATCAGGATGCGCGCGACCAGGCGGCCGATACGGCCGAAACCATACAACACCACATCGGTGCTCTTGCGCGGTGCGCTGTTCTGCTTGCCGGCGATGTCGGCCAGCTCTTCGGCAACGAACTGCTCGATGGAGCGGCCGGCACCCTCTGCCTTGTACTTGATGACCATCTTGCCGAGGTCGACCGAGGCGGCACCGAGCTTCAGCTCGCTCATCGCCTTGAGGATCGGGAAGGTGTCATGCACGGAGAGCTCGGTTTCATCGTCCTGACGATAACGGGCGAAACGGTGGGCCTTGATGATCGCGATGACGGAGCGGTTGATCAGGCTGCGGCCGTAGATCGAAGTCACCACGTTGTTGTTGCGGTAGAGCTGGCCAATCAGCGGAATCATCGCCTCCGCGAGCGCTTCACGATCGATCCATTCACCAAGACACTGGTCGAGCTTCTGATTCACGGAGTATACCTTCCACATGTAGAGGCTGAAAAAAAGGGCTACATTATGACGGCGCGGCTATTCGCCGGCAATCTGCAGCAGACTAAACACTGACAGCGAAGCGCACGGATAGTTACAATCCGCCGATCCATCCATCCGACCGGAGCCGTGCCGCCTCGTGTCCGTACTGCGTCTTCCGACCCTTCCGGCTGCCGCCGGCAAACAGCATTGGGGCAACCTGCAGGGCGCCACGCTTTCCCTGGCGATCGCCGAAGCCGCCAGTGCCGCCCGAAACTTCACTCTGCTCCTGACCGCCGACAGCCAGAGCGCCGAACGGCTGGAGCAGGAGCTCGCCTTTTTCGCCCCGTCGCTGCCGGTGCTGCAGTTCCCCGATTGGGAAACCCTGCCCTACGACCTCTTCTCACCGCACCAGGACATCATCTCCCAGCGCATCGCCAGCCTCTACCGCCTGCCGGAACTGAGCCACGGCGTGCTGGTGGTGCCGATCACCACGGCCCTGCATCGCCTGGCGCCGACGAGCTTCCTGCTCGGCAGCAGCCTGGTGCTGGACGTCGGCCAGCGTCTCGACGTGGAGCAGATGCGCCTGCGCCTGGAGGCAGCCGGCTACCGCTGCGTCGAGACCGTCTACGAGCATGGCGAGTTCGCCGTGCGCGGCGCCCTGATCGACCTTTTCCCGATGGGCAGCGACCTGCCCTATCGCATCGATCTGTTCGACGACGAGATCGAGACGCTGCGCACCTTCGATCCGGAAACCCAGCGCTCGATCGACAAGGTGGAATCGATCCGCCTGCTGCCGGCCCGCGAATTCCCGCTGCAGAAGGAAGCGGTCACCGGCTTCCGCGCCCGCTTCCGCGAGCGCTTCGACGTGGACTTCCGCCGCTGCCCGATCTATCAGGACCTGTCCAGCGGCATCACCCCGGCCGGCATCGAATACTACCTGCCGCTGTTCTTCGACGAGACCGCCACCCTGTTCGACTATCTGCCGGAACGCACCCAGGTGTTTTCCCTGCCCGGTATCGAGCAGGCCGCCGAGCAGTTCTGGAGCGACGTGCGCAATCGCTACGAGGATCGCCGCTACGATCCGGAGCGACCGCTGTTGCCGCCGACCGAACTGTTCCTGCCGGTCGAGGACTGCTTCGCCCGTCTCAAGGGCTGGCCGCGGGTGATCGTCAGCCAGCAGGACATCGAGCCTGGCGTCGGCCGCACGCGCTTCGACACCCGGCCCCTGCCGGACTTGGCGGTCCAAGCCAAGACCGCCGAACCCATGGCCGCCCTGCGCCGCTTCATCGAGGAATATCCGGGCCGGGTGCTGTTCAGCGCCGAATCCGCCGGGCGCCGCGAAGTGCTGCTGGAAATGCTCGCCCGGCTCAAGCTCAAGCCCGCCGAGGTCGAGGGCTGGCCGACATTCGTCGCCGGCTCCGAGCGCCTCGGCATCACCGTCGCCCCCCTGGATGAGGGCCTGTTCGTCGACGATCTTGCCCTGATTGCGGAAAGCCAGCTGTTCGGTCAGCGGGTACTGCAGCGGCGTCGGCGGGAAAAAGCCCGCGACAGCGCTGCCGACAATGTCATCAAGAACCTCACCGAACTCCACGAAGGCGCCCCAGTGGTGCACATCGACCACGGGGTCGGCCGCTATCTCGGGCTGATCACCCTGGAGATCGAGGGCCAGAGCGCCGAGTTCCTCGCCCTGGAATACGCCGACCAGGCCAAGCTCTACGTGCCGGTGGCCAACCTGCATCTGATCGCTCGCTACACCGGCAGCGACGATGCCCTGGCGCCGCTGCACCGGCTCGGCTCTGAACAATGGCAGAAGGCCAAGCGCAAGGCCGCCGAACAGGTCCGCGACGTCGCCGCCGAGCTGCTCGACATCTACGCCCGTCGCGCCGCCCGCGAAGGCTTCGCCTTCACTGACCCGGCCGCCGACTACGAGACCTTCAGCGCCGGTTTCCCCTTCGAGGAGACGCCGGACCAGCAGACCGCCATCGACGCCGTGCGCGCCGACATGCTGGCGCCCAAGCCCATGGATCGCCTGATCTGCGGCGACGTCGGCTTCGGCAAGACCGAGGTGGCGATGCGCGCGGCCTTCATCGCCGTGCACAGCGGCAGGCAGGTGGCGGTGCTGGTGCCCACCACCCTGCTCGCCCAGCAGCACTACAACAGCTTCCGCGACCGTTTCGCCGACTGGCCGGTGAAGGTCGAAGTGATGAGCCGCTTCAAATCGGCCAAGGAGGTCGAAGGCGCGATCCAGCAGCTGGCCGAGGGCAACGTCGACATCGTCATCGGCACCCACAAGCTGCTGCAGGACGATGTCCGCTTCAAGAACCTGGGCCTGGTCATCATCGACGAGGAGCACCGCTTCGGCGTACGCCAGAAAGAGCAGCTCAAATCCCTGCGCAGCCAGGTGGACATCCTCACCCTCACCGCCACGCCGATCCCGCGCACCCTGAACATGGCGGTGGCGGGCATGCGCGACCTGTCGATCATCGCCACCCCGCCGGCGCGCCGGCTGTCGGTGCGCACCTTCGTCATGGAGCAGCAGAACGCGGTGATCAAGGAGGCTCTGCTGCGCGAGCTCTTGCGCGGCGGCCAGGTCTACTACCTGCACAACGAGGTGAAGACCATCGAGAAGTGCGCCCGCGACCTGGCCGAACTGGTCCCGGAGGCGCGCATCGGCATCGGCCACGGGCAGATGCGCGAGCGCGAACTGGAACAGGTGATGAGCGACTTCTACCACAAGCGCTTCAACGTGCTGGTGGCCTCGACCATCATCGAGACCGGCATCGACGTGCCGAGCGCCAACACCATCATCATCGAGCGCGCCGACAAGTTCGGCCTGGCCCAGTTGCACCAGCTGCGCGGCCGGGTCGGCCGCAGCCACCACCAGGCCTACGCCTACCTGCTCACGCCGCCGCGCAAGCAGATGACCGAGGACGCGCAGAAGCGCCTGGAAGCCATCGCCGGCGCCCAGGACCTCGGCGCGGGCTTCGTCATCGCCACCCACGACCTGGAGATCCGCGGTGCCGGCGAGCTGCTCGGCGAAGGGCAGAGCGGCCAGATCCAGGCGGTCGGCTTCTCCCTCTACATGGAGATGCTCGAGCGCGCGGTGAAGGCCATCCGCAAGGGCGAACAGCCGAACCTCGAGCAACCGCTGGGCACCGGCATCGACATCAACCTGCGGGTGCCGGCGCTGATCCCGGAGGACTACCTGCCGGACGTGCACGCGCGCCTGATCCTCTACAAGCGCATCGCCTCGGCGCCCAGCGAAGAGGAGCTCAAGGAACTGCAGGTGGAGATGATCGATCGCTTTGGCCTGCTGCCCGAGCCGACCAAGCACCTGATTCGCCTGACCCTTCTCAAGCTGCAGGCGGAGGAGCTGGGCATCGCCAAGATCGACGCCGGCCCCCAGGGCGGACGCATCGAATTCGCCGCGCACACCAGCGTCGACCCCATGGTGCTGATCAAGCTGATCCAGTCCCAGCCCAAGCGCTACAAGTTCGAAGGCGCGACCGTGCTCAAGTTCCAGGTGCCGATGGAGCGCCCGGAAGACCGCTTCAACACCCTGGAAGCGCTGCTCGAGCGCCTCCACCCACAACCCGCTTAAGGACAGACCCCCAATGCGTGCGCTACGCCTGCTCCCCCTGCTGTTCGTTCTGCTCGTCCCATCCGCGTTCGCCGAGGGCCTGTATCAGATCGAGCTGATCCTGTTCCGCCAGCCCGGCGACCCGCTGCTCGCAGGCAAGACCGTTCCGGAAGACTGGGCTGCCGGGGCGCAGAAGATCAATGCCGAGAACCAGCGGACCCCCGCCCTGAACGATCAGGCTGCCAAGCTGGCGCAAGCCGACGGCTACCGCGTGCTGCTGCATCAGGCCTGGCAGCAGAGCCTGGGCGAAAGCCCGAGCAAGATGTCCCTGAGCGCCGGCAAGCAGCAGTTCGGCCACTCCCCGGTGGAAGGCACCGTGGCCCTGACCCAGGCCCGCTTCGTCGATGTCCAGACCGACTTCTGGATCAACCACTTCAGCGCCGAGGGTTTCGTAACCGGCAGCGAACGCCTGCAGCAGGCCGCCCGGGTCAAGGCCGGGGAGCTGACCTTCCTCGACCACGGCAACCTCGGCGTGCTGATCCGCGTGAATCCGCTCTGACCCTGCCCCTGAAACGAAAAAGACCGCTCTGGCGGTCTTTTTCGTTCGTCGCTCAGTGAGATGCCAACAGGCGTCCCAATACCGACTTGACTCTCCCCATGCCCTCGCTCAGGGCCCGCTCGATATCGGCCATGGTGATGAGCTGGTGGCTCTTGCCCGCCGCCGGGTTCACCACCAGCGCCAGACAGGCGTAGGGCAGGTCCAGCTCCCGCGCCAGCACGGCTTCGGGCATGCCGGTCATGCCGACGATGTCGCAGCCGTCGCGCTCCAGACGGGTGATCTCGGCGGCCGTCTCCAGACGCGGCCCCTGGGTGCAGCCATAGACCCCGTGCCCGCTCCAGGCACAGCCCTCGGCGCCCAGCGCGGCGATCAGCTTCTGGCGCAGCGCCTCGTCGTAGGGATAGCTGAAGTCCACATGGGTGACCGCATCCAGCTCACCTTCGAAGTAGGTGTGAGCGCGGCCGTAGGTATAGTCGACGATCTGATGCGGCACGCACAGATGCCCGGTGCCCATGGCGGCATGGATGCCGCCGACGGCATTGACCGCCAGGAAGGCTTCGGCTCCGGCCTCGCGCAATGCCCACAGGTTCGCCCGGTAGTTCACCTGATGCGGCGGGATGCGGTGCGGATGGCCGTGCCGGGCCAGGAACAGCACCTCGCGTCCGGCGTATTCGCCGCGCAGGACGTCGGCGGAAGGTTTGCCGTAGGGGGTCTCCAGCGGCAGGGCCTGGCGGATGGTCAATCCCTCCAGCTGGGTTAGGCCGGTGCCGCCGATGATCGCGTAGACAGTCATCTTTATCCTCAGTCGATCAGCTGGGCGCGGCGCAGACTCTCGAGCGCGCGCTGCCAGCGTGGATGTTGCTTGTATTCGATGCCGGGAAAGGCCCGGCGACGCATGCGCGCGAGCCGCGGTGCGGGGCTGGCACCCAGGCGCTGCAGGGCGGAAAGCGCCAGCTCCGCCGCCGCCCGGTCGTTGCAGACCAGGCCCATGTCGCAGCCGGCGCGCAGCGCCGCCTCGATGCGCGCCGCGGCGTCGCCGGCCACGTGGGCGCCGGCCATGGACAGGTCGTCGCTGAAGATGACCCCGTCGAAACCGAGCTCGCCACGCAGGATGTCCTGCAGCCAGCGGCGGGAGAAGCCGGCCGGACGCTCGTCCACCTTCGGATAGATGACATGCGCCGGCATCAGAGCATCCAGCTCGCCCCTCAGTTGCCGGAAGGGAAGCATGTCCCGCTCGCGGATCTCCTCGAGGCCGCGATCGTCGGTGGGAATGGCCACGTGGGAGTCGGCCTCGGCCCAGCCGTGTCCGGGAAAATGCTTGCCGGTGGCGGCCATGCCGGCGGCGTGCATGCCGCGGATGAAGGCGCCGGCCAGCCGTGCGGCGGCTTCTGGATCGCCCTCGAAGGCACGGGAGCCGATCACTCCGCTGCGGCCATGATCGAGGTCGAGCACCGGGGCGAAACTGAGGTCCAGCCCGGCCGCCAGCACCTCGGTCGCCATCAGCCAGCCGCAGTGCTCGGCCAGTTGCTCGGCGTCCTCATGGGCAGCGAAGGTACGCATCGCCGGCAGTCGCACGAAGCCCTGGCGCAGGCGCTGTACACGACCGCCCTCCTGGTCCACCGCGAGCAGCAGATCCGGGCGCAGCCGGCGGATCGCCGCGCAAAGCTCGCGAACCTGGGTGGGGTGTTCGATATTGCGGGCGAACAGGATGAGCCCGCCCACCTCGGGCTGACGCAGCAGCCGACGATCCTCGACCGTCAGCCAGGTGCCGGCGATGTCCAGCATCAGAGAGCCTTGCATGGGAGATCCTTAATCAAGCCGGGCCGCGGCCCAGTCGGGACAGGGCGCTTCGTCGATGCGCACCGGGCAGCCGACCGGCACCCGCGGATAGAGTTCGAGCAGGTCGGCATTGCGCAGGCGCACGCAGCCATGAGAGAGCGGTACGCCCATGGGTTCGCTGTCCGGCGTGCCATGGATATAGATGTAGCGGCGGAAGGTGTCGACCTCGCCGAGCCGGTTGACTCCCGGCTCGCAGCCGCTCAGCCAGAGAATGCGGGTCAGGATCCAGTCGCGACCGGGAAATTGCTCGTGCAGGGCCGGTGACCAGACCTCGCCGGTCCAGCGTCTGCCCCGCAGAACCGCCCCCTGCGGCAGACCCTCGCCGATCTTCGCCCGCACCCGGTGCTGGCCGCGCGGCGTGCAGCCGGAGCCGGAGCGCTCGCCCGGCCCGTTCAGCGCCGTAGACACGGGAAAACGCAGGACCAGCGAGCCGCCGGTCAGCCCATACAGGGCCTGATCGGCAAGGGAGATATGGAGAAGGTCGAGAAATCGCATAGGGCGGCTAGCTTAGCCGATCGAACCGGCGGCGCCCACTGGCTGGCGCTCCGTTTCCTTTGCTCCCTATCGTCCTCCGGCCATCAGGCCCGGGTCCGGCATGCGCCGGATCGGCGCCGCCTCCTTGTCGCGCGTCTTGAGACGGGCACTGGCCAGCATCTCGTCATGGACGGCGCTCTCCGCACGCAAGCCGGCGGCCAGGAAGGGCACCAGCAGGCGCAATAGCTGTTCGGTGGAGGTCTGCACGCCGAAATTTTCCTCGGCCATCAGGGTCAGCGCCTTGAGTCCGGACATGCTGAAAACGGCGGCGCCGAGCATGAAATGCGCCCGCCAGAATAGCTCGATGGGCGGAATGGCAGGAGCCGCCTGCTGCAGCAACAGCAGGTAGCGGCGGAACACCTTGCCGTACATGTCCTCGAGGTAACTGCGCAGATATCCGTGCCCCTGGCTGAAGGCCAGACCGACCAGCCGCATGAAGGTGGCAAGGTCGTTCCCGCTGCGCGGCTTCACCGCCAGCGCCCGATCCACCAGCATGTCCAGCAGTTCCTCGAGCCCGGGATGGTATTCCTGGCCGGCCTGGCGGCGATCCAGCTCCCGCTCCAGACTGAGACTGAAGGGGCCGAGAAAACGCGAGAAGACCGCCTGGATCAGCGCCTTCTTCGAGCCGAAGTGATAGTTGACCGCAGCCAGATTGACCCCGGCCCTGCTGGTGATCAGGCGCAGCGAGGTTTCGCTGAACCCCCGCTCCGCGAACAGCCTCTCCGCGGTATCCAGGATCCTTTCGACGGTTTCCGAATAGGTCATGTTTCCTCCGCCTGTCTGAGCATCGTTCCTGTTCAGGCACCGGTCCTTGGCCGCCCTCCATGCTCCCATCCTGGCTTACCGATGTGAAGACGCTATTGCTGCCGTACTCACTCCAAGCCAACGACGATACTGAAGACTTCCAGCTTGCTCGAGCTGTTCGCTGCAAGGGATGTTGACCGGCGAGTCCGCTACCGGTTGCCCAGGGGACAGCGAAGGAGCCGAACGGTTGCCAATCGGCAGGGGCTGTATATAATCCCAGTCATTGTATAAAAAACCAGGACCGCCCCATGTCCAAACTGACGCCCCGCCAAGTCGAAATCCTCGCTTTCATCAAGCGTTGCCTCGAAGACAATGGCTACCCTCCGACCCGGGCGGAAATCGCCAAGGCGCTCGGCTTCAAATCGCCCAATGCCGCCGAAGAACATCTGAAAGCGATGGCCCGCAAGGGCGCGATCGAAATGACGCCGGGCGCCTCACGCGGAATACGCATTCCCGGCGCCGAAGTCGACAGCGAGACGACCGATGGCCTGCCGATCGTCGGCCGGGTGGCTGCCGGCGCCCCCATCCTCGCACAACAGCACATCGAGGAAGCCTGCCGGATCGATCCCGGCTTCTTCCATCCTCGCGCCGATTACCTGCTGCGCGTGCACGGCACCAGCATGAAGGACGTGGGGATCAACGACGGCGACCTTCTGGCCGTGCACACCACCCGCGAAGCACGCAACGGGCAGATCGTGGTAGCCAGACTGAACGACGAAGTCACCGTCAAACGTTTCAAGCGCGAAGGCGACAAGGTCTGGCTGATCGCCGAGAACCCCGAATTCGCACCGATCGAAATCGATCTGAAAGAGCAGGAACTCATCATCGAAGGTTTGAGCGTCGGCGTGATTCGCCGCTAGGAGGCAATATGCAGTTCCAGCAGCCCGTGCAAGCGTCCCAGTCCCAACTATCCCTGTTCGAAGCCTTCATCGCTCAACCGAGAGCGGTGAGAGCGAAGGAGAAGACGGAGTCCTCTCGCATCCTGGAGCAGGATGCCTTCAGCGAACTGACCCTGCGCGGCGCCGCTGGAAATTGCCTGTTTCTGCTGGCCCCCGTCCTTCGCGAACTGAGCCAGGGGGATGCCGGCCGCTGGCTCACCCTGGTCGCGCCTCCCGCCAGCCTGACCCAGGGCTGGTTGCGCGATGCAGGCCTGAACCGCGAACGCATCCTACTGCTGCAACCCCGCCCCGGGCAGGACGTCACCGAACTGACCTGCGAGGCCCTGCGCCTGGGCCGCAGCCACACGGTGATCAGCTGGTTCAATCAGATGGATCAGGCGACTCGCCGGAAGCTGCTGCAGGCGGCCAGCCTGGGCAATGCCCAGAGCCTGAATATCCGTCTGGGGTGAGCGGCTCCGCCCCGAGAAGCGAGGGCTTGCCGGGCGCGGAAGAGAGAGGGGGCAAACGACGTGCATCGCATCGGATGCATGGACCGTGGAAGAAGGCTCGCCCGCGAGCAGCCCGATCGGTAGCCCCGGTCAGTGCAGGACCCGCGGCAGCTCTTCGTCGTCAAAATCGCCCGAGGCCAGGCGCCCGGCCATCTGCACGCCGACGTTGAGCATGGCCTTGGCAACCTCGATGTGGTAGCCCTGCAAAAATTCCTTGGCGCTTTCGGAAAAGTCGAGAATCACCAATTCCTCCTCGTCATCCGCGCGACGCAGTGCTATGCGACCATCGGGCAGTTCGACGATTTCCAGGAAGGAGGTAGGCATAAGGCTCGGCTCTTCAAAAAAAGACCGCCATTGTAACAGTCGAAACCGCTCGCCCCTATACCTCATGCCGGGGTGACCAAGCCGCCCGACAGAATCCCACTTCGCGCGAAGGATCGAGAAGCCTGCGCCGAGGCCCCTCCCCGGCTCGCTCCGAAGAATGGCCGGGCCGGCTCACCACTCGGTCAGAGACCCACGGAAGCGCAAGGCCATGTCTTTCAGATGCTGGCGCCACTCTTCCAGTTGCTCGGGCTTCAGGGCCCGCTCTTCCTCCTCGTCCAGGCTGACCGCCTCGATCAACGGCAGAGAGGGATCGACCTTGGCCTTGCTCGGCGCCTGCGGCGGCAGGAACAGACGGGCATGTTCGGCCAGCAGTTGCGCCAGCCAGGTTTCCGGTTGCTGGGCCAGTTCAACCAGCTCGGCCAACTCCGGACTCGGAGCCGCCTCCAGCACCGCGGAGCTGAGCAATTGTTCCACGCGCGGGGACCTGGCCTCGGGCAGACGGTAGAAACCGGCGATCTCATGGCAGAGCCCTAGCAGCGCCCCGTACAGATGGAAGAGCACGGCCTCGCGTTCCGCCTGGATGAGCGCCTGGGCGTTCATGCCCCCGCTCGCCTCGGCCTGACGCCAGGCCTTGAGGGCCAGGCCGGCGAAATGGATTTTCTGGTTGGTACGGGTATAGAGCTCATGAGCCATGACGGCACCCTCCGGATCAATGCGGCCACTATATACCCATGACGACGGGATCAGGGCCGACGGACAGCTGAAAGGCGAACCCGGCCCGAGAGCGGACGAGCCGCCTTCGGGACAGGTCTCGGGAATGGAAGCCGGCCGGGCAGTCGGAAGCGCTCGCCCCCTGCCCGGCCGAGGCCGGGATCAGCGCTTGTCCTCGACCTGCCACGCGCCGTTGCTGTAGAAGGCGCGCCAGCCGGTGGGCTTGCCCTCCACCTCGCTCTGCACGTACTGCTCCTTGGTCTTGCGGCTGAAGCGGATCACCGCCGGGCGCCCTTCCGGGTCCTTGGTCGGCGCGTCCAGCAGGAAGTGGTACTTCGGATCGATCTCGTCCCGGTGCGGCAGCAGTTCGAGCACCAGGGGAGCGCGGGTTTCCCGATTCTTCGGGAACTGGCTGGCGGCGAGAAACAGGCCCGAGGCGCCGTCGCGCAGCACGTAGGTGTCGTCGACCTTCTCGCACCGGAGCTCGGGCATCTTCACCGCATCCATCTTCGGCGGCGCCGGCTCGCCGCTCTTCAAGAGCTTGCGGGTGTTCTTGCAGGCGGGATTGGTGCAGCCGAAGAACTTGCCGAAACGGCCGGTCTTCAGTTGCATCTCGCTGCCGCACTTGTCGCACTCCAGGCTCGGTCCTTCGTAGCCCTTGATGCGGAACTGGCCTTCCTCGATCTCGTAGCCGGAGCAGTCCGGGTTGTTGCCGCAGATGTGCAGCTTGTGCTTCTCGTCGAGCAGGTAGGCATCCATCGCCGTGCCGCACTTCGCGCAGCGACGCTTGTTGCGTAGCAGGCGGGACTCCGACTCGCCCTCGTCGTCCTCGGCGATCTCGTCCCCGGGGATCAGGTTGATGGTCGACTTGCAGCGCTCCTTGGGCGGCAGGCTATAGCCCGAACAGCCGAGGAACACGCCGGTCGAGGCGGTGCGGATCATCATCGGACGGCCGCATTCGCGGCAGGGAATGTCGGTCAGGGTCGGCTGGTTGGCGCGCATGCCCGCTTCGCTGGACTCGGCGACCTCGAGCTTCTTCCGGAAATCGCCATAGAACTCGTCGAGCAGGTGCTTCCAGTCGCGCTCGCCCTGGGCCACGTCGTCCAGGTTCTCCTCCATGCCGGCGGTGAACCCGTAGTCCATCAGGTTGGCGAAGCTTTCCGAGAGACGCTCGGTGACGATGTCGCCCATCTTCTCCGAGTAGAAGCGGCGGTTGTGCAGGGTCACGTAGCCGCGTTCCTGGATGGTCGAGATGATCGCCGCGTAGGTGGACGGACGACCGATCCCGCGCTTCTCCATCTCCTTGACCAGGCTGGCTTCGCTGTAGCGGGCCGGCGGCTTGGTGAAGTGCTGGCTGGGATCGAGCTTGAGCAGCTCGAGCAGATCGCCCTCGGTCATGTCCGGCAGCACGTCGTCTTCGCCGGGCTTGGCCAGCTGCGGCAGCACGCGGGTGTAGCCGTCGAACTTGAGGATGCGACCCTTGGCGCGCAGCTCGAAGGCGCCCGCGGCGACGCTGACGCTGGTCGACAGGTATTCCGCCGGCGGCATCTGGCAGGCGACGAACTGGCGCCAGATCAGGTCGTAGAGGCGCTCGGCGTCGCGCTCCATGCCGGACAGCTGGGCCGGGCGCAGGTTGACGTCGGAGGGGCGGATCGCCTCGTGCGCCTCCTGGGCGCCTTCCTTGCTGGTGTAGACGTTCGGCGCGGCCGGCAGATACTTGTCGCCGAACTCGCTCTCGATGAAGCCACGGGCCATGGCCACGGCATCGGCCGAGAGGTTGGTCGAATCGGTACGCATGTAGGTGATGTAGCCGGCCTCGTACAGGCGCTGGGCCATCATCATGGTCTTCTTCACCGAGAAGCCGAGCCGGTTGCTCGCCGCCTGCTGCAGAGTCGAGGTGATGAAGGGCGCCGTGGGCTTGCTGCGGGTCGGCTTGTCCTCGCGCTTGGCCACGGTGTAGCTCGAAGACTTGAGCCGCTCCAGCGCGGCCATGGCCTGGGCCTCGTTGATCGGCTTGAAGGCCTCGCCGTTCTCCCGTGCCACTTCGAAGCGGACCTTGGCGCCCTTCGTGGTGGCCAGGTCGGCGTGAATCTCCCAGAACTCTTCCGGGATGAAGGCACGGATCTCGCGCTCGCGCTCGACGATCAGCTTGACCGCCACCGACTGCACGCGGCCGGCGGACAGGCCGCGGGCGATCTTCTGCCAGAGCAGCGGCGAAACCATGTAGCCGACCACGCGATCGAGAAAACGCCGCGCCTGCTGGGCGTTGACCCGGTTGATGTCCAGCTCGCCGGGATGGGCGAAGGCTTCCTGGATCGCCTTCTTGGTGATCTCGTTGAACACCACACGCTTGTAGCGATCGTCGTCGCCGCCGATGGACTCGCGCAGGTGCCAGGCGATGGCCTCCCCCTCGCGGTCCAAGTCGGTGGCCAGATAGATGGTGTCGGCTTCCTTGGCCAGACGGCGCAGCTCTTCGACGACCTTCTCCTTGCCCGGCAGGACCTCGTAATGGGCTTTCCAGCCGTGCTCGGGATCGACGCCCATGCGGGCGAACAGCTGGCGCTTGGCCTTCTCCTTGGGCGACAACGCCGGCGCTTCCGCCGCGCTCTTGCCGCGCTTGGCCGGTTCCTTGGCGGTGCTGGCCGAGCCGCTGGTGGGAAGGTCACGGATGTGGCCGATGCTCGACTTCACCACGTACTGGTTGCCCAGGTACTTGTTGATGGTCTTGGCCTTGGCCGGGGATTCCACGATGACCAGCGATTTGCCCATGGATCGGTTAGTTCCTAATTCGAGAAAAGGGAGGCAGGAGACGTCCGAGAGGCCGTCGACAAACCCGGAGAGGCCGCCAGGACAAGGCAAAAATGGCTGAAAAATGCGGCTTAAGCACTATAAATCGGCATTTTGAAGCCATTTTCCATGCGCTATCGGCTACGCGGCAGTGTTTCGCGACCTGTTGACCCGGCGCTATATATAGTGGCGGCCGACGTGCGGTCAAGCGCAAGCGCCATTCAGGGTTGCGGGAAAACCGGAGATTCGGCACGGATCAAAGCAAAGCGCGGCACCGTCCGTCCGTCAACCTCGACGCTCTCGACGAACATCGAGAGCGGCCTGACCCACAGCCCGAATTCGCCGTAAAGCGCCTGATAGACCACCAGCTCCTCCTCCGTCTCGGAATGCCGCGCCACCCCGAACACGCGGTATTCGGCACCCTTGTAATGGCGGTAGAGACCGGGTTGTACAGTCATGATCTTTCTCTCGGCTGGACGGGAAATACGCAGGGCAGCGGACAAGCTCAGCTCGCCCGCTCCGGGGGAGACGAAATGACGCGGCAACGAGTGCGGCGGCGAAACCCGCGGACACCGATCGCCCGGCCGGCCTGCGCCGGCCGGGCGATCTTCACACCCGCTCGAACACGGTGCTGATGCCCTGCCCGAGGCCGATGCACATGGTCGCCAGGCCGAAACGGCCGCCCCGCTGCCGCATGATGTGCAACAGGGTGCCGCAGATCCGCGTGCCCGAGCAACCGAAAGGATGGCCCAGGGCGATGGCGCCGCCGTGCAGGTTGACCTTCTCGTCGAGTCTGTCGAGCAGTTCGAGATCCTTGAGCACGGGCAGCGCCTGGGCGGCGAAGGCCTCGTTGAGTTCGACGTAGTCCATGTCGCCCATGGTGAGGCCGGCACGCTGCAGCACCTTCCAGGTCGCCGGCACCGGACCGTAGCCCATGATCGACGGATCGACGCCGGCCACCGCCATGGCCCGCACCACCGCCAGCGGCTGGATGCCGAGATCCCGGGCGCGCTGGGCGGACATCACGATCATGCAGGAAGCGCCGTCGGTGATCTGCGAGGAGGTCCCGGCGGTCACGCTGCCGTTCTTCGGATCGAACACCGGCTTGAGCGCGGCCAGGCTTTCCAGGGTGGTGTCCGGGCGGATGGTCTCGTCGTAATCGAACAGCCGGAGAAATCCGTCCTGGTCATGGCCCTCGGTGGGAACGATCTCGTCCCTGAAGCGACCCTCCACCGTGGCCTGGTGCGCCAGACGGTGGGAACGCACGGCGAAGGCGTCCTGCTGCTGACGGCTGATGCCGTGCATGCGCCCGAGCATCTCCGCGGTCAGCCCCATCATGCCCGCGGCCTTGGCCACGTGCAGGGACAGCCGCGGATTGGGATCGACCCCGTGGGTCATCGGCAGATGGCCCATGTGCTCGACGCCGCCGACGACGAAGACCTCGCCGTTGCCGGTCTGGATCGCCTGCACCGCGGTGTGCAGCGCACTCATGGAGGAGCCGCACAGGCGGCTGACGGTCTGCGCGCCGCTGCTGTGGGGGATCGGCGTCAGCAGGGCAGCCATGCGCGCGATGTTCCAGCCCTGCTCCAGGGTCTGGTTGACGCAGCCCCAGATGACGTCCTCGACCTCCGCCGGATCGATCTGCGGGTTGCGCGCCAGCAGCGCGGTGATCAGCTGGGCCGACAGGTTCTCCGCCCGGGTGGAGCGATGCATGCCGCCCTTGGAGCGGCCCATGGGGGTGCGACCGGCATCGACGATGACGGCATCTCTCGGATTCAGACTCATGGATGGTTCCCCTGGGCTCAGGCGAAGAAGGTCTGGCCGTTCCTGGCCATTTCCCGCAGTTTCTCGGTCGGCCGGTACAGCGCCCCCTGGTCGGCATAGCGATCGGTCAGGGCGACGAACTCGGCCACCCCGACGTTATCGATGTAGCGCAGCGCCCCGCCGTGGAACGGCGGGAAGCCGATGCCGTAGACCAGTCCCATGTCGACCTCGGCGGCCGATCCGACGATGCCCTCCTCCAGGCAGCGCACGCTTTCCAGGCACAGTGGCAGCATCAGGGAGTGGACGATGTCCTCGTCGCTCAGCTCGCGCTGCTCGAAGACGATCGGCGCGAGCACCCCGGCGACCTCCGGATCGGCCAGCTTCTTCGGCTTGCCGCCGGCGTCCGACTCGTAGCGGTAAAAGCCCTTGCCGTTCTTCTGCCCCAGGCGCCCGGCCTCGTAGAGCGCATCGATGGCGGTGCGCCGCTCCTGCTTCATCCGCTCAGGGAAACCCTCGGCCAGCACGCCGCGGGCATGGTGGGCGGTGTCGATGCCGACCACGTCGAGCAGGTAGGCCGGCCCCATGGGCCAGCCGAAGGCCTCCATCACCCGGTCGATGCGCTGGAAGTCGATACCGGCGCCGAGCAGCCGGGCGAAGCCGTCGAAGTAGGGAAAGAGCACGCGGTTGACCAGAAAGCCCGGGCAATCGCGGACCACGATCGGGTTCTTGCCCATCTTCCGGGCGAAGGCGACAGTGGTGGCGATGGTCCGCTCGCTGCTCTGCTCGCCGCGGATCACCTCCACCAGCGGCATCACCGGCACCGGGTTGAAGAAATGCATGCCGCAGAAGTTCTCCGGGCGTTTCAGCGAACGGGCGAGGAAACCGATGGAGATGGTCGAGGTGTTGGTGGCGAGGATGCAGTCGTCCTTCACCGTCCCCTCCACTTCGGCCAGCACCGCCTGCTTGACCTTGGGGTTCTCCACCACCGCCTCGACCACCAGGTCCACCTGGCCGAAATCGCCGTAGGACAGGGTCGGCCGGATGCCGTTGAGCGCCTCGGCCATCTGCGCCGGGGTCAGGCGGCCCTTCTCGACGCGCTTCTCCAGCAGCTTGGCGGCTTCGGCGAGGCCCTGCTGGATGGCTTCCTCGCGGATGTCCTTGATCAGGATCGGCGTGCCCTTGAGCGCTGACTGGTAGGCGATGCCGCCGCCCATGATGCCGGCACCGAGGACCGCGGCCTGATTCACCGCTCGGGCGGCCTTCTCGTACTGCCTGGCCTTGTGCTTGAGCACCTGCTCGTTGAGGAACAGCCCGACCAGGCTGGCCGTCACCGGAGTCCTGGCCAGCTTGGCGAAGGTCGCGCTCTCGATCTTCAGCGCCTCGTCGCGCCGGGCGTTGGCCGCCTTCTGGATGCATCTCACCGCCGCCACCGGCGCCGGGTAGTGCGGCCCGGCCTGGGCGGCCACCAGGCCCTTGGCGCTCTCGAAGGCCATCATCTGCTCGATGTTGTCGAGCTTGAGCGGCTCCAGCTTGGGCTGGCGGCGGGCGCGATAGTCCAGCTCGCCGGCGGCCGCCCGCTTCAGCAGATCGAGGGCCGCCTCGCGCAGCCGCTCGTCAGCGACCACGGCATCCACCGCGCCGAACTTCAGCGCATCCCGGGCGCCGTAGTCCTTGCCGCTGGCGATCCACTCGATGGCGTTGTCGCTGCCGATCAGCCGCGGCAGGCGCACGGTGCCGCCGAAGCCCGGGATGATGCCCAGCTTGACCTCCGGCTGACCGACCCGAGCCGATTCGGCCACGACCCGGTAGTCGCAGGCCAGGCAGATCTCGAAGCCGCCGCCCAACGCCATGCCGTTGATGGCGACCACTGTGGGCAGCGGCAGGTCCTCGAAATCGCAGAACATCCGGTTGACCTCGCCGCACCAGCCGATCAGCTGCTCTTCCGGGGCGCGGAACAGGCCGACGAACTCGGTGATGTCGGCGCCGACGATGAACATGCCCTTGGCGCTGGTGACCAGCACGCCTCTGAGCGAGGTCTCCGCCCGCAGCGCGTCGACGGCCTGACGGAATTCGTTCAGGGTGAGGCGGTTGAACTTGTTGACGGAATCGCCCTCGAGGTCGAACTGCATCTCGGCGATGCCATCCCCCAGGGCCTGGACCCGGATGGCTTTCCCTTTATAGATCATCGACTGATTCTCCCAGTGGAAGCTGAACCGGCCGCGCGTTACGCCAACCGACGCCGTAGCCGCGCATTCTGCGGACAGATTCGGCCAGTGCCGGTTTCAGGATAGTTGCACGGCACGGGGCCGGCCATCGGGCATGGCCGCCGGGCAATGTCCGACAACGGCTCATGCGCGCATCCGGCACCTGCCCGCTCCCTCGGGCAAGGGCCGGCAGCGGCGAAAGATTGCCTCCGGGCGCCGGGCACTGCAGAATTTTTATGCAGGTTAACTAATCGGAAGCAGCGCACGCCCATGTCCAGCAAGTCCAGCCCCTCCCCGGCCGTCGCTCCGCAGGCCATCGCCCAACCGGCCGACGGCCCGCTGGACAGCTCCCTCGACGACCTGCTCGGCTATGCCCTGCGCCGCGCCCAGCTCAAGGTCTTCCAGCACCTGGTCAGCCGCCTCGTGGCCTTCGACCTGCGGCCGGCGCAGTTCACCGCCCTGGCGATCATCCAGCAGAACCCCGGCCTGATGCAGGCCGACCTGGCCCGCGCGCTGGCCATCGAACCGCCGCAGGCGGTGGTCCTTTTGAACAAGCTGGAGAGCCGCGGGCTGGCGGTGCGGGTGCGCTGCAAGCCGGACAAGCGCTCCTACGGCATCTTCCTCAGCAAGGCCGGCGAGACGCTGCTCCGGGAGCTGCACGAGGTGGCCGCGCAGAGCGACCAGGAGGCCACCGCCGCGCTCAGCGCCGAGGAGCGCCAGCAGCTGATCGGGCTGCTGCACAAGATCTACCGCTGAACCGCCGCCGGCCGCCGCGCCGCTCCTCCACCCTGCCCCGTGTCGGCCGGACCGTGAGCGGCCTCATCCGCGCTCATCGGCGGAAGCGTCGCCGATGAACTCGCCCTTGCCGAAACCCTCGTCCTCCTGACCGGGCATCGCCCCGGCGCCCGCGGCGGCACTCTGGCGGAAGGCCTTCGGCGACTGCCCGGCGAGGCGACGGAAGAACCGCGAGAAGTAGGCCGGGTCGCTGAAGCCGAGCGCGTCGGAGAGCTCGTTGACGGTCATGGTGGTGTAGACCAGGTTGCGCTTGGCCTCCAGCAAGAGACGCTGGTGGATCACCTGCAGGGCGCTCTGCCCGACCAGTTGGCGGCACAGGCTGTTCAGGTGGACGCCGGAGAGCCCGACGCGGTGGGCGAACTCGTCCACCGACAGGTGCTCGCGGTAGTGCTGCTCGACCAGTCGCATGAAGCGCATCAGGTACTGGCGGTTGCGCTGGCTGGCGCCGAGCGAGGCGGCGTGCTGGCGCTCGCGGCGACCGAGCCAGACCATCAGCAGGTTGACCAGCGACTGCAGCTGCAGCTCGCGCCCCGGCTCGTGCCCCTGGTATTCGCGAAACAGCGTCCCGAACAGCAGATCGAGCCAGGCGCGGTCCGTGCCGACCGGGTAGCAGGCGAATCCGCCCTGCACGCCCAGGTGATGCCCCAGAAGCTCTTCCAGATGCACCACCAGGGGCGCGGCCAGGGTCAGCACGTAACCCTGGACGTCCTCGGAGAAGCGGAAGCCGTGCACGCAGAGCGGCGGCACCACCTGGATCGCCGACTCGGTCAGGCGCAGTTGCCGGTTCTCCACCTGGGCCAGCGCCTCGCCCTCCTGGAGGTAGAGCAACTGGAACAGGTCGGCATGGCGGTGCGGCTTGATCTCCCAGTGATGCAGGCTGCTGCGCTGCGCGATCGACTCGCAGTGCAGCAGGTCCGGCGTCGGCCAGGCCAGTTGCTCCCCGTACAGCTTGAACACCGGGGCCTCGGGTACGCTCGGCCTCATGGGCGACCTCCTCTGGTTCGATAAGCGAACGGATCATCCAAAAGTACCAGCAATACCGCTTAAATCACCTTATTTTCCCCAATCCGCCAAACAAAAATGCAGAGGCCATCAGCGAAGCCGGCCCTGCGCAGGCGGGCCGGTCCCAACCGGAGAGACAATAAGAATGAAGACTCAAGTGGCAATCATCGGCGCCGGCCCGTCCGGCCTGCTCCTCGGCCAGTTGCTGCACCAGGCTGGCATCGACAACGTGATCCTCGAACGCCAGAGCCCCGACTACGTGCTCGGCCGCATCCGTGCCGGCGTGCTCGAGCAGGGCGTGGTCGACCTGCTGCGCGAGGCCGGCGTGGCCGAGCGCATGGACCGGGAAGGCCTGGTCCACGAGGGCATCGAGCTGGTCTGCTCGGGCCGGCGCATCCGCCTGGACCTCAAGGCGCTGTCCGGTGGCAAGACGGTGATGGTCTACGGCCAGACCGAAGTCACCCGCGACCTGATGGACGCGCGCCGGGCCAGCGGCGCGCCGATCGTCTACGAGACGCAGAACGTGCAGCTGTTCGGCCTCAAGGAGGAAACGCCCTACGTCACCTACGAGAAAGACGGCCAGCCCCACCGCCTCGACTGCGACTACATCGCCGGCTGCGACGGCTTCCACGGCGTGTCGCGCAAGAGCATTCCGGCCGAGGTGCTGTCGCACTACGAGCGCGTCTACCCGTTCGGCTGGCTCGGCCTGCTGTCCGACACGCCGCCGGTCCACGAGGAGCTGATCTACGCGCACACCGACCAGGGCTTCGTGCTCTGCAGCCAGCGCTCGACGACGCGCAGCCGCTACTACCTGCAGGTGCCGCTGAGCGAGAAGGTCGAGGACTGGTCCGACGAGCGCTTCTGGAGCGAACTCAAGCGCCGCCTGCCGGGCGACGTGGCGGCGAAGGTGATCACCGGGCCGGCGCTGGAGAAGAGCATCGCGCCGCTGCGCAGCTACGTGGTCGAGCCCATGCAGTACGGTCGGCTGTTCCTGGTCGGCGATGCCGCGCACATCGTCCCGCCGACCGGCGCCAAGGGCCTCAACCTGGCCGGCAGCGACGTCTGCTACCTGTTCCGCATCCTGGCCAAGGTCTACCGGGAAGGCCGCACCGACCTCCTGGAGAAGTACTCCGAGCTGGCCCTGCGCCGGGTCTGGAAGGGCGAGCGCTTCAGCTGGTTCATGACCAACCTGCTGCACGACTTCGCCGGCAGCGACGCCTTCGACAAGCGCATGCAGCTGGCCGACCGCGAGTACTTCCTCGACTCCGAGGCCGGGCGCGTGACCATCGCCGAGAACTACGTCGGCCTGCCCTACGAAGAGGTCGCCTGAGCCCGGCGCATCGAATAAGCCGCCCCGCCCGGCAAAGGACTTTCCCGGGCGGACGGGGCGCCGGGGACAATGCTCATTGTTCGAGGAAGCTGGAGGTGACCAGCACCGGGTAGTGGGAAAACCCCAGCAGGGCCGCCAGATCGTCGCCGGTCACCGGGATCAGCTGCAGCCCCTCCGCCAGCTGGCGCAATTCCGCAAGGCCCGCAGGCGAAGCGACGTTCACCACCAGACCGAGCGCGTTCAGCCGCCGCAGCTTGTCCCGCTGCAGCCTCAGCCAGCTCCTGGACAGGCTGTCGTCGCCGACCAGGAACACCGGCCGCAGGCTTGGAACATCGATCGCACGGCTCTCGACCGGACCGGGCGACAGGCTCCAGGAAACCACCGGCAACATCTCGGCCTCCCACGGCGCCAGGGCGGCGGCGGCCGGTTGCGGAGCCCCGGCTTGCCGGGTCCGCTCCGGCCCCGTCGACGAGCATGCCGCAAGCAGGCCGGCCAGGACGCAGCAGAGCATCCGTCTGCGCCAGTCATTCATCGGGATCATCGCTGTCATGGACTGCTCGCCATCAGGAGGAAAAAGCCGTCGGCCATGCGGGCGTGGTCCACTCGGGGCCAAACGCCGTCATCCGTCGTCCCTCTCTTGGATCGACAGGTCTACCGTTGCCATATTCGACGAATCGCGAGGTGATTATCAACGACCAGGCCCCGCCGCTCCCCCCTGCAATCGGCGGGGAATGGCGCAGCGATCCGGTAAGGATGCCGGCCCCCAGTAGCAAGAAGCCGCTCGATGAGCGGGCCTCTTGCTGGGTCAGACACCTGCTTGGCCTGGGCCGATGGAGACGACGACGATCTCTCTGGCGACGCCCTGCTCCTTCAGACGTACCGCCTCTTCAACGGCGATCTCGCAGAAGGGGTTCACTCGGGCAGGAACGGCAGCGGCTGGCGGCTGGCTTCGATCAGCGCCAGGCGGTGGTCCGCCTCAGGCAGCAGGTAGGCGAAGAAGAAGGCCGCCGATTCCAGCTTGCCGGCATAGAAGGGATCGTCCGTGCGCCCGGCGGCCAGGCGCGCGCTGCGCGTCCAGGCGAAAGCCAGGGCGACCAGGCCGAGCAGGCGCAGGAAGTCGCCCGCCGCCCGGTAGGGCCGCTCCGGGTCCCGCGCCGCGGCGGCGGCCAGCCCTTCGGTTGCGGTGGTCAGGCGGTCGCAGTACTGCCCCAGGGCGGCGGCGAAGGCACCGCACTCCGGGCTGACCGCCGCGATCTCCGCCTCGGCGCGGAAGTCCTCCAGCAGATCGCACAGCACGGTGCCGCCGTCGCCCAGCACCTTGCGCAGCAGCAGGTCGTTGGCCTGAATCTCGTTGCTGCCCTCGTAGATCATGGCGATGCGACTGTCGCGCAGGGTCTGTTCGATGGCGTACTCCTGCACGTAACCGTAGCCGCCGAACACCTGCAGCGCCGCGCTGGCCAGACGGAACCCCTGCTCGGTGAAGAAAGCCTTGACCAGCGGGGTCAGCAGCATGGCCCGGCCCTGCGCCCGGGCGCGCAGCGCCGGATCGGCGCCCTGCTCGGCCTCATCGAGCAGGTGCGCGGTCCAGTAGCCCAGGGCGCGCATGCCCTCGGTGAGGGTGCGCAGTTCGAGCAGGGTGCGGCGCATCGCCGGGTGGTAATGGATCGGGTCGGCCGGCGCCTCGGCGCGTCCCTCCGGACGACGCACGGCGCGCATCTGGCGGCGCTCGGCGGCGTATTGCGCGGCGTTCTGCCAGGCCGCCTCGGCATGCCCCAGGCCCTGCAGGCCGACGTGCAGGCGCGCCGAGTTCATCATCACGAACATCGCCGCCAGGCCCTTGTGCGGCTCGCCGAGCAGCCAGCCCTCGGCCTGCTCGAAGCTCAGGGTGCAGGTGGCGCTGCCGCGGATGCCCAGCTTGTGCTCAATGCCGTCGCAGCGCACCGCGTTGCGGCGGCCGTCGGGCAAGCGCTTGGGCACCAGGAACAGCGAGATGCCGCGGCTGCCGGGCGGCGCGTCGGGCAGGCGGGCGAGCACCAGATGCAGGATGTTCTCGGTCAGGTCGTGCTCGCCGCCGGAAGCGAACAGCTTGCTGCCGCTGATCCGGTAGCTGCCGTCCGCGGCCGGCTCGGCGCGGCTGCGCAGCAGGCCCACGTCACTGCCGGCCTGCGGCTCGGTCAGGCACATGGTCGGCAGGATCTCGCCGCTGACGATGGCCGCCAGGTAGCGCTCGCGCAGCTCGGGCGAGCCGTGGGCGCGCAGGCATTCGTAGGCGCCGTGGGCGATGCCCGGGTACATCGCCCAGGCATGGTTGGTCGAATAGATCATCTCCAAGAGCGCGGCGTTGAGCAGTTGCGGCAGGCCCTGGCCGCCGTCCTCCGCGGCGCAGGCCAGCGCCGCCCAGCCGCCGTCGACGAAGGCCCGGTAGGCGGCGGGAAAGCCGTCCGGGGTGCTGACCCGGCCGTCGTCGAAGCGGCAGCCCTGGCGGTCGCCGGGCGCGTTCAGCGGCGCCAGCACGCCGCTGGCGAAGCGTCCCGCCTCCTCGACCACCTGGGCGGCCAGTTCGCTATCCAGACTCTCGAAGGCCGGCATCCGCCGCCAGTCGGCCGGCGCCGCCAGCCATTCCTCGATGACGAAGCGCATGTCGCGCAGCGGGGCTTGGTAGTGCCACATGGCAAATCCTCCAGTGAATGCTCAACCCCGGTAGTCGGGGTTCTCGATCAGCATGGCCATGCCCTGGCCGCCGCCGATGCAGGCCGCCGCCACGCCGTAGCGCAGCTTGGCGGTGCGCAGCTGGCGCGCCAGGGTCAGGGTCAGGCGCAGGCCGGTGGCGACCAGCGGATGGCCGAGGGCGATGGCCCCGCCGTGGACGTTCAGGCATTCCGTGTCGATCTCCAGCTCGCGCTGCACGGCGAGCACCTGCGCGCTCTGGGCCTCGTTGATCTCGAAGCGGCCGATGTCGGCCAGCGTCAGGGCGCTGCGTTCGAGCAGCAGGCGGATCGCCGCCACCGGGCCGATGCCCATCCGCTCCGGGGCCACCCCGCAGGCGCTGACCGCGCGCAGCCAGGCCAGCGGGCGGGCGCCGGGGAAGTCGCGGCAGGCGCCGACCAGCGCGGCGGCCGCGCCGTCCACCACCGCGCAGCTGTTGCCGGCGGTCTGCACGCCGCCGGCATGTACCGGACGCAGGCGCTGCAGGGCCTCGAACGAGGAGGCGCGCACATGGCTGTCGCGCTCCACCGTCTCGACGCCACGCGGCAGGTCGAGGGCGCGCTCGCGGCCGCCCTCCAGGGAGAAGCGGGCGCGTTCGAGCGGCAGGATCTCGCCGGCGAACCAGCCGGCCTCCTGCGCGGCCAGGGCGCGCGCGAAGCTCCGGGCGGCGAAGCGGTCGACCGTCTCCCGCTCGAGTCCGTGGATACGCGCGAGGTTTTCCGCCGTCTGCAGCATGTCGATGCCGGCCGCCGGATCGAACAGCGCCTCCCAGAGGAAGTCCTTGAACTCCACCGGCACGCCGAGGCGGAAGCCGCCGCGATGCGTGTAGGCGGCGATCGGGTTGCGCGACATCGACTCGCTGGCCACGCACAGCGCCAGCGCGGCGCTGCCGCGGGCGATCTGTTCGCCGGCCTGCCGGAGAATCTCGAAGCCGGTGCCGCAGATGCGCTGCACCGCCAGCGCCGGCACCGCCTGCGGCACGCCGCTGTAGAGGCCGATGTGGCGCGGCAGGAAATAGGCGTCGAAGCTGGCCTGGGCCATGGAGCCGGCGATCACCGAATCCACCGCCGCCGCCTCGATGCCGCTGCGGGCGAACAGCCCGCGGGCGACGGCGATCCCCAGGTCGATGGGCGAGACCTGCGCCAGCGCGCCGCCCAGATCGACCCAGGGAGTGCGCAGGGCATCCACCAGGCAGACCTCGTCGAACGCCGAATACAGTCCGGCCGCGCGACTCATGCGAGCACCCGCCCGGTATCCTCACCGGCGTACAGGGCGTCGATCAGCGCCTCGCGCTGCTGCAACACCGCGCGCTGGTTGATCGAGCCCTTGTCGGTCACTTCGCCGCGGTCGATGCACGGCGGCTCGGCGAGCAGGCAGGCCCAGGCCAGGCGGCTGGCGTTGCCGGTCGCGGTGCGGTTGAGCTCGTCCAGCAGTGCTCTCAGCCAGGTGCGCACCACCGGCGCTGCCAGCACCTCGGCGGCCGGCGCCGACTCCGGCAGGCCGGCCAGGGCCCGGCACTCGGGCAGGCGCGGGAAGATCAGCAGGGCCAGCTCGGGGCGGTTCGGCCCGGTCACCACCACGTCCTGGATATAGGGCGCGCCGGCCAGGATGATGCGGGCGCGCAGCGGCCCGACGCTGACGAAGACCCCGGAGGACAGCTTGAAGTCCTCGGCGATGCGCCCGTCGAACAGCAGGCCCAGCTCGGGACGGTCGGGGTCGACCAGCCGGAGGGCGTCGCCGGAGCGGTAGTAGCCCTCCTCGTCGAAGGCCTCGGCGCTGAGCTCGGGCTCGCGCCAGTAGCCGGCCATCACGTGCGGGCCGCGAAAGCGCGCCTCCAGCTTGCCGCCCACCGGCGCCAGCTTCAGCTCGCAGCCCGGCGCCGGCACGCCGACGTAGCCGGGCAGGTCCACCGGCCCGGTACTGAAGGTGCAGGACGGCGCCGTCTCGGTCATGCCCAGCCCGGCCATCGTGCGAATGCACTCGCCGCAATGCGCCTCGGCCACCCGGTCCAGCCGCTCGCGCACCGACTGCGACAGCCCGGCGCCGGCGAAGAAGAACAGCCGGACCTGGGCGAAGAAGCGCTCGCGCAGCCCGGCGTCCTGCTCCAGGGCGCCGGCCAGCTCTTCCCAGCCCTTGGGTACGGTCAGGTAGGCGGTCGGCGAGATTTCGCGCAGGTTGCGCAGGGTCTCGGCGAAGCCCTCGGGCGTCGGCTTGCCGTCGTCGATGTAGAGGGTGCCGCCGTTGTAGAGGGCGATGCCGACGTTGTGGCTGCCGCCGAAGGTGTGGTTCCAGGGCAGCCAGTCGACCAGCACCGGCGGCTCCTCGGCGAACGCCGGGAAGGTCTGCAGCAGCATCTGCTGGTTGGCGCAGAGCATACGCTGGGTGGTCGGCACCGCCTTGGGCAGCTTGGTCGAGCCCGAGGTGAAGAGGAACTTGGCGATGCTCTCCGGCCCGACCCGGACGAAGGCAGCATCCGCCGCGGCGGTGTCGGTCGGCCGCTCCAGCTCGGCGAAGGTACGGCAGGGCCGACCGGGCAGCGCGCCTTCGCTGAACAGCAGCGGCACGTCTGGCGGGATCACGCTCCCGATGGCACGGGCATAGGTCGCGCTGTCCGCGGCGAAGACCAGGCCGGGGCGCAGGCGCTCGACGATGTGGCGCAGCTTGGCCAGATCCTGCGACAGGGTGGAATAGGCCGGCGACACCGGGCAGTAGGGAATGCCCACGTAGAGGCAGGCGGTCGCCAGCTTCAGGTGGTCCAGGCCGTTGCCGGAGAGGATCAAGAGCGGCCGCTCGGCGCTCAGCCCGTACTCCAGCAGGTGCTGGCCGATGGTCCGGGCGCTGTCCAGCATCTGCGCGTAGCCGAGGCGCTGCCAGGCCCCGTCGGCGCCGCGCCGGGCGACCAGGGTCTGCTCGGGGGTCAGCCGCGCCCAGTGCCGCAGGCGGTCGAGCAGGCGCACCGGCAAGGGCGCCAGGGGTTCCAGGGGACGCAGGTAGAGGCAGCCGTTCGCCGTGTCGAAGGCGACGCCCGGCTGGCCGATCGCCACTGGACGCAGGCGCGGCTGCGCCACAGGGAAAGGGGACTCGCAGACCTTGCTGTTCATTGCACTCCTCCCGCAGGACGCCGCCGCAGGTGCGGGGCGCGGACCGGCCGTGGCCGGCCCTGTGTTGTTCTTGTTGTTCCGGAAGATCGCTCGCCCCGGCGCACGCCGGCCGGGGATGGTGCTCAGATCGGGTAGTGGCGCGGCCCGTTCTGCAGGGTGATCCAGCGCAGCTGGGTGAACTGCTCGATCGCGGCACGGGCGCCGAAGCTGCCGTAGCCGCTGGCCTTGACGCCGCCGAAGGGCATCTGCGGCTCGTCCTGCACCGTCGGTCCGTTGATGTGGCAGATCCCCGAGTCGATGCGCTGGGCCAGCGCCAGGGCGCGGGAGACGTCGCGGCTGAAGATCGCCGCGGAGAGGCCGAACTCGGAATCGTTGGCCAGGCGCAGCAGTTCCTCGTCGCCCTCGGCGCGCAGCACCACCGCCAGCGGACCGAAGGACTCCTCGCGGTACAGGCGCATGTCGGCGGTGACGTTGTCGAGCAGGGTGGCCTGCATCAGGCTGCCGTCGCTACGGCCGCCGCAGAGCAGCCGCGCGCCCTTGGCCAGGGCGTCGTCCACCAGGGCCTGGATGCGCCGTGCCGCGCCCTCGTCGATCAGCGAGCCGAGCACCGCCTCGGCGCTGGCCGGATCGCCGACCCGCAGCGTGGCGACCTTCTGCGTCAGCTTGTCGACGAAGGCGTCGGCCACCCTGGCATCGACGATCAGCCGCTCGGTGGACATGCAGATCTGTCCCTGGTTGAAGTAGGCGCCGAAGGCCGCCGCCGCGACCGCGGTGTCCAGGTCGGCGTCGTCCAGCACCAGGAACGGCGCCTTGCCACCCAGCTCCAGCACCGCCGGCTTCAGGTAGCGCGCCGCCAGCTCGCCGACGATCCGCCCGACGTGGGTCGAGCCGGTGAAGTTGACCCGGCGCACCGCCGGGTTGGCGATCAGCCGCTCGACGATGGCCGGGGCGTCCTCCGGCGCGTTGCCGAGCACGTTGACCACGCCGTCGCCCAGACCTGCGTCCTGCAGCGCCTGGCCGAGCAGGCGGTGGATCGCGGGACTGTTCTCCGAGGCCTTGAGCACCACGGTATTGCCGCAGGCCAGCGGCATGGCCACGGCGCGCGCGGCGAGGATGACCGGCGCGTTCCAGGGCGCGATGCCGAGCACCACGCCGCAGGGCTGGCGCAGCGCCATGGCGAAGCTGCCGGGGATGTCGGAAGGAATGACCTCGCCGACGATCTGCGTGGTCATGGCCGCCGCCTCGCGCAGGACAGCGGCGGCCAGCTGCACGTTGAAGCCGTACCAGTTGGCCATGGCGCCGGTTTCGCCGGCGAGGGCGATGAAATCGGCCGTGCGGCTCTCCAGCAGGTCCGCGGCTTTCGTCAGGCGCGCGCGGCGCTCGCTCGGCGCCAGCGCGGCCCAGGCCGGAAAGGCGCGCTGCGCCGCGGCGACCCCGGCATCAGCGTCTTCCGGGGTGGCCGCGGCGGCGGTCGAGACGATCTCGCCGCTCAGCGGATTGCGTCGCACGAAGGTCCGTCCGTCGCTGGCCGGCCTGGCCAGCCCGTCGATCAGCAAGGGCACGTCAAGCATGGGGAAATCCTTGTCTCGTCATTATTGTTCTTGTCGCCCCGGACGGGCGGGCGGCAGGCGCCCTCCCCGTCCTGCCGCGGTCAGCGCTTGTAGGCCTGCAGGCCCGGCTTGATGCTCTTCTCGTCGAGGAACTGGCGCATGCCCTCCTCGCGTCCGCCCTCCGTATCCAGCAGGCGCGACTGGTCGAGCTTGGCGTACAGGTAGTCCTCGTTCTGCTCCCAGGTCAGCTCGCGGCAGCGCTTGAAGCCGTTCTTCGCCGCGCGCAGCACGACCGGGTTCTTGTCCAGCAGGTCCTGGCAGAGGGTGACCACCGTCTCGCGCAGCTGGGCCAGCGGCACGCTCTGGTTAACCAGGCCCATCTCCGCCGCCTTGCGGCCGTCGAAGGTCTTGCCGGTCATGATGTAGTAGAGCGCCTGGCGGTGGCCGACGGTATCGGCCATGGCCTTGCTGACCAGGTTGCCGGGCGGGATGCCCCAGTTGATCTCCGACAGGCCGAAGGTCGCCTCGTCGGCGCAGACCGCCAGGTCGCAGGCCACCAGCGGGCTGAAGCCGCCGCCGAAGCACCAGCCGTTGACCATGGCGATGGTCGGCTTGGCGTACATGCGTAGCAGCTTCCACTGCCACTCGGAGGCCTCGCGGCGGATCTTCTCCTGGAGGATCTCGGGACCGGCGTCGACCTCGCGGAAGTATTCCTTGAGGTCCATGCCGGCGGTCCAGGCGCTGCCGGCGCCGGTCAGCACCAGCACCCGGGCGTCGGCGTCCTGCTCCAGGGTTTCCAGCACGTCGCGCATCTCGCGGTTGAGCGTCGGGCTCATGGCATTGCGCTTTTCCGGACGGTTCAGGGTGACCCAGGCGATACCGCCCTCGATCTCCACCAGCACGGTCTTCCAGCGGCCTTCGTACTTGTTCATGCGGTTCACCTTCGAGTTGTTATTGGTGTGAGGCCTAAGCTAGCGCCAGCAAATTAGTTATGTCAATTAATTATCTTGCCGAACCGATGTCCTCGCACTCAGACAGGCACGCCCTCGGCGCGACGCTGGCCGAGCAGGTAGAACACCGCCGCCGCGGCCACTACGATGCCGGGCGCGGAAGCCAGCAGCAGGCCGGTGGCGCCGGTGCCCATCGCCAGCATCTGCCCGGCCACCAGCGGCCCGCTCATCGAGCCCAGGCGGCCGATCGCCACCGCGGCGCCGACACCGGTGGCGCGCACTGAGGTGGGATAGAACAGCGGCGCCAGCGCATAGAGCACCAGTTGCCCGCCGATGGCGAAGAAGCCGGCGGCGAACCCGGCCAGCCGCATGCTGCCGACCGTCTCGGACAGGCCCAGTCCGGCCAGGGCGGCGAGGATGCCGGCGTAGGTCAGCGCCACCAGCGCCGGCGGCCGCCAGCGGTCCAGCAGCAACCCGAGCAGCAGCGAGCCGGTGGCGCCGCCGAGGTTGAAGAGGATCTGCACCACACCGGCCTGGGGACGCGTGAAGCCCTGGCCGACCAGCAACGTGGGCAGCCAGTTGAGCAGCATGTAGACGACCATCAGGGTGAAGAAGTAGCTGATCCACAGCAGCAGGGTCGGCGTGGCCGCACCCTCCTGGAACAGCCCCTGCCGGAGGGAGACGCGCATTGACGAAGCCCCGCCGCCCCCGGCGTTCTGCTGCTCGCGGAAGGCCGCCGACTCGGGCAGGCACAGGGCCAGCAGCGGCGCGACCAAGAGCGGCGCCATCCCGCCGACGTAGAACACCGATTGCCAACCGCTGGCGAAGCCGGCCATGCCGACCAGCGCCGCCAGCGCCCCGCCCAGCGGCACGCCGCAGTACATCAGGCTGACCGCGATGCCGCGGGAACGGGCGTCCGCCGCCTCCGAGGACAGGGCGATCAGATTGGGCAGCGCCGCGCCCAGGCCGACGCCGGTCAGAAAACGCGCCGCCAGCAGGCTGTTCAGATCCCAGACCTGGGCGGTGGCGATGGAGAACAGGCCGAACAGCGCCACCGCGCCGATCAGCACGCGCTTGCGGCCGACGCGATCGGCCAGCCAGCCGCCGCCCAGGGCGCCGGGCAGCAGACCGAGGATGCTGGCGCTGAACACCGCGCCCATCATCGTCGAACTCAGGCCGAACCGGGCGGCGATACCGGGCGCGGCGATGCCGGCCGATTGCAGATCCATGCCCTCGAGGAGCGCGACGACGAAACACAAGGCAATGGTCGTGTAAGTACGAGAGGACTCTTTCCCTACCGTTTTCATCGAAAACCACCTTTTGCAGGATTCGGACAGGCGGCCGTCCGCCCGGGCCATGCCGGCACCCGGGAAGATCAAGGATTACCGCGTCGACCGCCGCTATCGCGAGGCGTGATCGCGAGGCGTGATCGCCGGGTTACGGATTGGGTAGCGGAAAGGGAGCAGCCCCGAGTCGAGCCGTGCCGGGGAGGCGGAGAGGGAGGGAGGCGGCGCACGGCAGGCGCCAGGCAAGCAAAGCCAGCTTCGTCATGGTCGTTTCCTTTCTTATCGATTGTTATACGGAAGCCAGATTAGTTAATTTCATTAACCATGAGGCAGGCGCATTTCAGCAGAGGCTCCCGGCAGCGTCAACGACCATGGGATTATAGGGAGCGGGCGGCTAATAGTTAAAAAACATAATATTCAAGCGCCCGCAGCGCTGGAGCATGACGTCCGACCCGCCCCGTAGGGGGTTGCGCTGGCGCAAGGAATCGCACGTTAGTACCGTCGGAGACTTCCCTGTTCACACGGGCGCGTCATACTTGGCGCAGGCTCACTACTCAGGATACGACCATGCCCTACAAACACATTCTCATCGCCGTGGATCTCACCGAGGATTGCCACGCGGTCATACAGCGCGCACGGGATCTGGCCCAGTGCTTCCAGGCCCAACTGTCGCTGACCCACACCGTCGAACCGATGGCCATGGCCTTCGGCGGCGACGTGCCGATGGATCTGTCGGCCCTGCAGGAGCAGCAGCTCGAGCAGGCGCACCAGAGGATCGACCACTTCTGCGTGGGCTATCCGGAGCTGACGCAGGACCGCCGGCATATCGCCTACGGCCAGCCGCGTCAGGAGATCCATCGCCTGGCTTCGGAACTGGGATGCGATCTGATCGTCGTCGGCAGCCATGGCCGTCACGGTCTGTCCCTGCTGCTGGGCTCCACTTCCAACGACGTCCTGCACGGCGCGTTCTGCGACGTGCTGGCCGTGCATCTGAACAAGCAGCCGAGCAAGTGACAGGGGAGCGCCACCCTCGGCGGGTGGCGCATGGGACGGCGGGTCAGTCGCAGGACTCGCCGGCGCTCATGACCAGCGGGCGGATCTTCTGCAGCTGGGTTTCCAGCGAATAGCTCATGCTGGACGCCATGGAGAAGAAGGTCAGGAAGGCCTTCAAATTGGAATCGCCGTTGCAGGTGTCGTGGATGCGCTGCCAGAACGCCTGATTCACCAGTTGCAGCTGCTGGAACAGGCGCACCAGGCCCTTCAGCTCCCAGTCGGCATGGCGCTGCTCGCGGAAGTTGAAGTACTGCCGGGTGAGGTAGAGCGAAACCGCGCGCAGGGCGAACTCCTGCTGGCTGGCGAACGGCAGGTGCTGCTGCGCCATCGGCTTCAGCCGCGCCAGCCGCGGACAGGCGCTGGTGGCCATGATCACGCCCAGCAGCGAGCGCACGCCCTCCTCCAGGCTGACCTGCTTGCGGTATTCCCGCTCCGGCATGCGCACCCAGACCAGCGCCTTCTGGAACGCCGGCAACCCGTGGAAGTCCTCGATCACCCCCTGCAGGTCCAGCGCCGCCGGGCAATGGCTGTACTGATCGCGGCTGAGCGGACAGTTGCTGCACTGCTGGTGCTCCAGGCGGGTCCACTTGGCCGCCTGGCGGGTCTGCTCGGGGTCGTACTGTCGGTCCAGCTCGATGCGATAGCTGAACTCGTGCTCGTCATCCAGACGGATCTGGTACTCAATGGCCATTCGAATCTCCAACTGGCAATCGCAGGCCATTGAAACAACGATGAATTCCGCCCACCGTGCGCCCCGTCACGCTTCCAGCTCGGCCCAGCGCTCCAGCAGGCGGTCCAGTTCCTGCTGCAGTGCTTCGATGCGCGCCAGCACGGGGCCGGACTGCGCCGCCGGCTGCTGATAGAAGGCCGGATCGCCTATCCGCTCGTGCAGCTCGGCCAGCTCCGCCTCCACGGCGTCGATCTGTCCGGGGATCGCCTCCAGCTCGCGCTGCAGCTTGTAGCTCAGTTTCTTCTTGCCGGCGCTCGCGGAAGCATCCGCGACAGGGGCCGGCGCCTCCTTCTTCGCCGGCTTGTCCTCGCCGACGCCGAGCAGGCGCGGCGAGCCGCCCTGGCGCAGCCAGTCCTGGTAGCCGCCGACGTACTCGCGCACGCGGCCGTCGCCCTCGAACACCAGGGTGCTGGTCACCACGTTGTCGAGGAAGGCCCGGTCGTGGCTGACCATCAGCACGGTGCCGGGGAAGTCCAGCAGGATCTCCTCCAGCAGCTCCAGGGTTTCCACGTCCAGGTCGTTGGTCGGTTCGTCCAGCACCAGCAGGTTGGCCGGCTTGCTGAACAGCTTGGCCAGCAGCAGACGCGCCCGCTCGCCGCCGGACAGGGCCTTGACCGGGGTCCGCGCCCGTTGCGGGCTGAACAGGAAGTCGCCGAGGTAGCTCAGCACGTGGCGGTTCTGCCCGTTGATGGTGATGAACTCGCGCCCCTCGGAGATGTTGTCGATCACCGTCTTCTCCGGCTCCAGCTGGTTGCGCAGCTGGTCGAAGTAGGCCACTTCCAGCTTGGTGCCGATCTTGATGCTGCCGCTGGTGGGCTCGAGCTCGCCGAGCAACAGCTTGAGCAGGGTGGTCTTGCCGGTGCCGTTGGCGCCGAGCAGGCCGATGCGGTCGCCGCGCTGCAGGACCATGGAGAAGTCGCGGATCAGCGGCGCCTCGCCCGGATAGGCGAAGCCGACGTGCTCGGCGACTATCACCTGCTTGCCGGACTTCTCCGCCGTCTCCACCTGGAAGCTGGCCTTGCCCTGCCGCTCGCGGCGCTCGGAGCGCTCGGCGCGCATCGCCTTGAGCGCGCGCACGCGGCCCTCGTTACGGGTGCGGCGGGCCTTGATGCCCTGGCGGATCCATACCTCCTCCTGGGCCAGGCGCTTGTCGAACAGGGCGTTGGCCGTCTCCTCGGCGGCCAGCTGCTGTTCCTTGTGCACTAGGAAGCTGGCGTAGTTGCCGTGCCAGTCGATCAGGTGGCCGCGGTCCAGTTCGAGGATGCGGGTGGCCAGGTTCTGCAGGAAGGCGCGGTCGTGGGTGATGAACAGCACGGCGCCGTTGAAGCCGGAGAGCGCCTCCTCCAGCCAGGCGATGGCGCCGATGTCCAGGTGGTTGGTCGGCTCGTCGAGCAGCAGCAGGTCGGGCTCGGAGACCAGCGCCTGGGCCAGCAGCACGCGCCGGCGCCAGCCGCCGGAGAGTTCGGCGAGGGTCTTGTCGGCCGGCAACTGCAGGCGGCTCAGGGTGCTGTCGACCAGTTGCTGCAGGCGCCAGCCGTCCTTCGCTTCCAGCTCCTGCTGGACGCGGGTGAGCTTCTCCAGGTCGGCGTCGCTGTGGATGTTCTGGCTCAGGTGGTGGTACTGGGCGAGCAGCGCGCCGACCCCGGCCAGCCCCTCGGCGACCACGTCGAACACCGTCCGCTCGTCGGCCCGCGGCAGTTCCTGGGGCAGTTCGCCTATCTTCAGCCCCGGCGCGCGCCAGATTTCGCCGTCGTCGGCGTGCTGATCGCCCTTGACCAGGCGTAGCATGCTCGACTTGCCGGTGCCGTTGCGGCCGATGATGCAGACCCGCTCGCCCCGCTCGATCTGCCAGGACACGTGGTCGAGCAGCGGCATGGCGCCGTAGGCCAGGGAAACGTCGGTGAACTTGAGCAGGGTCATGGGATCGCAGCCTCCAGGGAATCGGCGCGCATTCTAGCAGGCCGCGACGGGAGGACCGCCCGCCGATCGAGCGACGGATATCTTTTCCGCCACCTGTCATGAAGAGGGGGCTACAGCTAAACTAGCGATAAGTTCCCTAGGCATGGGAACACCCCCTTGTACTCCTTCCCTGGACGAATCATGCGCAGTCGTCTCCTGACCCTGTTTTGCTGCCTGTCCCTGACCACCCTGGCCGTCACCGACGCCCTCGCCGCCTCGCTCAGCGAGCAGCGCGCCCTCTACGATCAGGCCAAGCGGGCCCTGGCCAAGGGCGACTCCGGCCCCTACCTGCGCACCCGTCAGGCCCTGCGCGACTATCCGCTGGAGCCCTACCTGGCCTACGACGAGCTGACCGCCCGTCTGAAAAGCGCCGACAACCGGGAGGTCGAGGAATTCCTCACCGAGCATGGCGACCTGCCGCAGATCGGCTGGATGAAGCTGCGCTGGCTGCGCCAGTTGGCCGACCGCGGCGACTGGCAGACCTTCCTCAAGTATTACGACCCGGCGCTGAAGTTCACCGAACTGGACTGCCTCTACGGCCAGTACCAGCTCGGCCACGCCGACCGGACCAAGGCCAATGCGCACATCGAGAAGCTCTGGCTGGTCGGCAAGTCGCAGCCAGAGGCCTGCGACGCCCTCTTCGAGCGCTGGGCGACAGCCGGACAGCTGAGCGAGGAGCTGCGCTGGAAGCGCCTCAAGCTGGCCGCCGAGGCACGCAACTACGGCCTGGCCGCCCATCTGGTGCAAAGCCTCTCCGGCCTGCGCAACGAAGGCATGCTGATGCTGGACGTGGCGCAGAAGCCGAACCTGATCATCCAGACCGGCCGCTTCTACCCCGCCAGCCCGGCCATGGCCGACGTGGTCGGCCTCGGCCTGCGGCGCCTGGCCCGGGAGAATCCGGACCAGGCCCTCGACCTGCTGGAGGATTACGCCCGGCGCATGAAGTTCTCCGCCGACGAGAAGGTGGCGATCGCCCGGGAGATCGGCCTGACCCTGGCCAAGCGCTTCGACAGCCGCGCCCTGCAGGTGATGGCCGAGTACGACCCGGAGCTGCGCGACAAGACCGTGGCCGAATGGCGCACCCGCCTGCTGCTGCGCCTGGGCCGCTGGGACGAGGCCTACCAACTGACCCGCCAGTTGCCCGAGGAGCTGGCCACCAGCAACCGCTGGCGCTACTGGCAGGCGCGCAGCCTGCAACTGGCCCAGCCGCAGAGCAAGCAGCCGGTCGCCCTGTACCAGCCGGTCGCCCGCGAACGCGACTTCTACGGCTTCCTCTCCGCCGACCGCCTGCAGGTGCCCTACCAGCTCAACCACAAGCCCTTGGCCCTTGATCCCAAGATTGTGCAGAAGGTGCGCAACACCGCCGGCGTCCGCCGCGCTCTGGAGCTGCACGCCCGCGGCCAGATCGTCGACGGGCGCCGCGAGTGGTACCACGTCAGCCGCCTGTTCAGCCGCGAAGAACTGGTCGCCCAGGCCAGGATCGCCTACGACATGGGCTGGTACTTCCCGGCCATCCGCACCATCAGCCAGGCCCAGTACTGGGACGATCTGGACATCCGCTTCCCGATGGCCCACCAGAACAGCCTGACCCGCGCCGCGCGGACCCGCGGCCTGCATTCGAGCTGGGTGTTCGCCATCACCCGCCAGGAAAGCGCCTTCATGAGCGACGCCCGCTCCGGGGTCGGCGCCGGCGGCCTGATGCAGCTGATGCCAGGCACCGCCAAGGAGACCGCGCGCAAGTTCGGCATCCAGTTGCGCTCGCCGAACCAGGTCTTCGAGCCGGACACCAACATCCAGCTCGGCGCCGCCTACCTGAGCCAGGTGCACGCCCAGTTCAACGGCAACCGGGTGCTCGCCTCCGCCGCCTACAACGCCGGTCCCGGCCGCGTCCGCCAGTGGCTGCGCGGCGCCGACCACCTGGCCTTCGACGTCTGGGTGGAGACCATCCCCTTCGACGAGACCCGCCAGTACGTGCAGAACGTGCTGTCCTACTCGGTGATCTACGGGCACAAGCTCAACGCCCCGCAGCCCCTGGTGGAATGGCACGAGCGCTATTTCGACGACCAGTGAGCGAGAGCCGGCCGGGCCGCACGGCCCGGTCGGCCCGGCCGGAGAGCTACTCCAGCACCTCGACCGGCATCCCCACGGCCAGCTCGCCGACTCCGTCGGCGATCAGGTTCTGGCCGAAGAACACCCCGCCCTCGCCCTTGCGGTAGGTCTTGAGCGTGGCGATGGGCTCGTGGTCCGGGCTGCGCTCGCCGGTCAGCGGATCGAGGGTGGGGATCGCGCAGCGCGAACAGGGCTTGGCCACCCGGAACTCCACGCTGCCGATGCGGATCCGCTTCCAGCCGTCCTCGGCGTAGGGCTCGCTGCCGGTCACCACCAGGTTCGGCCGAAAGCGCTCCATCTCCAGCGGCCGGCCGACCCGGGCGCAGAGATCGTCTAGGGAACCCTGGCCGATCAGCAGGAAGGGAAAGCCGTCGGCGAAGCCGACCTTGTCGCCCGGCTGCGCGTATTCGGTATCCACCTGCCGGGCCCGCTGCTCCGGCACCTGCACCAGCCGGCACGGCCGGCCGAGCCACTCGCTCAGCCAGTTGGCCGCCGCCTCCCCGGCATCCGGCACCGACAGGCTGTCGTCCCACACGCTGACCTCCCGCAGCGGCGCATCGACTGCCGGCATCGCGACCGTCAGCTCGGACATGCCGGGCGCGTCGAGGACGAGGTCGGAACCCTGCCAGCGCGCCTGCAGCCGGGCCATCTGCGGCAGTTGCCGCTGGCTGAGGAAACGCCCCCGCGGCGCGTCGACCACCATCCAGCGCCGGTCGCCGGCCAGCCCCAGGGCGTCCAGTTGCGCCCGCTGCAGCGACTCGCCGCGGGCGGACTTGAGGGGGTAGCGATAGAGAGCGGAGAGATGCATGGGCCAGCTTCCTTGAATCGGTACGGGAAAAGGTTCGCAGGAGCTTACCAACGCCACGCGGGCGAATGACAGCTCCGGCGCGGACCGCTCAGACCGCCGAGGGCGGCGCGTTGCCACGCAGCACGGGCGAATCCGTCGGCAGGTGCACGCGCAGGGCCGCCGGTCGCGTCGTGAAGCGCAGGGCCCGGAGTTCAAGCGGTTCGCCGTCCAGGTTCAGATCCAGCCCCTGTGGCGCCTCAATCTCGACCCACGGCAGCCGCGCCCCGACCGCGACGCTCTCCACCCCGCGCAGACGGCCGGAGATCAGCGTGCCCAGCGCGCCCACCGCATCCTCGGCGGCGGGCAGGATGCAGAGGTCGAGCAGCCCGTCGTCGGCCAGCGCCTCGGGACACAGCGGGTAGCCGCCGCCGGCCTGGCGGCCGTTGCCGATGCCGAAGGCGAGGAACTCGCCCTCCCAGCGGAAGTCTGGACCGCGGAAGCGGGCGAAGGTGGCTTTCAGTTCGGAGAAACGGCTCAGGCCGGCGAGCAGGTAGGCGGCGCCGCCGAGGGCCTTCTTCAGCTCCTCCGGCGTGCTGGCCGTGACCCTGGAGCCGAAGCCGCCGGTGGCCATGTTGAGGAACAGCCGGCCGTCCACCTCGCCGAGGTCGACCGGAACGGGCGGAAGGTCGAGCAGCCCCAGGGCCTCCACCGGCAGCAGCGGCACCCCGGCCGCCCGGACGAAGTCGTTGGCCGTGCCCAGGGGCAGGATCGCCAGGCTGGCGCCGCCGCCGGCCAGCGCCAGGGCCTCGGCCACCTCGCGCAAGGTGCCGTCGCCGCCACCGGCGACGATCGCGGGAAACCCGGCCGCCAGCCCCTCCTCGACCAACCGGCGGACATCGCCCGCCTCCCAGGTCAGGCGCACCGCCAGTTCCCAACCGTCCTCGCGCCGGGCTTCGATGGCGGTGCGCAGCTCGTCGTTCTCCGCCTGCTTGCCATGCAGGATCAGCCATGCCTTGGGTCTGCCCATCGCTCACCTCGTCACAGGGATGCCCTTTCCCGTTGGACAACGGAGCGCAGCGTGCGGCTGCATCGACGACTCAGCCGAGCATTTCGCTCAGCGGGATGAAGCGCACCGGATCGCCCTCGGCCAGGGTCGCGCCTTCGCGCACCTCGACCAGCCCCTCGGCCCAGGCCGCGCTGCGCAGCACGGCGGAACTCTGGTCGGGATGAGGCATCGCCCGGCCTTGATCCAACCGGGCGCGCAGGTACTGGCGGCGCTCGCCGGGCTTGTTCCAGGCGAAGCCGGCCGGCACCGCGAAGGCCAGCGGCTCGACCTCGGCCACGCCGAGCCGGCGCAGCAGATAGGGGCGGACCAAGAGGGCGAAGGTCACCAGCGTCGCCGCCGGATTGCCCGGCAGGCCGATCACCGGCACACCACGAAAATGACCGACGGTCAGCGGCTTGCCCGGCTTGATCGCCAGCTTCCACAGCGCCAGCTCCCCAGCCTCGCGCAGAACCTGACCGAGGAAGTCGGCCTCGCCCACCGAGACCCCGCCGGTCGAGAGGATCAGATCCACCGCATCCAGCTCGCCCAGGCGGGCACGGGTCAGCTCCAGATCGTCGGGCAGGATGCCGGCATCCGTGACCACGCAGCCCGCGCGTTCCAGCCAGGCCTTCAGCAGCGTGCGGTTGCTGTTGTAGATCTGCCCCGGGCCGAGCGGCCGGCCCGGCTCGATCAGCTCGTCGCCGGTGGACAGCAGCGCCACCCGCGGCCGCCGGCGCAACGGCAGCTCGGCCGCGCCCAGCGAGGCGGCCAGGCCCAGCTCGATGGGGCCGAGCCGGGTGCCGACGGCGAGCACGGTTTCTCCGCGGCGGACTTCGTGGCCCTGCTCGCGGATGTTCCGCCGCGGGCGCAGAGCCTCGGTGAAGCGTACCCGGCCGTCGGCCAGCACCTCGGCGTTCTCCTGCATCTCGACGCAATCGGCGCCCTCCGGCAGCGGCGCGCCGGTGAAGATCCGCGCACATGTGCCGGGCTGCAGGGGGCCGGGAGCCTGCCCGGCGAAGATGCGCTGGCTGACCGCCAGCGGCTCGCCGGTCCAGTCGGCCAGGCGCAGGGCGTAGCCGTCCATGGCGCTGTTAGGCCAGGGCGGCAGGTCCAGGCCGGCGACCAGCGGCTCGGCCAGGACCCGCCCGTCGGCGGCCTCCAGGGCGACCCGTTCGGAGTCTTCGATGGGGGCGGCTTCGGCCAGCCGCAAGAGCCGTTCGAGGGCGGCCTCGACCGGCATCAGCGCAGGCGGGCTCATGGATTCACCCGCGGCTGGCGCAGAGCGGCGCCTGCTTCAGATGGGGCACGAAGTTGCACGGGCGGTGGCGGGCGTCCAGCTGCTCGGCGAGGATGCCGTCCCAGGCGGTGCGGCAGGCGTTGGTGGAGCCGGGCAGGCAGCACACCAGGGTGCCGTTGGCCAGCCCGGCGAGGGCGCGGGACTGGACCGTGGAGGTGCCGATGTCGGGCACGGAGATCTGCCGGAACAGCTCGCCGAACCCGTCGACCTGCTTGTCCAGCAGGCAGGCGACTGCCTCCGGCGTGCTGTCGCGGGCGGTGAAGCCGGTGCCGCCGGTAATCAGCACGACCTGCGCTTCTTCTTCGGCGATCCAGGCGGCGACCTGGGCGCGAATCCGGTACAGGTCATCCTTGAGTAGCACCCGCGCCGCCAGCCGGTGACCGGCGGCGGTCAGGCGGTCGACCAGCAGTTGGCCGGAGGTGTCGGATTCCAGGGTACGGGTGTCGCTGACGGTCAGGACAGCGATGTTCAGCGGCACGAAAGCCGCTTCGGCCTTATGGCTCATATGACCAATCCAAAGTTGTAGCAGCGCTGGGAGCGGTGTTATATCACAGCGCTTTCCCGCCGGAGCGCCCCATGCGAGACGACGACTCCCTGCCCGCCTGCTCCATCCTGCTGCTCGCCGGCGGCCGCGGTCAGCGCATGGGCGGCCAGGACAAGGGGCTGCTGGAATGGCGCGGCAAGCCGCTGATCGCCCATCTGCATGCCCTGACCCGCCCGCTGACCGACGACCTGATCATTTCCTGCAACCGCAACCTCGACCGCTATACAGCCTATGCCGATCGTCTGGTGCAGGACGACAGCTCCGACTTCCCCGGCCCGCTGGCCGGCGTCCGCGCCGGATTGCAGGCCGCCCGTCACGCCTGGCTGCTGGTACTGCCCTGCGACTGCCCCCGGCTCGATGCCGAGCTGCTACAGAGCATGCGCCGGATCGCCGCCCGCCACCCGGACCGCCCCCTGCTGGTGCGCCAGGGGGAGCAGTGGGAGCCGCTGTTCTGCTTGCTGCCGAAAAGCCTGCTGCCGACTCTGGAACAGGCCTGGCAGGCCGGCGAGCGCAGCCCGCGGAAAATTCTCCTGGCCGATGCCGTAAGCGTGCTGCAGTGCCCGCCGGACGATCCCCGCCTGGCCAACCTGAACACTCCTACCCTGTTGACAGAAGCCGGAATCGACGAACGGAAGCGAACTTGAGACTCCAGTGCAGAATCCAACCCAAGCGGCATACCCCTGCTGCCTCACAAGGAGACCTGCCAATGATGCTGCAACGCTACCTAATCGCCGGCTTGCTTGCTTTAGGCCTGTTTTCCCTGGCTGGCTGTTCAACACCCGCAATCATCACCCTGAAAGACGGTCGTGAAATACAAGCAGTGGATGTACCGTGGTACGACATTCAATCCGGGTTCTATGAATACAAGCAGTGGGATGGCTCTCGCACCCAAGTCAACAGAGATCAGGTGCAGTCCATCAAGGAACTCTGACCACCCGCCACAGGGATGTGGCGATTCCTCCTCCGAACTCCCTCCATCTCCACCCCCTAGAATTTTTTTCTTCTAACCCCTTGTGCAAGCGAAGTTTTTCGGTAGAATGCGCGCCATCTTCGGAGCGTAGCGCAGCTTGGTAGCGCGTCTCGTTCGGGACGAGAAGGTCGCTGGTTCGAATCCAGTCGCTCCGACCATATCCCGCTCACCTAAAGAGTGAGTAAGAAAAAGCCCGCCTAGTGCGGGCTTTTTCGTTTTTCCGCCTTTCCCCTTCCCCGCTCCCTCGCGAGAGTCCTCCGGGGCTGGCGTAGCGAAGCGATATCAGGGATAAAACCGTACAGGCGGACGCTCGTACCGGGGACGCCGTCCCATCGCATCAGGAGACCCGCATGTCGGACGCGCCAAGACTCGGCCACTACGCCCTCGGCGGCATCGTCGCCAGCATCCTGCTGAACTTCCTGCTGCGCACTTTCGTCAAGCTCGGCGGCCCGTTCGCCACCCTGCTGATCTCCGCACTGATCGCCGCCGGCCTGGCCCTCGCCTTCCGCTGGCGGGTGCGTCGTGCCCCCTACCCGGGCGAGCGCATCGGCCTGGTCGCTCTCTACGGACTGGGGCTCGGCGTGCTCTATCTCGGTTTGCTGGCGCTGATGGAAAGCCGCGACGGCCCCGGGAGCATGGGCTTGCTGCTGTTCTTCCTGCACTACGCCTGCTACCCGGTCACGGCCTGGTTCGCCCTCTCCCCACGCTGGTTCAAGGGCCTCGACTGAGGATGCCCGGCGGCGAGCGCCGGGCACCGCCGCTCAGCCGTCCGCCAGCATGTGTCCGCGCCGTTGCTGGTTGATGTGCCAAGCGAGAGCTTCCTCGAGCAGGTGCGGGGTCTGGCCGCCGCGGGCGCAGGCACGCTCGAAGTAGCCGTTCAGCGCCGCGCGGTAGGACGGATGCACGCAGTTGTCGATGATCCGGCGCGCCCGCTCGCGGGGCGCCAGGCCGCGCAGGTCGGCGAGCCCCTGCTCGGTGACCAGGATGTCCACGTCGTGCTCGGTATGGTCCACGTGGCTGACCATCGGCACCACGCTGGAGATGGCACCGTCCTTGGCGATGGACTTGCTGACGAAGATCGCCAGACGGGCGTTGCGGGTGAAATCGCCGGAACCGCCGATGCCGTTCATCATGTGGGTGCCGCCCACGTGGGACGAGTTCACGTTGCCGTAGATGTCGAACTCCAGCGCCGTGTTGATGCCGATGATACCGAGCCGGCGGGCGACCTCCGGATGGTTGGAGATCTCCTGCGGGCGCAGCACCACGCGGTCGCGGTACTTGCCCAGATCGGCGAAGACGCGCCGACCGCAGTCCCCCGACAGGGTGATCGAGCAGCCGGAGGCGAACTTCAGCCGGCCGGCGTCGAACAGCGCGAAGGCCGAGTCCTGCAGCACTTCGGAATACAGCACCAGATCGCTGAACGGCGAATCGACCAGACCGTACATCACCGCATTGGCGATGGTACCGACGCCGACCTGCAGCGGTGCCAGATTGCTGGCCAGCCGGCCGCTCGCCACTTCCCGCTCGAAGAATCCGATCAGATGGTTGGCGATGGCCTGGGTCTCGTCGTCCGGCGGCAGGATCGGATAGGCCGTTTCGGGAGTATCGCAGACGACGATGGCGGCGATCTTTTCGGGGTCGATCTCGATGGTCGGGCTGCCGATGCGGTCGTCGGGCCGGACGAGCGGGATCGGCTGGCGATCCGGCCGCTCCCTCGGAATGTGGATGTCGTGCATCCCCTCCAGCAGCGGATTGCAGCCGAGGTTGAGTTCGACGATCACCCGCTTGGCCGCCAGGGCCAGGCTGGCCGAATTGCCGACCGAGGAGGTCGGCACGATGTGCCCCCGCTCGGTGATGGCCACCGCCTCGATCACCGCGACATCCGGCGTCGGGATATGGCCGTCGCGCATCTGCTCGACGACATCCGACAGATGCTGGTCGATGAACATGACCTCGCCGGCGTTGATGGCTCGGCGCAGGATGGGATCGCCCTGGAACGGCATGCGCCGGGCGAGCACGCCGGCCTCGGTCATCAGCCCGTCGAGGCCCTTGCCGAGACTGGCGCCGGTGATCAGGTTGATCTTGAGGGGCTCCCGCTTCGCGCGCTCGACCAGCGCCAGGGGAATGGCCTTGGCGTCGCCCGATCCGCCGAAACCGCTCATGCCGACGGTCATGCCGTCCTCGATCAGCTCCACCGCCTGTGCGGCGCTCACGATCCTGTCGAGCAGGGAAGCCAGCCGGATACGCTCGGAATGCATAGCTCGGTACCTCTAAATTCTGATTGTTGTGGGAGGAACGCTGGAACCCGGCTCTCGATCGGAGCCGGGAATACATCCGCGAGGCGCTTCGCGCCTACATGTTCGGGTAGTTGGGACCGCCACCGCCTTCGGGGGTCACCCAGACGATGTTCTGCGACGGGTCCTTGATGTCGCAGGTCTTGCAGTGCAGGCAGTTCTGCGCGTTGATCTGCAGCCGCGGCTTGCCCTGCTCGGTCCCGAGCACCTCGTACACCCCGGCCGGGCAGTAGCGCTGCGCCGGTTCGGCGTAGAGCGGCAGGTGCTTGTTCAGCGGCAGCGCATCGTCCTTGAGGACCAGATGGCACGGCTGGTTTTCCTCGTGGTTGGTGTTGGAGAGGAACACCGAGGCGGACTTGTCGTAGCTCAGGCGGCCGTCGGGCTTGGGGTAGACGATGGGCTCGAAGTCCGCGGCGGGACGCAGCCGGGCATGGTCGAAATGACGGTCGTGCAGGGTGATCGGCAACCGCCCGGCGAGCAGGTTCTGCTCCAGATAGTTGAAGGCGCCGCCGGCCAGGGTGCCGAAGCGGTGCAGCGCCGGGCCGAAGTTGCGCGAGCGGTACAGTTCCTCGTACAGCCAGGAGTCCTCGAAGGCGGCCTTCCAGCGCTGCGACCAGGCGGCGTCCGAGACCTCCTCGCCAAGGGCGGCGAACACCGTCTCGGCGGCGAGCATTCCCGATTTCATCGCCGTGTGGCTGCCCTTGATCTTGGCGACGTTGAGGGTGCCGGCATCGCAGCCGAGCAACAGGCCGCCGGGGAAGGCCATCTCCGGCAGGGCGTTGTAGCCGCCCTTGGCGATGGCCCGAGCGCCGTAGGCGACGCGCTTGCCGCCCTCCAGGTACTGCCTCAGCACAGGGTGGTGCTTGAGACGCTGGAACTCGTCGAAGGGGCTGAGATAGGGGTTGGCGTAGTTCAGATCGACGATCAGGCCGACCGCCACCTGGTGATTGTCCCCGTGGTAGAGGAAGAAGCCGCCGCCGGTGTCCCGCTCCAGCGGCCAGCCGGAGCCGTGGATCACCAGTCCGGGCCGATGGAGGGCCGGATCGATGTCCCACAGCTCCTTGATACCGAGGCCGTAATGCTGGGGATCGGCGTTGCGCGCCAGGCCGTAGCGGCGGCTCAACTGCTTGCCCAGATGCCCGCGGCAGCCTTCGGCGAACAGGGTGTAGCGGGCGTGCAGCTCCATGCCCGGCATGTAGCCGTCCTTCTGCGAGCCGTCGGCCGCCAGCCCCATGTCGCCGGTGGCCACGCCCTTGACCCGGCCATCGTCGTCGTAGATCACTTCCGCGGCGGCGAAGCCCGGGAAGATCTGCACGCCCAGCGCTTCGGCCTGCTCGCCGAGCCAGCGCACCAGATTGCCGAGGCTGACGATGTGGTTGCCGGTGTTGTGCAGGCTCCTGGGCAGCAGCGCGTCGGGCAGCTTCACGGCCTGCTCGGCGTCCTTCAGCAGGTAGACCTCGTCCGTGACCACCGGCGTGTTCAGCGGCGCGCCGCGCTCCTTCCAGTCGGGAAACAGCTCGTCCAGGGCACGCGATTCGAACACCGCCCCGGACAGGATGTGCGCCCCCACCTCGGAGCCCTTCTCCACCACGCAGACTTCCAGGGGCCGGTTCCGCTCGGCCGCCAGCTGCATCAGCCGGCAGGCCGCGGACAGGCCCGCCGGCCCGGCGCCGACGATGACCACGTCGAATTCCATGGCTTCGCGCATGGCGCGTTCCTCCATCTCAAAGGCCAAAAGGCTTGTTGTTCTCGTAGGGTGGAAGACGCGCGCTGCGCTCCTCCACCGTGGCTATTGCCCGCGGCGGGAAAGGGCACGTGCCGCTCCCGTCCCGCGGGCTACCGCCCGGCCACTCAGAGAGCCCGTTCCAGCTCGGGCACGGCCTCGAACAGATCGGCAACCAGCCCGTAGTCGGCCACCTGGAAGATCGGCGCCTCCTCGTCCTTGTTGATCGCGACGATCACCTTGGAGTCCTTCATCCCTGCCAGGTGCTGGATCGCCCCGCTGATGCCCACCGCGACGTACAGCTCCGGCGCCACGATCTTGCCGGTCTGGCCGACCTGCCGGTCGTTGGCGACGAAGCCCGCGTCCACCGCTGCGCGCGAAGCGCCCACCGCCGCGCCAAGCTTGTCGGCGAGGGATTCGATCAGGGCGAAGTTCTCGCCGCTGCCCAGGCCGCGGCCGCCGGAAACCACGATGCGGGCGCTGCCGAGGTCGGGACGGTCCGAGACTGCCAGCTCCTCGCCGACGAAGCGCACCGTGCCGGTCTCGTGGACGACATCCAGGGTCTGGATGGTGGCGTCGCCGCCCTGGGCCGGCTGCGGGTCGAAGGCGCTGACGCGCACCGTGGCGACCACCACCGGGTCGAGGGACTGCACGGTGGCGATGGCGTTGCCGGCGTAGATCGGCCGGCGGAAGGTGCTCGGCGAGACGACGCCGACGATGTCGGAGAGCTGAGCCACGTCGAGCAGCGCGGCGACCCGCGGCATCAGGTTCTTGCCGGCCGAGCCGGCCGGCGCGAGGATATGGGTGTAGTTTTTCCCCAGGTCGGCGACCAGCCGGGAGAGGCTTTCCGCCAACTGGTGCTGGTAGGCGTCGGCATCGGCCACCAGCACCTTGCTCACGCCGGGCAGCGCGGCGGCCTCGGCGACGGCGCCGCCGCAATCCAGGCCGGCGACCAGCAGATGCACCTCCCCGCCCAGCTGCGCCGCGGCGCCCAGGGTGTTCAGGGTGGAGCCCTTGAGGCTGCGGTTGTCGTGTTCGGCAATGACAAGAGTGTTCATCAGATCACCTTCGCTTCGCGCTTCAGTTTTTCCACCAGTTCCCCGACGCTGGCGACCTTGATCCCGCCTTGGCGCTCGGCCGGAGCCTCGACCTTGAGCAGACGGGTGTGGGCCTTCAGCGCCACGCCGAGTTCGGCGGGGCTCTTCACCTCCAGCGGCTTCTTCTTCGCCTTCATGATGTTGGGCAGCGAGGCGTAGCGCGGTTCGTTCAGGCGCAGGTCGGTGGTGACGATGGCCGGCAGGGCCAGCGACAGGGTCTGCAGGCCGCCGTCGATCTCGCGGGTGACCTTGAGGCGCCCCTCCTCCACGGCGATGGCCGAGGCGAAGGTGGCTTGCGGCCAGTCCAGCAGGGCGGCGAGCATCTGCCCGGTCTGGTTGTTGTCGCCGTCGATGGCCTGCTTGCCGAGGATCACCAGGTCGGGCTTCTCCGCCGCGACCACGGCGGCGAGTAGCTTGGCCACGATGAGGGGTTCGGGCTGCTCGGCGGTGTCGATCTGGATGCCACGATCGGCGCCCAGGGCCAGGGCGGTACGGATCTGCTCCTGGCAGGCCGAGGGGCCCACCGAGACGGCGACGATCTCGCTCGCTAGGCCCGCTTCCTTGAGGCGCACGGCCGCTTCCACGGCGATTTCACAGAAGGGGTTCATGGCCATCTTGACGTTGGCCAGATCGACGTCGCTCTGGTCGGCCTTCACCCGCACCTTGACGTTGTAGTCGATCACCCGCTTGACGGTTACCAGTATCTTCATCGTGCAATTTCCTGTTGCGGCGGCGCCATGCCGGGCCGCCATCCTTGTTGTCGTCTTTGTCGGCCCCCGGCGGGCGGGAGCCGCGTACCGGAATCAGAACTGCTCGTCGGCCAGCGCCATGATGCTGCCGCTGCCGGCACGGATCGCCGCCAGCAGGGCCTGGGTGCGCGGCAGCAGCTGCTCGCCGAAGAAGCGTGCGGTGACCAGCTTGGCCTCGAGGAACTGCGGATCGCCGCTGCCGGCTTCGAGCAGGGCCTGGGCGCGCAGGGCCGAGCGGGCCAGGAGCCAGCCGCCGCACAGGTAGCCGAACAGCATCAGGAAGTTCACGCTGATGCTACCGGCCAGGGCCGGATCGGCCTCGGCGTTGGCCAGCAGCAGACGGCGCGCCTCGCGCCCGTTCTCGAGGGCGTCGCTGAGGGCCAGGCCGAGGGCCACCAGCGGGCCGGTGCTTTCCAAGCGGGTGACGGTTTCGCCGATTTCGTCGAGCAGGTCGGCGAGCAACTCGCCCTTGTTCGAGAGGATCTTGCGCCCCACCAGGTCGAGCGCCTGGATGCCGGTGGTGCCCTCGTAGATGGTCAGGATGCGCGCGTCGCGGTAATGGCGGGCGGCGCCGGTCTCCTCGATGAAGCCCATGCCGCCGTGGATCTGCACGCCGAGGGAGGTCACCTCCTGGGCCATCTCGGTGAGCCAGCCTTTGACGATCGGCGTCAGCAGATCCACGCGGCCCTGGTGACGGGCGGCGGCGGTCGGGTCCTGGGCATGGGCGACACGGTCGACCTCGGCGGCGGCGACCAGCGCCAGGGCGCGCATCGCCTCGATGGACGCCTTCATCGTCAGCAGCATGCGACGCACGTCGGGGTATTCAATGATCGGGAAGCGGCTGCCGTCCTTGCGGGTGCCCTGCAGGCGCTCCCTGGCGTACTGGAGGGCCTGCTGGTAAGCCCGCTCGGAGATCGACAGGCCCTGCAGACCGACGCTCTGGCGGGCGTGGTTCATCATGGTGAACATGCAGGCCAGGCCCTTGTGCGGCTCGCCGACCAGATAGCCGACCGCACCCTCCTTGTCGCCGAAGCTCATCACGCAGGTCGGGCTGCCGTGGATGCCCAGCTTGTGCTCCAAGGAGACGCAGCGCACGTCGTTGCGCGCCCCCGGCCGGCCCTGGGCGTCGAGCAGGTACTTGGGCACGATGAACAGGGAGATGCCCTTGACCCCGGCGGGCGCGTCCGGCAGCCGCGCCAGGACCAGGTGGACGACGTTATCGGTCATCCGGTGGTCGCCCCAGGTGATGAAGATCTTCTGTCCGCTGATCAGATAGTGGTCGCCATTGGGCACGGCCTTGGTCTTGATCGCCGCCAGGTCCGAACCGGCATCCGGCTCGGTGAGGTTCATGGTGCCGGTCCACTCGCCGCTGACCAGCTGCGGCAGATAGGCCGCCTGCAGCTCGGCCGAACCGTGATGGGCGATGGCTTCGATGGCGCCCTGGGTGAGCATCGGGCAGAGGGCGAAGGCCATGTTCGCCGAGTGCCAAATCTCGTTGACCGCGGTACCTACCACGTTCGGCAGGTTCTGTCCGCCCCAGGCTTCGGCGGCGGTCAGCGAGGTCCAGCCGCTTTCCCTGAACTGCCGGTAGGCATCGGCGAAGCCCGGAGTCTCCTCAACGTGCTGCTCGCCCAGGCTCGCGCCCTGGGCATCGCCGACCGCGTTGAGCGGCGCCAGTACCTCGGAGCCGAGCCGGCCGGCCTCGGCCAGAATGGCGGAAACCAGTTCACCGTTGACGTCTTGCAGACCGGCTTCGGCGCAGAAGCGCTCCAGCTCGACCAGCTCGCCCAGGACGAATTCCGTGTCGCGGTAGGGATGAACGTAGTCACTCATGGTCGTTTCCTCTTATTGTCGGGTGAGCGCCGTCCTCGGCACACAGGCTCAGAAGTAGCCGCGGCCCGCCTGCTGGCGAGCGCGGAAATCATCGGTCAGTCGGTAGAGCGCGCCCTGCCGGGCGTGGGCCTCGGCCTTGCGGGCGAAGGCGTCCAGCCCCAGGGTGTCGATGTAGCGCAGGGCGCCGCCGCGAAAGCGCGGGAAGCCGATGCCGAGCAGCAGCCCCATGTCGATTTCCTCGGGCGTCTCGACGATGCCGTCCTCCAGGCAGCGCACCGCTTCCAGGCACAGGGGGATCATCAGCCGGTCGACGATCTCCTCGTCGGAGACCTCCGCGGTCTGTGCCGCCCGCCCGGCGATCAGCGCGCGGGCCGCCGGCGCCGGGCGCTTGCTGCGCCGGCCGGAGGCATCCACGGTGTACTCGTAGAAACCCCGGCCGTTCTTCTGGCCGAGCGCGCCGCTGGCCAGGAGCGCGTCCATGATCGGCTCGCCGTCGTGGCCCATGCGCTCCGGGAAGCCCTCCTGGAGCACGTGGTCGGCGTGGACCATGGTGTCGATGCCCACCACGTCGGCCAGGTAGGCCGGCCCCATCGGCCAGCCGAAGGCTTCCATGACCCGGTCGATGCGCTCGAAGTCGACGCCGTCCTTGAGCAGCCGGTTGAAGCCGTTGAAGTAGGGAAAGAGCACGCGGTTGACCAGGAAGCCCGGGCAGTCGCCGACCACGATGGGGGTCTTGCCCATGGCGCTGGCGTAGGCGACGGTGCGGGCGATGGTCGCCTCGCTACTACGGCTGCCGCGGATCACCTCCACCAGCGGCATCTGGTGCACCGGGTTGAAGAAGTGCATGCCGCAGAAGGACTCCGGATACTTGAGGCTCTGTGCCAGCAGATCGATGGAAATGGTCGAGGTGTTGGAAGTCAGCACCGCGGTCGCCGGCACCTTGCTCTCCACCTCGGCCAGCACGGCTGCCTTGATCTTGGGATTCTCCACCACCGCCTCGACCACCAGATCGACCTCGGCGAAATCACGGTAGTCCAGTGCCGGCTTGATGTTGTCCAGCACCCGCTGCTTGCCGGCCGCATCCAGCCGGCCCTTGTCGACCTGCCGGTCGAGCAGCTGGCCGGCGGTCTTAAGGCCCAGCTCCAGCGCCTCGCCGCGGATATCCTTCATGACGATGGGAATGCCCGAGGAAGCCGACTGGAAGGCCACGCCGCCGCCCATGATGCCGGCGCCGAGCACCGCGCTGCGGCGCACCGGCTCGGCCTTGCCGCTCCAGGCCCGGGCCTTCTTCTTGACCAGCTGGTCGCCGAGGAAGACCCCGACCAGGGCGCGGGCGACGTCCGACTTGGCCAGGGCCGAGAAGGTGCGCGCCTCGATCGCCAGCGCCTCGCCCAGCGGCAGCGTGGCGTGCTCCAGCACGGTCGCGAGGATCGCCGCCGGCGCCGGATAGTGGGAGTCCAGCTTGCTGCCGTAGTGCTGCTGCAGAATGGCCAGCCGCTCGCGCGCCTCCGGGCTGTCGCCGAGGGGCTGCTGCTTGCGGGCGCGGTTGCCGATGAGCGATAGCTCGCCGCCGGCGGCCATGCGCAACAGGTTCAGGGCGGCACCGCGCAGCTCGTCGGGGGCGACCACCCGGTCGACCGCGCCCAGCTCCAGCGCCTTGGCCGCGGCCTGGGGCTTGCCGGAAAGCATCCACCCCAGCGCCGCCTCGGCGCCGATCAGCCGGCTCAGGCGCACGGTGCCGCCCCAGCCCGGGCAGATGCCCAGGGTCACTTCCGGCAGGCCGACCCGGGCGTCCGCGGCCAGGACGCGGAAATCCGCCGCCAGGGCCAGCTCGAAGCCGCCGCCCAGGGCCAGCCCGTTGATCGCGGTGACGCTCGGGAACGGCAGGGCCTCCAGCGCGCCGAACAGCGCGTGCACCTGGCGGATCCAGTCGCGCAGCTCGCTCTCGCTGCGGGAGAAGGCCGCGGTGAATTCGGTGATGTCGGCGCCGACGACGAACGCCGGCTTGGCGCTGACGATCAGCAGCCCCTCGATCTCGTGGGTGTGACTCTCGAGCAACCGGATGACCTCGGCCAACTCGTCGAGGGTCTGCCGGTTCAGCTTGTTGACCGAGGAGTCCTGCAGGTCGAGGGTCAGCTCGACCAGTCCCGCTTCCAGTGCCCGCAGGCTCATCGCCTTGCCGCTGTACATACCGTGATACTCCTTGTGATTCGGGCCGTGCAGGCCACGCGCATCCTTGCCGTCGCCACGCGGGGCGACGACCGGGTCGGAAAGATGGGATGGAGCGGGATCAGGGGCGCTGAAGCAGCACCGCGATGCCCTGCCCGCCGCCGATGCACAGGCTGACGATGGCGTAACGGCCCTGAATGCGGGCCAGCTCGTAGATCGCCTTCACCGTGACGATGGCACCGGTGGCGCCGATCGGATGTCCCAGGGAGATGCCGCTGCCGTTGGGATTGAGGCGCTCGCGGGGCAGGTCCAGTTGCCCGGCGACGGCCAGGGCTTGGGCGGCGAAGGCTTCGTTGACCTCGTAGACGTCGATGTCGTCGGCGCCCAGGCCGTTGCGTTCGAGCAACTGGCGGATGGCCGGCACCGGGCCGATGCCCATGATGCGGGGATCGACGCCCACCACCGCGTAATCGACCAATCTGGCCATGATCGAGCGCCCCTCGGCCTCGGCCTTGCCGCGCTCCATCAGCACCAGGGCGGCGGCGGCGTCGTTGAGGCCGGAGGCGTTGCCCGCGGTGACCGTACCGCCCTGCTTGAACACCGGGCGCAGCGATTCGAGATCGGCGAGACGGCAGTCGAAGCGGATGTGCTCGTCGGTATCGAACAGGGTCGAGCCCTTGCGGCTCTTCAGTTCGATCGGCAGGATCTGTTCCTTGAAATAGCCCTGCTCGACGGCGTGCTGGGCGCGCCGATGGCTTTCCAGGGCCAGCTCGTCCTGCTGCGCGCGGGTGACGCCGTACTTCTCGGCGGCGTTCTCCGCGGTCACGCCCATGTGGTAGTGGTTGAACGGGCACTGCAGGGCGCCGACCACGGGGTCGACGGTCACGCCGTCGCCCATGCGCTGGCCGAAGCGCGCCGTGGGCAGGTGGTAGGGTGCGAGGCTCATCGACTCGGCGCCGCCGGCCACCGCGGTGTCGCACAGGCCGAGCTGGATCTGCTGGGCGGCGCTGACCACCGCCTGCAGGCCGCTACCGCAGAGACGGTTGAGGGTCAGTGCCGGGGTCTGCTCGGGAAGCCCGCCGCGGATCGCCGCCACCCGGCTCAGGTACATGTCGGCCGGCTCGCTGTGGATGACGTTGCCGAATACGCAGTGGCCGACACCGGCGGCGTCGACTCCGGCCCGGCGCACCGCCTCGGCGACCACCAGGCCGGCCAGTTCGGTGGGCCGGTGCCCCTTGAGGCTGCCGCCGTAATCGCCGATGGCGGTACGGACGCCGCTCACGATGACCACTTCTTGTACTTGTGCACGCATGGATGGGCTTCCTTGTGAATGCCTGGGACAGACGCCCTTCCGAGGGTGTCGGACGGGTGTCCACGAATGGCGGTTAGCTTCCTTCCGCCAGCGAAAGCCGGCAATAACGAATCCAGCCTCAAACTTGACATTAACGGACAGCGGCATTGCGGATAGACTGCCGACTCCCCTCTCCAGCCGGACGGAGCCCATGAGCATCAAGCGCTATTCCATCTCCATGCATTTCGCCCGCGTGCTGATGAACGCCGCCCGCCGCCGCGGGCTCGACGAGGACGTGCTGCTCGGCGAGGCGGGCATCAGCCGCCGGCTCCTGGACAACCCGCACCTGCGCATCACTCCCGACCAGTTCAGCCGGCTGATGCGGGCGATCTGGCGCCTGGGCGACGACGAGTTCCTCGGCATGGGCGCGCAGCGCTGCCGGCAGGGCCTCTTCGCGCTGATGGCCAAGCAGGTGATCCACTCGCGCAGCCTGCGCTCGGTCTATTACAAGCTCGGCCACTTCTACAACCTGGTGAACGACTCGCTGCGTCTGGAGCTGAAGGTCGAGGGCGACGAGGCGTGCTTCTCGATGATCCTCACCGACCCGGCCCAGGATCCCGACTTCCTGCTGCGGGAATTCCTCCTGCTGCTCTGGCACCGTTTTCCCAGTTGGCTGATCGGCCAGCGCATCCCCCTGAAGCACGTCGCCTTCGACCATGCGGCGCCCGAGCACCTGGCCGAGTACCGGCTGATGTTCCCCTGCCCGGCGAAGTTCGAACAGCCGAGCAATTGCCTGGTGTTCGACGCCGCAATGCTCGCCGCTCCGGTGGTGCAGACTCCCGAGGCTCTGGCCAACCACCTGCGGCGCGCGCCCTTCGACTGGGTCACCCGCCCGGCCTACTACCCAGTCTACACCCGGCGCGTGTTGGATCATCTGGAACGATCCGACGACTTGGGCGGCGCCACCATCCAGAACACCGCCGCCGCGCTGCACCTCACCGAGCGGACCCTGAGACGCAAGCTCGACGCCGAAGGCAGCAGCTTCCAGGGCCTCAAGGACGGCCTGCGCCGCGACATGGCGATCCACTATCTGAGCCAGCCGTCCATGCCGATCAGCCAGATCTCCCGGCAACTGGGCTTCTCCGAGCCTTCCGCCTTCACCCGCGCGTTCCGCCAGTGGACCGGCGAACTGCCGAAAACCTACCGGGACGCCGCCCGCAGCCGGAAATGAGCGCTGTCAGGGGCAGGCCGGAGGGTTCGGGGCACTCGCGCGCGCAAGGACGGGCCTTGGCGTCAACCGAAGGAAGACGCCAGGAGGGATGAGCTGTGCGGAAACTACTGGGGCGCGGCGCTGGCCGTCAGGCCCGAGGCGGTCTGCTCCCCGAAGGAGCGGGCATCGATGGCGGCCAGACCATCCACGCGCTTGCTGGAAACGGGCTGCCAGATCCTCCAGGCATCGCCGGGGCCGATGTTCCTGAATTCGCTGATCTGGGTGCCGATCACCTGGCCGTTCCTGAACAGCTGGAAGGTGACGGTGACGACCGGCAGCGTCCTGCCGGTCTTGTTGTAGCCGGTCGCGCTGATCCACTGCTCGTGCATGGTGTCGACCAGACGCACGTTGCGCACGCCGACGTCGCCTCCGCCGGGATCGGCAAGGCAACAGGTGGAAGTGAGGGCGAAAAGTGCAGCGAAAATAGACTTCTCGAACATGACAAACTCCGTTTTGTAAATGTTCCGGTCGAACTGCGCCGGTGATGCCGGCGCGATATTAAGGCAGAGTCCATGCTGCATGTAAGGAATTAAAACTTCGCGGCGAAACTTTTTTCTTCGCCCTCGGTCCTCCGGCGTCCAGCTCGCGATCGGCCCGAGCCGCTGGCGGGCATGAGGCTCTACTCCGCAGAGGCGGAATATTCCCCGAACGGACCACTACCCATGCCCATGCACGCTTCATGGACATGGAATTTTCAGGCTGCTCGATAATGGCATTTAGCTATCCAAAACGGGGCGCATTTCCCCTTTTCCGAGCGGATCGCCTTTCTCTAACCCAATGAATACGGGCTTCTCCGCCCTCTCCTGGTGCAGCGGCATGCTTTGTGCTTTTCCGGAGAGGGACAGGAGGCCGGTACGGTCGTCTCAAACGCCCCGCACAGGAACAAGACGCGCCAGCAAGCCTTCGCTGGCGGCCTGGCCGAAGCCGGTATCGCCCAGCCTCCCGTCCGAACATGTCGAGGGCCAATCAGCCAAGGGGTAGGAATTGGAACGGAAGAAAATCAGCCTGAGGACCAGGTTACTGTTGTGGGTGATCTCCATCGTAGTGGTGGGATCGGCGGTCACGGTCACGGTGCTGAGCCGGCAGGCCGCGTCGATGCAGCACGAAACGGCCATGGCCTTCACCCGGCAACTGGCCGAGAACAACGGCGCCAAGGTCACCGCACGGATCGAGAAGGGCCTGGATGCGGCCCGGGTGATGGGCGATGCCCTGGGCAGCATGCGAGCCAAGGGCAAGGCCGACCGCGCCGCCGCCAATGCCCTGCTCGAGGGCGTGCTGGCCGGCAACCCGGATCTCCTCGGGACCTGGACCGGCTGGGAGCCCAACGCCTTCGACGGCCAGGACGGCCAGTACGTCGGCCAGCCGGGCCACGACACCAGCGGCCGTTTCATTCCCTACTGGAACCGCGGCTCCGGAAGCATCGTGCAGGAGGCCCTGCTCGACTACGACAAGCCCGGCGCCGGCGACTACTACCAGTTGCCCAAGCAGACCGGCAAGCCGGTGCTGATCGAGCCCTATATCTACCCGGTCGCCGGCAAGGACATGCTGATCACCTCCCTGGTCGTGCCGATCATGGCTAACGGCCAGTTCCTCGGCGTGGCCGGAGTGGATATCGCCCTGGCCGACCTGCAGGACCTGATCGGTGCCATTCGCATCTACGACAGCGGCTACGCCACCCTGCTGTCCCACGGCGGCCTGATCGTCGGCGACCGCGACGCGGCCAACGTCGGCCAGGGCATGGACAAGATCGGCCTGCCCCCGGCGATCCTCGCCCGCCTGCAGCAGGGCGAGCCCTACGCCGACTTCGTCACCGACCCGCGGCTCGGCGTCGAGGTCCGCCGCCTGTTCATGCCGGTCAAGGTCGGCGCCACCACCACCCCCTGGTCGCTGGTCGCCAGCGTGCCGGAGGACGAGATCATGGCCGGTCTCGCCCGGCTGAACACCGTGGCCACGATCCTCACCCTGATCAGCATCGTGGTGGTCTCCCTCGGCCTCAGCCTGGCCCTGGAACGCCTGGTGCTGCGCCCGATCGGCGGCGATCCGGAAGACGCCGCCGCCATCGCCAACCGCGTCGCCCAGGGCGATCTGAGCGAGCCGATCCGCCTGCGCCGCGGCGACGACGGCAGCCTGATGGCCCAGCTCAAGCACATGCAGGACAGCCTGCTCGGCGTGGTCACCCATGTCCGCCAGGGTGCCCAGAGCGTGGCCGTGGCCAGCGCGCAGATCTCCCAGGCCAACCAGGACCTCTCCTCGCGCACCGAAAGCCAGGCCAGCGCCCTGGAGCAGACCTCGGCCTCCATGGAGCAGCTCGGCGGCACCGTCCGGCAGAACGCCGACAGCGCCAGCCAGACCAACCAGCTGGCGCTGAACGCCTCCCAGGTGGCGCTGCGCGGCGGCGAGGTCGTCGGGCGGGTGGTCGAGACCATGCGCGACATCCACGGCAGCTCCAGCAAGATCGCCGACATCATCGGCGTGATCGACGGCATCGCCTTCCAGACCAACATCCTCGCCCTCAACGCCTCGGTGGAGGCGGCCCGCGCCGGCGAGCAGGGCCGCGGCTTCGCCGTGGTCGCCGGCGAGGTGCGCGCCCTCGCCCAGCGCTCGGCCGAGGCGGCCAACGAGATCAAGCGCCTGATCGAGGCCAACGTCCACAGCGTCACCGCCGGCGGCGAGCTGGTGGACCAGGCCGGCACCACCATGAAGGAAGTGGTCACCGCCATCCAGCGGGTGACCGGCATCATGGGCGAGATCAGCGATGCCAGTCGCGAGCAGAGCACCGGGGTGGAGCAGGTCAGCCTGGCGGTGACCCAGATGGACCAGGCCACCCAGCAGAACGCCGCGCTGGTCGAGGAGATGGCCGCCGCTGCGGAAAGCCTCAAGGGCCAGGCCGAGGAGCTGGTCCAGGCGGTCGCCGTGTTCAAGGTCGCCTGAGCCCGACCAGTCGATTCCGGTCGGTCTACCGCCAGTTCGGCCCCTCCGAAGCCCGCCTCGCGCGGGCTTCCTCTTTTCAGAGCGCCTGTCCGCGAACCATTCACACCCGTCCCAGAGCGCCCGAACCGGCTGACCGATACGGTGCAAGCCAGCGTCGCCTCCATGCACCGTTTATGGACAGTCGACCTCGCGGGACGCCCCAAGATGGCATTATGCCAGCCAACGATGGGGCAACTGCTCCGGAAGGCGAACCGTCCCCTCTCCCTCAAGCCCAGACGGCACGGGCACCTCGCCCTGTCCTGGTGCATCGGCATGTTTTGTGCTTTCAGTCAGGAAAAAGGAAGCTGGCACGGCAGTCTCAGATGCCCCGTACTGGAACACGGCGCTCCCGCAGCCCGGCTTCCGATCCGACATTTCGAGGACCAATCAACCAAGGGGTAGGAATTGGAACGGAAGAAAATCAGCCTGAGGACCAGGTTGCTGTTGTGGGTGATCTCCATCGTGGTGGTGGGATCGGCGGTCACGGTCACGGTACTGAGCCGGCAGGCCGCGTCGATGCAGAACGAAACGGCCATGGCCTTCACCCGGCAACTGGCCGAGAACAACGGCGCCAAGGTCACCGCGCGGATCGAGGAAGCCCTGAATGCGGCCCGGGTGATGGGCGATGCCCTGGGCAACATGCGGGCCGACGGCATGATCGATCGTGCCGCCGCCAATGCCCTGCTCAAGGGCGTGCTGGCCGGCAACCCAGGCCTTCTCGCGACCTGGACCGCCTGGGAACCCAACGCCTTCGACGGCCAGGACGGCCAGTACGTCGGCCAGCCGGGCCACGACTCCAGCGGCCGCTTCGTCCCCTACTGGAACCGCGGCTCCGGCACTATCACCGTGGAGCCACTGGTCGACTACGATAAGCCCGGCGCCGGCGACTATTACCTGCTGGCCAAGCAGAGCGGCAAGCCGGCGCTGATCGAGCCCTATATCTACCCGGTCGCCGGCAAGGACATGCTGATCACCACCCTGGCCGTGCCGATCCAGGTAGGCGGTCGGATTCTCGGCGTGGCCGGAGTGGATATCGCCCTGGCCGACCTGCAGGACCTGATCGGCGCCATCCGCATCTACGACAGCGGCTACGCCACCCTGCTGTCCCACGGCGGCCTGATCGTCGGCGACCGCGACGCGGCCAACGTCGGCCAGGGCATGGACAAGATCGGCCTGCCCCCGGCGATCCTCGCCCGCCTGCAGCAGGGCGAGCCCTACGCCGACTTCGTCACCGACCCGCGGCTCGGCGTCGAGGTCCGCCGCCTGTTCATGCCGGTCAAGGTCGGCGCCACCACCACCCCCTGGTCGCTGGTCGCCAGCGTGCCGGAGGACGAGATCATGGCCGGCCTCGCCCGGCTGAACACCGTGGCCACGATCCTCACCCTGATCAGCATCGTGGTGGTCTCCCTCGGCCTCAGCCTGGCCCTGGAACGCCTGGTGCTGCGCCCGATCGGCGGCGATCCGGAAGATGCCGCGGCCATCGCCAACCGCGTCGCCCAGGGCGATCTGAGCGAGCCGATCCGCCTGCGCCGCGGCGACGACGGCAGCCTGATGGCCCAGCTCAAGCACATGCAGGACAGCCTGCTCGGCGTGGTCACCCATGTCCGCCAGGGCGCCCAGAGCGTGGCCGTGGCCAGCGCGCAGATCTCCCAGGCCAACCAGGACCTCTCCTCGCGCACCGAAAGCCAGGCCAGCGCTCTGGAGCAGACCTCGGCCTCCATGGAGCAGTTGGGCGGCACCGTCCGGCAGAACGCCGACAGCGCCAGCCAGACCAACCAACTGGCGCTGAACGCCTCCCAGGTGGCGCTGCGCGGCGGCGAGGTCGTCGGGCGGGTGGTCGAGACCATGCGCGACATCCACGGCAGCTCCAGCAAGATCGCCGACATCATCGGCGTGATCGACGGCATCGCCTTCCAGACCAACATCCTCGCCCTCAACGCCTCGGTGGAGGCGGCCCGCGCCGGCGAGCAGGGCCGCGGCTTCGCCGTGGTCGCCGGCGAGGTGCGCGCCCTCGCCCAGCGCTCGGCCGAGGCGGCCAACGAGATCAAGCGCCTGATCGAGGCCAACGTCCACAGCGTCACCGCCGGTGGCGAGCTGGTGGACCAGGCCGGCACCACCATGAAGGAAGTGGTCACCGCCATCCAGCGGGTGACCGGCATCATGGGCGAGATCAGCGACGCCAGTCGCGAGCAGAGCACCGGGGTGGAGCAGGTCAGCCTGGCGGTGACCCAGATGGACCAGGCCACCCAGCAGAACGCCGCCCTGGTCGAGGAGATGGCCGCCGCCGCGGAAAGCCTCAAGGGCCAGGCCGAGGAGCTGGTCCAGGCGGTCGCCGTGTTCAAGGTCGCCTGAGTGGAGCCGGGGCCCGGCAGCGGGCCCCGAGCGCTCGCCGCCCCCGCGGGAAAGTCCCCGCGACGGCAAGACGGCCTGCTGCAATCCGCCCGCTCGGGAAGGCCGCGCACGATCCGACAGGCGCAGCGGTATCCGAGTGCTCGACTCAGGAATTCCGGCAGCTCCCCGGCTGTCCAAACTACGTGACCGACAACGGGGAGTCCGCCATGAAAAACAAAGGCTTCGAGACGTTCTGCAAGTGGCTGGCGGAGAGGACAGGAAGCGCCCGGACGTTCAGCCTGGCCATCGCCGGTATCGCACTGTGGGCGGTGACCGGACCGCTGTTCCACTTCAACGACACCTGGCAGCTGATCATCAACACCACCACGACCATCATCACCTTCCTGATGGTCTTCCTGATCCAGAACACCCAGAACCGCGACACGGACGAGATCCACATCAAGCTGGACGAACTGCTGCGAGCCTCGAAGGACGCGCGCAACGACCTAATGGCGCTGGACGACCGCACGGCCAAGCAGCTCAAGACGCTGCGGGACGAATACACCGAACTGGGCCGCAAGCAGCCCGGACAGCAGCAGTAGGCCCGAGTTCTCCCTCATGGAAGCGGCGGTTCGGGCACTACCTGGCCGCAGGAAGGCAGGCCGGCGCCCGTCGCAGGATGAGGCAGCCGGGTTCAGCCAGCCTCGTCGGGCAGGAGCCGCCGGGAGTCGGCAGGGAGCGGCGCCGCCGGCCCAGTCAGCACTCCCCTGACGGACTCAGCCTTCCACCGTCGCCCACTGCTTGGCCAGACGCTTGTCCGACACCGGCATCTTCGTCCCCAGCTGCTGGGCGAACAGGGATACCCGGTACTCCTCCAGCATCCAGCGGTAGAGGCTCAGTTCGGGGTCGCGTTTGCCTTCCTGGGCGTGCTTGGCGGCGCGGGCCTGGTACTGCTCCCAGAGGCCGGTGAGTTCGCCGGTCCAGACGCGGTCGCGCTGGACCTGGGCGCCGACCTTGTCCAGGCGCTGCTCGATGGCCTTGAGGTAGCGCGGGTATTCCCTGAGCCATTCGGCCGGGGTGTCGCGGACGAAGCCGGGGTAGATCAGCCGCGCGAGCTGGGCCTTGATGTCGTTGAGGGCCATGGCCTGGGCCAGGTCGATCTTGCCCTTGAAGCGCTTCTGCAGGTCGTGGCGCAGTTTGAGGATGTCCACCACCAGCTTCGCCAGGCGCGCCGCGTGTTCGCTCCAGGCACTGCGCTGCTGTTCGGCCAGCGAGGCCAGGGCGGCGCCGTCGCGGGGCAGCGGATCGGTGCCTTCGAGGATGCAGCCGTCCAGACTGGCCAGCAGGATGTCCTCGACCAGGGCGTCCGGCTTGCCCATGTCGCGGTAGAGCAGGCTCAGTTCGGTGAGGCCGGGCAGCTTGCCGCGCAGGAACTTCGCCTGTTCGCTCAACTGCTGCAGGAGCAGGCGTTGCAGGGCGCGCCGATGCTGATGGTCGGCCTCGGCCTGTGTCGGGAAGCGACCCTCCCGAACCACCCCGCCTTCTTCCACCAGCGCCGGGTAGACGGTCATGGAAAGTCCCGCGATCTTCTGCTGGGCGCTCTCGGCCACGCTGAAGCCCCTGGCCTCGACCGGCCCGGCCTCGGCCTTGCGCTCCGGCAGGGCCAGGGCGGCCTGGCTGGCCTCGCTGAAGCGGGCGGTCAGTTCGGCCAGATCGCGCCCTTCGCCGAGGAACTTGCCGCGGGCGTCGACCACCTCGATGTTCATCCTCAGATGGCTTTCCACCTGCTGCGCCGCCTCGGCCCAGGCCTCTTCGGGCACCCGGGCGCCGGTCATGCGCATGAGCTCGCGGCCCAGGGCCTCGGGCAGCGAACCTTCAGCGAAGGCGATCTTGCCCAGGGCGGCGCGGACGAAGTCCGGCACCGGCACGAAGTTCTTGCGGATCGCCTTGGGCAGGCCGCGCACCAGAGCCACGGCCTTGGCCTCCAGCAGGCCCGGCACCAGCCAGTCGAGGCGCTCGGCCGGCAGCTGCGGCAGCAGCGGCGCCGGCACCCGCACCGTGACGCCATCGCGCGGATGGCCGGGCTCGAAGTGATACGTCAGCGGCAGTTGCAGCTGGCCGATGCGCAGGCTGTCCGGGTACTGGGCGGCGGTGACCTCGCTGGCCTCGCGGGCAAGTACGTCCTCCTCGCGCATGATCAAAAGCTGCGGGTCGCTGACGCTCTCGCGCTTGTACCAGGCGTCGAAGGTGGCGGTCTGGTAGATGTCCGCCGGCAGGCGCGCGGCGTAGAACTCGTAGAGGGTTTCCTCGTCGGCGAGGATGTCGCGGCGGCGGGCCTTGGCCTCCAGCTCGTCGAGGTGCTCCAGCAGCTCGCGGTTGGCGGAAAGGCAGCGGGCGCGGCTGTTGATCTCGCCGCGCACCAGGCCCTCGCGGATGAACAGCTCGCGGGAGGTCGCCGGATCGACCGGGCCGAAATGCACCGAGCGGCGGCCGACCACGATCAGGCCGTAGAGGGTGACTTGCTCGAAGGCGACTACCTGGCCGCGCTTCTTCTCCCAGTGCGGCTCGAAGTGGTTCTTCTTGACCAGGTGGCCGGCCAGCGGCTCGATCCAGTCCGGCTCGATCTTCGCCACCATGCGTGCGAACAGCTTGGTGGTCTCCACCAGCTCGGCGGCCATCAGCCATTGCGGCCGCTTGCGGGCGATGCTGGTGCCGGGGTGGACCCAGAAGCGCCGCTGGCGCGCGCCCAGGTAGTCGCCCTCTTCGGTCTTGCTGCCGATCTGGCTGAGCAGGCCGGAGAGAATGGCCTTGTGCACCGCGGCATAGCTCTTGGCCCTCTGCGCGGCTTCGCCGGCCTCGGCTTGCTGGCGGACGACGGCGTTGACCTTGTTGTCGGTGGTCGGGGCGATCTGTCCGGTGGAAAAGCCTTCGGCGTTTTCCACCCTACGGGAGCCAGATTTTGCGTAGGGTGGATGACCAGAGCTATCCACCGTTCTGCCCATGCCGAGCTGGAGCTCGCGCACGATCAGGGTCAGTTGGCGGTGGGCGTCGCGCCATTCGCGCAGCCTCAGATAGTTAAGGAAGTTCTTCCGGCACCAGGAGCGCAAGGCGTTGGAGCCCAGCGCCTGGCGCTGCTCCTCGAACCCGCGCCAGAGGTTGATCAGCGCGGCGAAGTCGGAGTCCGGGTCCTTCCACTGGGCGTGGGCCTGGTCGGCGGCCTGCTGGCGCTCGACCGGACGCTCGCGCACGTCCTGCACGGACAGCGCGCTGGCGACGATCAGCACTTCCTCCAGGCTGCCCTGGCGGGCGCCTTCCAGCAGCATGCGGCCCAGCCGCGGGTCGATGGGGATGCGCGCCAGCTGGCGGCCGAGCGGGGTCAGCCGGCCCTCGCGGTCGACCGCCGACAGCTCCTGCAGCAGGGTGAAGCCGTCGCTGATCGCCTTGCCGTCCGGCGGCTCGATGAAGGGGAAATCCTCGATGTCGCCCAGACGCAGGTGCAGCATCTGCAGGATCACCGCGGCCAGGTTGGTGCGCAGGATCTCCGGATCGGTGAATTCCGGACGGGCGAGGAAATCCTCCTCGCTGTACAGGCGCACGCAGATGCCCGGCTCGACCCGCCCGCAGCGGCCTTTGCGCTGGTTGGCGCTGGCCTGGGAGACGGCCTCGATCGGCAGGCGCTGGACCTTGGCGCGGTAGCTGTAGCGGCTGATCCGCGCCGTGCCGGAATCGATCACGTAGCGGATGCCGGGCACGGTGAGCGAGGTCTCCGCGACGTTGGTCGCCAGCACGATCTTGCGCCCGGCGGCGGGGCGGAAGATCTTCTGCTGCTCGGCCGGGGTCAGCCGGGCGTAGAGCGGCAGAACCTCGGTGTGTTTCAGGTTGGCCTTGCGCAGCACCTCGGCGCAGTCGCGGATCTCGCGCTCGCCCGGGAGGAACACCAGTACGTCGCCGGGGCGCTTGCCGACCGAGCGCTCGTGGGCGGCGATCTCTTCCAAAGCGGCGAGGATGCCCTGATCGACGGTGAGGTCCTCCTCGACCCGGTTGCCCTCCTCGTCCACCTCGGCGGCCAGCGGGCGATACCAGGTTTCCACCGGGTAGGTGCGCCCGGATACCTCGACGATGGGCGCGTCGCCAAAGTGCTTGCTGAAGCGCTCCAGGTCGATGGTCGCCGAGGTGATGATGACCTTGAGGTCCGGCCGGCGCGGCAGCAGGGTCTTCAGATAGCCGAGCAGGAAGTCGATGTTCAGGCTGCGCTCGTGGGCCTCGTCGACGATGAGGGTGTCGTACTTCTCCAGGTAGCGGTCGTGCTGGGTCTCGGCGAGCAGGATGCCGTCGGTCATCAGCTTGACCAGCGTGCTGTCCTTGCTCTGGTCCTCGAAGCGCACCTGGTAGCCGACCAGCTCGCCGAGCGGCGTGCCGATCTCCTCCGCCACCCGGGCCGCCACGCTGCGCGCCGCCAGACGCCGCGGCTGGGTGTGACCGATCAGCCCGTGCACCCCGCGGCCGATCTCCAGGCAGATCTTCGGCAGCTGGGTGGTCTTGCCCGAGCCGGTCTCGCCGGCGATCACCAGCACCTGGTGCTTCTCCAGCGCCGCCTTGATCTCGTCGCGCTTGGCGGCGATGGGCAACTGGTCGTCATAGCGCATCGCCGGCACGCTGGCCCGGCGCATCTCGACCCTGGCGGCGGAGGCCTGGAAGCGCTCCAGCCATTTCGCCAGCCGGGCCTCGTCCGGAGTCTTCTTGAGATCCAGCAGCTGACGGCGCAGCCGGTGGCGGTCGGCGATCAGGGCGTGGTCGAGGTTCTTCAGCAGGGAGTCGATAGCGGGCGTTGCGTCGGTCATCGGGTATGGCTTAGTTCTGCGCTGGAATGGCGGGTAGGCCCCGCGCCTGCAGGCAAGGCGAAGGATGGGGGAATTGTCGCAGATTTCCCCGGCAGGCGACGACAGCCGCCGTCGCCCGCCGGGCGTTCAGGCGGTCCGCTGCCCGCCGATCTTTTTCAGCTCCTCTTCCCGCAGCTCGCGCCGCAGGATCTTGCCGACGTTGCTGGTCGGCAGACTGTCGCGGAACTCCACGTACTTCGGCCGCTTATAGCCGACGAGGTTGGCGCGCATGTGCCGTCTGACGTCCTCCTTGGTCAGGTTGGCGCCCGGCTCGGCCACCACCAGCAGCTTGATCGCCTCGCCGGAGAGACGGTCGGGCACGCCGATGGCCGCGCACTGGGCGACGCCCGGCAGGGTGGAGAGCACTTCCTCGAGCTCGTTGGGGAAGACGTTGAAGCCGGAGACCAGGATCATGTCCTTCTTGCGGTCGACCAGACGGATGTAGCCGTCCTCCTGGATCACCGCGATGTCGCCGGTCTTCAGCCAGCCGTCGGCGTCGAGCACCGCGGCGGTGGCCTCGGGGTTCTGCCAGTAGCCCTTCATCACCTGCGGCCCCTTCACGCAGAGCTCGCCGGGACTGCCGAAGGGCGGCTCGTTGCCCTGCTCGTCGAGCACCTTGCACAGGGTCGAGGGCATCGGCATGCCGATAGTGCCCGTCCGGTAGTGACGGAACGGGTTGACCGAGACCACCGGGCTGGCCTCGGTCAGGCCGTAGCCTTCGCAGACGCTGCAGCCGGTGATGTCCCGCCAGCGTTCGGCGGTGGCCAGCTGCAGGGCCATGCCGCCGGAGAGGGTCAGCTTCAGGGCGGAAAAGTCCAGGCGGCGGAATTCCTCGTTGTTGCACAGGGCGGCGAACAGGGTGTTGAGGCCGACGAAGCAGGTGAACCTCCACCGCTTCAGCTCTTCGATCATTTCCGGCAAGTCGCGCGGGTTGGTGATCAGCACGTTGTGGTTGCCGGTGACGAGCATCGCCAGGCAATGGAAGGTGAAAGCGTAGATGTGGTACAGCGGCAGAGGGGTGATGACGGTCTCGCAGCCCTCGCCCAGCCCCGCGGCGATCATGACCTGGCATTGCAGCATGTTGGCCACCAGGTTGCGGTGGGTGAGCATGGCGCCCTTGGCTATACCGGTGGTGCCGCCGGTGTATTGCAGCACGGCCACCTCGCTGCTCGGCGGATCGACCTCGCGCAACGGCAGGTGCTTGCCGTGCGCCAGGGCGTCGGTGAACTTCACCGCCTGGGGCAGGTGGTACTCCGGCACCAGATGCTTCACGTAGCGCACCACGGCGTTGACCATCAGCCGCCGGATCGGCGAGAGCAGATCGCCGATCTCGCTGACGATGACGTGGCGGATGCCCGTCCTGGGCAGTACCGCCTCGACCAGATCGGCCTTGTTGGCCAGGCAGATCAAGGCCTTGGCCCCGGCATCGTTGAACTGCTGGAGCATTTCCCGCTCGGTGTACAACGGATTGGTGTTGACCACCACCAGCCCGGCACGCAGGGCGCCGAACACGGCCACGGGAAACTGCAGGACGTTCGGCAGCTGGATGGCGATGCGGTCGCCCGGCCGGAGGTCGTCGAGTCCTTGCAGGTAGGCGGCGAAGGAGCCGGAGCGGCGGTACAGCTCGCCGTAGGAGAGGGTTTCGCCCAGATTGCTGAAGGCGGGCTTGTCGGCGAAGCGCTGGCAGGCGGTCTTCAGTACCGCCAAGAGGTTCGGGTAAAGGTCGGGATCGATTTCGCTGGGAACGCCGGCCGGATACTTGTCCTTCCAGAAGTTTTCGATCATGCCATGACCCCAGTAAGCCGCTTCATGGGCGGACTTTATTATTGGTGCGACGCGGGACAACCGACAGACAGATTCCGTCCCGAGCGTAGCAGTTTTGCCCGATGCCGGCCAAGGTACGACGGGCCGCTGCGCGCAGACCGACACCCGTCTGTTGTCAACCCGTGAAAACGCCGGCCCGCGGCACTACAATAGAGGGCTTCGCCCGACACGGCCCTTGACCGCGGGCGGAGACAAGTCATCAAGGCCCGCCACGAATTGCTCGCAGAAAGCAGACGCGACGAACAACAGTTGCCGGCAGGCCGGGGCTCTGCCTTGGCCTGCCAGTGCACCGGATTCGGATTCGGTGAAATTCCCAACCACCTTTCAAGGAAACCGCATGAGCCAGGTTACCAACATCCCCTATGGCGATCTTGAAGTCGGCCAGCAAGCCACTTACAGCAAGACCGTGGAGGAGAAAGACATCCAGCTGTTCGCCGCCATGTCCGGCGACCACAACCCGGTGCACCTGGACCCCGAATTCGCCGCCCGCAGCCCGTACAAGGAGCGCATCGCCCACGGCATGTTCAGCGGCGCGCTGATCAGCGCGGCCGTGGCCTGCACCATGCCGGGGCCGGGCACCATCTACCTGGGCCAGACCATGCAGTTCACCCGCGCGGTGAAGCTCGGCGACACCCTCACCGTGCGTCTGGAAATCCTCGAAAAACTGCCGAAATTCCGCGTGCGCATCGCCACCCGCGTGTTCAACCAGCACGACGAACTGGTGGTCGACGGCGAAGCGGAAATCCTCGCCCCGCGCCGCCAGCAGAGCGTCGAGCTGCCGCAGCTGCCGCCGATCAGCATCGGCTGACCCCCTCTTCCGGCCCCACTGCCATGGCGGGGCCTCTCTCCGACCTTCCGTCCCCTCGCCAGATGCGCGGCCAGCTGCTTGAATGATCCGGCCCGCCGGATCGGCGGCCATCTCCGCACAGCAGAAGGAAGGTTCGCCATGAAGATCGTCAATGCCCGCCTGCGCGGCCGTGAAGGCCTCCACCGCATCGAACTGGACGGCGCACGCATCTCCGCCATAGCCGCACAACTGGCGCCGGCCGGCGGCGGCGGCGGCGGCGGCGGCGGCGGCGGCGGCGGCGAGCTGGACGCTGCTGGCAACCTGGTGGTGCCGCCCTTCGTCGAACCGCACATCCACCTGGATGCCACCCTCACCGCCGGCGAGCCGGCGTGGAACATGAGCGGCACTCTGTTCGAGGGCATCGAGCGCTGGGCCGAGCGCAAGGCGCTGGTCACCCGCGAGGACACCAAGACGCGGGCGAAGAAGACCATCGACATGCTGGTCGAGCACGGCATCCAGCACGTGCGCACCCACGTCGACGTTACCGATCCGACCCTGGCCGCGCTCAAGGCGATGCTGGAAGTGCGCGAGGAAACCCGCCACCTGATCGATCTGCAGATCGTCGCCTTCCCCCAGGAGGGCATCGAATCCTACCGGGGCGGCCGCGAACTGATGGCCGAGGCCATCGCCTTGGGCGCCGACGTGGTCGGCGGCATCCCGCACTTCGAGAACACCCGCGAGCAGGGCGTCAGCTCGATCAGGTTTCTCATGGACCTGGCCGAACGCACCGGCTGCCTGGTGGACGTGCATTGCGACGAGACCGACGATCCGCAGTCGCGCTTTCTCGAGGTGCTGGCCGAGGAGGCGCGGGTGCGCGGCATGGGCGAGCGGGTCACCGCCAGCCACACCACGGCCATGGGCTCCTGGGACAACGCCTACTGCTCCAAGCTGTTCCGCCTCTTGAAGCAGTCGCGGATCAACTTCGTCTCCTGCCCCACCGAGAGCATCCACCTGCAGGGACGCTTCGACACCTTCCCCAAGCGCCGCGGCCTGACCCGGGTCGCCGAACTGGACCGCGCCGGGCTGAACGTCTGCTTCGGCCAGGACTCCATCGTCGACCCCTGGTATCCGCTGGGCAACGGCAACATCCTGCGCATCCTCGAGGCCGGCCTGCACATCTGCCACATGCTCGGCTACGCCGATCTGCAGCGCGCCCTCGACCTAGTCACCGGGAACGGCGCCAAAACCCTGCACCTGGGCGAGCGCTACGGCCTGGAAGTCGGGCGGCCGGCCAATCTCCTGATCCTATCCGCGGACAGCGACTACGAACTGCTACGTAGCCAGGGCCACGCGCTGGTGTCGATCCGCGATGGAGAAATCTTGATGAGGCGCACGCCGGCGCGAATCGAGCACCGTCGGCCACGCTGAGAACACTGCGCCAGACCAGATTGCTGGCTGGCCAGTTATATATTGAACAGGCAAAAAAAAGGGCGACAAAGTCGCCCAGAAGTGCCTTGCGTGCTCTTTTGACTGAAAAGACTTGGTTCTACTTGCGTTTGTGCGAGTCTTTCCAGATGAAGTAACCCACTCCGCTGAAGAAGGCTAACATCAATGCAACCGTTACTACTCCGGCCATCACTACATCATCGATAAACATGGCTGTTCCTCTTGGCCAGTTCGTCTTGGATGGCTTCAAGTTAACGGGAGCGATGGCGGGAAAAATTGATCGAGGTCAACTTCAACTCCCCCGACAAGAGGAAGTTGGGCCAATTACTGACATGGATCAACCAATCGACCCACATCGAAGCTGAAAACCGCCATTGGCGCGGCTCCTAAGGATTTCAGGCAATATTGCCCGCCGCTTTCTTATGTTCGAACGAGATGAACAAAGCGGAAGGCGCCAAGTTATCGGCGCGCTATTACACAATTGCCAAGAAGACGATGATTACTTGCGTTTCAATATCAAACGCATGTTCAGCGTTTCTTCGGCTTTCCCTTGGGCTTCTTTTTCCCTTTGGGCAATGGAAGCGCTTGAGCGAAGGCCTCGCGAACCTCGTTCAAGCGTTTTTCGTGCAGATCATGAATACGCTTTTTGCGCTCGGCGCCGAAGTCGATCAGGTTTTCATCGGAACTCATATATGCACCCGGCGGAAAGTCAGATTCAGGCGTGGCGCGCAGGGTCTGCGCGTCTTCGCCACTTGGTGCTGCCAATGATGCTGCGTGGCGCCGGCCATGACCAGCAGGGAGCCGTGCCCCAACCACAGCGAATGCTCGATGCGCCCCTGCCCGGCCCGGCGCAGATCGAAACGCCGTGCACCACCCAGGCTGAGCGAGGCGATCAGCGGATTGCGGCCCAGCTCGGCCTCGTCGTCGCTGTGCCAGCCCATGGAGTCCCGGCCATCGCGATAGAGGTTGAGCAGGACGCCGTTCAGCGGCTGGCCGACGGCCTCTTCGACAGCCCTCCGGATCTCCGCCAGAAGCGGCGTCCAGGGCAGGGGCTCGTGGCTCAGGCCGGAATAGCGGTAACGGGCTTCGGGGTCGCCGTACCAGGCGACCAGCCGCGGTACGGCGAAGGAGCGCCCGTAGAGCCGCACCTGCGGCTGCTCCCAGGGCGTCTCGGCCAGCAGCGCCGCCAGCCAGCGATCGGCTCGCGACGCATCCAGCCAATCCGGCAGGAAGCGCAGGTCGGCATCGGCTAGAGGGACGGGTTCGGCATCGATCGGAGTCATGGCGGACGACGGACGGAAACAGGCCTCTCGGCGGGCCGCACAGGCGGGTTCGCTTGGCGGGCGCTACGCTTGCCAATTATCCGCCGGCGATCGACGTCGATCTATAGCGGACATTTCCGCTACCATATCCGGCCTTTTTCATCACGGAGGCAGGCATGGCGCAGCAGTATCAACCGGGGCAACGCTGGATCAGCGATAGCGAAGCAGAACTCGGACTTGGCACCATCCTCACGGCGGACGCCCGCTTGCTCACGGTGCTCTATCCGGCCACCGGCGAGACTCGCCAATACGCCCTGCGCAATGCCCCGCTGACCCGCGTGCGCTTCGCCCCCGGCGACGAGATCACCCATTTCGACGGCTGGAAGATGACCGTCCGCGAAGTCGAGGACCTCGACGGCCTGCTCGTCTACCACGGCCTGGATGCACAGAACGAGACCTGCAGCCTGCCGGAGACCCAGCTCTCCAACTTCATCCAGTTCCGCCTGGCCAGCGACCGCCTGTTCGCCGGGCAGATCGACCCGCTGTCCTGGTTCGGCCTGCGCTATCACACCCTGGAGCACCGCAGCAAACTGCTGCAGTCCTCGCTCTGGGGCCTGGTGGGCGCCCGCGCCCAGCCGATCGCCCACCAGCTGCACATCGCCCGCGAGGTCGCCGACCGCATCGCCCCGCGCGTGCTGCTGGCCGACGAGGTGGGTCTGGGCAAGACCATCGAGGCCGGCCTCGTCATCCACCGCCAGTTGCTCTCAGGGCGCGCCAACCGCGTGCTGATCCTGGTTCCCGAGAACCTCCAGCACCAGTGGCTGGTGGAGATGCGCCGCCGCTTCAATCTGCAGGTGGCGCTGTTCGATGCCGAGCGCTTCGCCGCCAGCGATGCCAGCAACCCCTTCGAGGACACCCAGCTGGCGCTGGTCTCCCTGGAATGGCTGACTTCCGCCGAGCTCGCCCAGGACGCCGCCTTCGCCGCCGGCTGGGACTTGATGGTGGTGGACGAGGCGCACCACCTGGTCTGGCACCCGGAACAGCCGAGCCCCGAGTACGCCCTGGTCGAGCAGCTCGCCCAGGTCATCCCCGGCGTGCTGCTGCTCACCGCCACCCCCGAGCAGCTCGGCCAGGAAAGCCACTTCGCCCGCCTGCGTCTGCTCGACCCGGACCGTTTCCACGATCTGGAAGCCTTCCGCGCCGAGAGCGCCAACTACCAGCCGGTGGCCGAAGCGGTGCAGGAACTGCTCGACCAGGGACGGCTCTCGGAGCAGGCCCACGCTACCATCCACCGCTATCTCGGCGACGAGGGCGAGGCCCTGCTCGCCGCGGTCACCGACGGCGATATCGAAGCCAGCGCCCGCCTGACCCGCGAGCTGCTCGATCGCCACGGCACCGGCCGCGTGCTGTTTCGCAACACCCGCGCCGCAGTGCAGGGCTTCCCTGAGCGCCAGCTGCACCCCTACCCGCTGCCGAACCCGGACCAGTACCGGGAGCTGCCGGCCGGCGAACAGGCCGAGCTGTATCCGGAAGTCGGCTTCCAGTCCCAGCAGGAGGACGGCGACGAGCAAAACCGCTGGTGGCGCTTCGACCCGCGCGTCGAATGGCTGATCGACACCCTGAAGATGCTGAAGAAGTACAAGGTGCTGGTCATCTGCGCCCATGCCGAGACCGCCCTGGACCTGGAGGATGCCCTGCGAGTGCGCTCCGGCATTCCGGCCACGGTGTTCCACGAGGGCATGAGCATCCTCGAGCGCGACCGCGCGGCGGCCTACTTCGCCGACGAGGAGTTCGGCGCCCAGGTTCTGGTCTGCTCGGAGATCGGCAGCGAGGGCCGCAACTTCCAGTTCGCCCACCATCTGGTGATGTTCGACCTGCCGGCCCACCCGGACCTGCTCGAACAGCGCATCGGCCGTCTCGACCGCATCGGTCAGAAGCACTGCATCCAGCTGCACGTGCCCTATCTGGAGAACAGTGCCCAAGAGCGGCTGTTCCACTGGTACCACCAGGCCCTCAACGCCTTCCTCGCCACCTGCCCCACCGGGAGCGCCCTGCAGCACCAGTTTGGCCCGCGCCTGCTGCCGCTGCTCGACGGCGGCGACGACGAGGCCTGGCAGGCGCTGGTCCAGGATGCCCGCGCCGAGCGCGAGCGTCTGGAGAGCGAACTGCACGCCGGACGCGACCGCCTGCTGGAGCTCAACTCCCGCGGCGGCGGCGAGGGCGAGGCGCTGGTCGAGGCCATCCTCGAGCAGGACGACCAGTACGCCCTGCCGATCTACATGGAAGCGCTGTTCAATGCCTTCGGCATCGACAGCGAGGACCACTCGGAGAACGCCCTGATCCTCAGGCCCAGCGAGAAGATGCTGGATTCCAGCTTCCCCCTGGGCGACGACGAGGCGGTGACCATCACCTACGACCGCAATCAGGCCCTGGCCCGCGAGGACATGCAGTTCCTCACCTGGGAGCACCCGATGGTCGAGGGCGGCATGGATCTGGTCCTGTCCGGCTCGATGGGCAACACCGCGGTCGGGCTGATCAAGAACAAGGCGCTCAAGCCCGGCACCGTGCTGCTGGAGCTGTTGTTCGTCAGCGAGGTGGTGGCGCCGCGCGCCCTGCAGCTCGGCCGCTTCCTGGCGCCGATGGCGCTGCGCTGCCTGCTCGATGCCAACGGCAACGACTTGGCGCCCAAGGTCGCCTTCGATACCCTCAACGATCAGCTGGAAAGCGTACCGCGCAGCAGCGCCAACAAGTTCGTGCAGGCCCAGCGCGACGTACTGGTCAAGCAGATCGCCATCGCCGAGAGCAAGATCGCGCCGCGCCACGCCGAGCGCGTCAACGAGGCCAAGCAGCGCTTCAAGGCCAGCCTCGACGAGGAGCTGGCGCGTCTGACCGCGCTGCAGGCGGTCAACCCCAGCGTGCGCGACAGCGAACTGGACGCCCTGCGTTGGCAACGGGAAGAAGGTCTGGCCATGCTCGACAAGGCCGCCCTGCGCCTGGAGGCGATTCGCGTGATGGTGGCCGGCTGAGTACCTGCTCACGATCCGCTGCGCGTCGGCCAATGCAACGTTGAAATCGGTTTTGGAATGCTCGTTTACCACGCGTAAACTCCACATCCTCAACCGATTTCGCCTTGCCTGGCCTTCGCTCGCGGGATCGTGAACAGGCTCTGAGGCCGACCCCGGCGGGCTACGCGGCTTTCCGGCAAACGCATGGGAACGAACGAAGGGTAGCCATGAAAATTCTGGTCACGGGCGCCGCCGGGTTCATAGGGATGCACACCGCCGAGCGCCTGCTCGCTCGCGGCGACACGGTCGTCGGACTCGACAACCTGAACGCCTACTACGATCAGAATCTGAAAGAAGCCCGGCTGGCCCGCCTCGAGACCAGCCCGGACTTTCGCTTCGTCCGCCTGGACGTGAGCGATCGCGCCGGGATCGAGGCGCTGTTCGCCAGCGAGCGATTCGATCGGGTCGTGCACCTGGCTGCCCAGGCCGGGGTGCGCCACTCGCTGCAGAATCCCCACGTCTACGTGGACAGCAACCTGGTCGGCTTCGTCAACATCCTGGAGGGATGCCGGCATTCGCAAGTCGGGCATCTGGTCTACGCTTCCAGCTCGAGCGTTTACGGCGGCAACACCAAGATGCCGTTCTCCGAGAGCGACGGCGTCGATCATCCGGTGAGCCTGTACGCCGCCACCAAGAAGGCCAACGAGCTGATGGCCCACACCTACAGCCATCTCTACGGCCTGCCGACCACCGGCCTGCGCTTCTTCACGGTCTACGGACCATGGGGCCGGCCCGACATGGCGCTGTTCCTCTTCACCAAGGCCATCCTCGAGGGCCGCCCCATCGACGTGTTCAACCAGGGCCGGATGAAACGCGACTTCACCTACATCGACGACATCGTCGAAGGGGTGATCCGCACGCTGGACCGGGTCGCCGAACCCTGCCCGGACTTCGACCCCGCGCAGCCGGACCCCGGCCGCAGCAGCGCGCCCTTCCGGCTGTTCAACATCGGCAACAGCCGCCCCGTCGAACTGATGGACCTGATCGCCGCCATCGAGAAAGCCACGGGAATCGCCGCCCGCAAGAACCTGCTGCCCCTGCAGGCCGGCGACGTGGTGAACACCTATGCCGACACCGACAGACTCGACAACCTGCTCGGCTATACGCCACAGACGGATATCGACACGGGGGTCGGCCGCTTCGTCGAGTGGTATCGACGCTATTACCGGGTCTGATCGCCGCGAACGGCGAGGCCGGGCAGCCAGTTGTCCCTGCTCGCCGCTCGCTCCCGGTCTCCTGTCCCCAGAAGTAGCTCCCGGTAGTGCCTGGCGCTGTTTTCCAAAGTGAATTCGCCGCCCCGGGCGCGCAGGGCGTCCTTGGGCAGCGGTGCCTCGAGCGTGCGCAGCATGGCGGCGCACAGCGCCTCGCTATCGTCGCGGCTCACCAGCTCGCCCCAGCGACCGCCCTGCAGGATCTCCGCCGGGCCGCTGGGGCAATCCGTGCTCACGACCGGACAGCCGCAGGCCATGGCTTCGATCAGGACGTTGGGCAGGCCTTCGTAGTCCGACGACAGGACGAACAGGGAGGCCCGGGCGAAGGCCGCATAGGGATTGGCCTCGAAGCCCGGCAGGGCGAGGTCGCCAGCGATGCCGAGCGCACGGGCCAGGCTCTCCAGCTCCTTGCGCCCGGGCCCTTCGCCGAAGATCAGCAACCTCGCCGGCCGCCGTTCGCGCAGCCGCGCGAAGGCGCGTAGCAGGAGCGGGAAGTTCTTCTGCGGCACCAGGCGACCGGCGGCGACGATCACCGGCGCTCCGCCGTCCTCCAGCCAGGGATGGGGTGCCCGCTCGCCGGCCAGGACGGCCAACCCGGGCGTGACCACCGGGTTGTAGACGGTGGTGACCAGATCCCGCGGCAACCCCGTGGTCGCGGCGAGGTCGTCGGCGACCCCGTTGGAAACCGCGGCGATCGCATCGGCCCATGGATAGGTCCGGGCGACCAGTCGGGCGATATGACGCCAGCGCCACTTACGGCTCATGGCGATGGCCTGGGACAGCTGGGTGCGCTCGCTGACCACGACACGGGTGGGAGCCCCGCTCAGACGCCGCGCCCAGAGCGCCAACAGGTTGGTGGGCGTCTTCGCGGAGAGCAGCGTCGCCGGGCGCTCTCTCTTCAGGTAGCGGGCCAGGTCGGCCAGGTAGGGCTGCACCGGAGCCGGCCGCCAGGTCAGCAACGCGGGGCGGGCCAGGGCCGCCATGCCGCCGGGGTCCATGCGGGCGAGCTGCAGCCTGGTGGACAGGCCGTTCTGCCGGCGCAGGGCGACGACCCGCACGCCGGCCGGGACCTCCGACAGGTAGGGGCCTTCGGCGCGGCACAGCAGCAGATCCACCGGATGGCCGGCCGCCCGGAAGGCTCCGGCCAGACGCAGCATCGAGCGCCCGACACCGCCGGCGGCGAGTGAGGGCAGGAGCATGGCTATCGTCTGGCGTTGACGTTCCGTCATGGAAAATCCTTTTCATGAGCACGGCAGAACTGGGACATTGCCGGCAGATCGCCCGTTCGCCCCGCTCGTCCCGGCGACCGCGTCAGCCGTCTCAGAGCCTCCGGGGCTCGACCTCGACCGGCTCGGCCCCGGCCAGCAGCAGCTGGAGATAGCGCGCCACGCTGCGCTCCAGGCCGAACTCGGCGCCGCGCCCGCGCAGCCGGTCCGCCGGCAGCGGATCGGCCAGGGTGCGCAGGATGGCGGCGCTCAGGGCTGCGGCATCGTTCGGCGGCACCAGTTCGCCGAACCGCCCGCCCTCGAGGATCTCGGCCGGACCGCTGGGACAGTCGGTGCTCACGACCGGACAGCCGCAGGCCAGGGCCTCGATCAGGACGTTGCCCAGTCCCTCGTAGTCCGACGACAGGACCAGCAGCGCCGCGCGGGCGAAAGCCGCATAAGGGTTGCCGATAAAGCCGGGTAGCGCCACGTCCTCGCCGATTCCGAGCGAGTCCCGCAGCGCCTCGAGCTGCGGCCGCTCGGGCCCCTCGCCGAGGATCAGCAGCCGCGCCGGCCGCTCCTTGCGCACCCGGGCGAAGGCATGGAGCAGGAGGGGAAAGTTCTTCTGCGGCACCAGGCGGCCGGCCGCGACGATGACCGGCACCTCACCGCACCCGGCCAGCCAGGGATGCGGTTCAGGCTCCGCGGCCAGGGCGGCCAGCTCGGCCGTCACCACGGGGTTGTAGACGATCTCGATCCGCTCGCGCGGCAAGCCCGCGGTGACGCCCAGGTCATCCGCAACGCCCCGGGAAACCGCGACGATGGCGTCGGCCTGCCGGTAGCCCCGCCCGATCAGGGGCGGCAACTCGCGCCACTGCGCGCCCTTGCGTCCCTTGGCCGCGATCTTGCGCGACAGCATGTTGTGCTCGGTCAGCATCACCCGGGTGCCGACCTGCGCCAGCCGCCTGGCCCAGATGGCGCTCAGGTTGCAGTAGGGATAGGCAGCGATCAGCGCGTCCGGCCGCCGCTCACCCAAGTAGCGGACCAGCGCCGCCAGACAGAGCAGCTGCCTGCCGGAGCGGCGTGCCAGGAGTACGGGCCGCGCCAGAGCCAGCCAGTCGGACGCGGCAGACGCCCGCAGAGCCAACAGGCGGCTACTCAGCGAGCCCGCGCGTTCGAGCACCACGATCCGGGCGGCTGCCGGGACCCGATGCCGATACGGGCCTTCGGCGCTGCTCACCAGCAGATCGACCTCATGCCCCCGGGCGAGAAAGCCCTCCGCCAGGTGCAGCATGACCCGCTCCATGCCGCCTCCGGCGAAATTGGGCAGGTACAGGGCTATCCGCGGCATGGCGCCCCCCCTTGGCTGGCGACGTCCAGGGCGGACCGGCGTTCGGTCATTCGTTTGCACTCCCTGCATCGACGACGGGTAACGCGGCAGCGGGGCGATCCGGCGTCGCTCGGGTCTTCCCTCCCCCGCCGATCTGCCTTGCGCGTGCATTCAACGTGGCCCGAATCGCTCCGGGACACAGCGATTTTCGATAGCCGAACGCCAGATTCGTTCCGGGGCAGCGGTCCGCCCTCTACGGCGACGAAAACATCCGGGAGGGAGGAGCCAAGGACAGGGCGCGCAGTGCAGCGTGAAAGCCACGGACTACCGGTAACTCCCTGCCCGCCAGCGGGCCAGCCATTCCAGGCCGTCCGCCGTGGCGCCGGCCGGGCGGTACTCGGCGCCCAGCCAGCCCCGATAGCCGCCGGCCTCGAGGGCGGCCAGCGCCGCGGCGAAATCTAGCCGGCCGGTGCCCGGCGCGCCCCGCCCCGGGCAGTCGGCGAACTGCACATGGCCGATACGCCCGGCCAGCCGTTCGATGGCCGCCGGAATATCCAGTTCCTGCCGGGCCAGGTGATAGAGATCGAGCTGCGCCAGGCAGTTGGGGTGATCCACGGCTCGCAGCAGTTCGTCCAGCTGCTCGGGGGTATTGATCAGGAAGCCCGGCATGTCCAGCGGGTTGATCGCCTCGCAGAGCACGGGAATCCGCAGCACCTCGAAGGCGGCGGCGGCCCTGGCGAGGTTGGCGGCCAGGGTCGCCAGCGCCGCGTCCCGCGTCACGCCTTCCGCCAGGCGGCCGGGCAGCACGTTCACCGCGCCCGGGCGGACCATGGCGGCGTAGGTCAGCGCCTGCTCCAGGGCGGCGTCGAATTCCGCCTGGCGCTGCGGTACGGCTGCCAGCCCGGCGCCGCCCTGCATCAGATCGCCGGCCGGCAGGTTGATCAGCACCAGCGGCATGCCGGCCCGCTCCAGCGCTTCCTTCAGGCGAATCGCCGGCACCTCGTAGGGAAACTGGATCTCCACGCCGTCGAAGCCGGCCGCCGCGGCGGCGACGATGCGCCCCAGCAAGGGTTTTTCCGTGAACAACAGCGAGAGATTGGCGGAAATCTTCATTCATCGACCTGAAACAGCGAAGTGGCGGAATCCCAAGGACGGACCGCACAGCGAGCGGGCGTTCCGGGAATATTTCACCCCACTTTGACAAGCGGGGGGTGGTCATCGGCTATCATCGGGCGCCATTTGCCCGACGTCCGGCCAACGGTAGCCAAGTCCGCGGAGACCTTCCACACATGCCCAGCGAATCGTTCGACGGCCAGGCCCTGAAAGGCCGGACCGGCCTCCGTCGCATTCTCAACGCCACCAGCTACTCCCTGGACGGGCTCAAGGCGGCCTTCCTCGGCGAAGCGGCATTCCGCCAGCTGGCGCTGCTGAACCTGCTGCTGATTCCCGCCGCCTTCCTGCTGGACGTGACCCGCGCCGAGCGTGCCATCATGATCGCGGCGGTATTCCTGGTGCTGATCGTGGAGCTGCTCAATTCGGCCATCGAGGCGGCGATCGACAGGATCTCCTTCGAGCTGCACCCGCTGTCCAAGCGCGCCAAGGACATGGGCAGCGCCGCCCAGTTCATGGCCCTGACCCTGGTCGCCCTGGTCTGGGCCTGCATCCTGCTCTGAAATCTTGCGGAATCCTGTAGCCATCATGGATAGATCCCCTATCGGCACCGCCCGGCATCTCGCCTTCACCGCGGCCAGCGCCATCGCCTTCCTCCTGCTGTTCGCGCTGCTGCGCCTAGGGCTGCTGCTCTACAACCGCGAACTGGCCGCGGCGACGCCGCTCGCCAGCTTCGCCGAGGCCTTCCTCAACGGCCTGCGCTTCGATCTGCGGGCGGTGGTGTTCGTCTGCGCGCCCCTGCTGCTGTCGCTGCTCAGCGGGCGGGCGATGGCCGCCAGACGGGTGCAGCGCTACTGGCTGGGCGCCTGCGCCAGCGTGGCGATCCTGCTCGGCCTGATCGAGCTGGACTTCTACCGGGAGTTCCACCAGCGCCTGAACAGCCTGGTCTTCCAATACCTGAAGGAAGACCCGAAGACCGTGCTCAGCATGCTCTGGAACGGCTTCCCCGTACTGCGCCTGCTGCTCGCCTGGCTCGGCCTCAGCGCCCTGGCCTGGGCCGTCTTCGCCTGGCTCGATCGCCTGACCCGGCCGGCCCCGGCCCCGGCGCTGGCGAGCCGGCGGCACGCGGCTCCGGCCCTGCACTGGCGTCTCCTGGTCCTGCTGCTGTGCCTGTTCGGCGCCACCCTCGCCGCCCGCGGCACCCTGCGCCAGGGCCCACCGCTGCGCTGGGGCGACGCCTTCACCACCGAGTCCATGTTCGCCAACCAGCTAGGCCTGAACGGTACCCTCAGCCTGATCGACGCCGCACGCAGCCAGTTCTCCGAGACCAAGAGCAACATCCTCAAGCCGAGCATGCCGGCCGCGGAGGCCGAGGCGACCGTCCGCGACCTGCTGCTGACCGGCGACGACCGTCTGGTCGACGCCGACAGCGCGCCGGTGCGGCGGGACTACCATCCCCCCGCCGCCGATACCCTGCCGGTGCGCAACGTGGTGGTGATCCTCCTGGAAAGCTTCGCCGGCCGTTTCGTCGGCGCCCTCGGCAATCCGGACGGCATCACCCCGAACTTCGACAGGCTGGCCGGAGAAGGCCTGCTGTTCACTCGTTTCTTCGCCAACGGCACCCATACCCATCAGGGCATGTTCGCCACCATGGCCTGCTTCCCCAACCTGCCGGGCTTCGAATACCTGATGCAGACGCCCGAGGGCGGGCACCAGTTCTCCGGGCTGCCGCAGCTGCTCAGCGCCCGCGGCTACGACGACCTCTACGTCTACAACGGCGACTTCGCCTGGGACAACCAGGCCGGTTTCTTCAGCAACCAGGGGATGACCCGCTTCATCGGCCGCAACGATTACGTCGACCCGGTGGTGCAGGACCCGACCTGGGGGGTGTCCGATCAGGACATGTTCGACCGCGCCGCCGACGAGCTGGGCAAGATGTCCCCGGACAAGCCGTTCTACGCCCTGCTGCAGACCCTCTCCAACCACACCCCCTACGCCCTGCCCGAGAACCTGCCGGTGGAGCGGGTGACCGGCCACGGCTCCCTGGACGAGCACCTGACCGCGATGCGCTACTCCGACTGGGCGCTCGGCCGGTTCTTCGAGCAGGCGCGCCGCTCGCCCTACTACAAGGACACCCTGTTCGTCGTCGTCGGCGACCACGGCTTCGGCGCCAACGAGCAGCTGACCGAGATGGACCTGTTCCGCTTCCATGTGCCGCTGCTGCTGATCGCCCCCGGCATCACGGAGAAATTCGGCGATCGTCGCGATACCGTCGGCACCCAGGTGGACATAGTGCCGACCATCATGGGCCGCCTGGGCGGCGAGGTCCGCCACCAGTGCTGGGGACGGGATCTGCTCGCCCTGCCCCGGACGGATGCGGGCTTCGGCATCATCAAGCCCTCCGGCAGCGACCAGACCGTGGCGATGATCAAGGGCGAGCGCATCCTGGTCCAGCCCAAGGGCCTGGATCCGCGGGTCTACACCTACCGGCTGGGCCGGGAGGCGCAGAGCGTGCGGGACGGGCTCGCTCCCGACGACCGGACCGCGCAGCGGCAGCTTGAGGCCTTCCTGCAGTCGGCCACCGACAGCCTGCAGAACAACAAGGCCGGCGTCAGGTAGACGCCGGCCCGTCCGGAAAGCGGCCCGCGATACCCCGCCGCTTTTCGCCGGGCACATGTGCCAGCCCATTGCCATGCGCCCTCGGCGCCCCTCTATAATCCGCAACCCAGTGCTTTTTCCGCCATTGAACCGGAGAACCCCATGCTCAAGCGTACCCTGGCGCTCGCCGCCGGCTTCGCCCTGTCCCTGTCCGCCGTTTTCGCTCAAGCCGCCGAAGCCCTCCGGGTCTCGGCGATTCCCGACGAGGCGCCCACCGAACTGCTGCGCAAGTTCAAGCCGCTCGGCGCCTATCTGGAAAAAGAGCTGAACATGCCGGTGAAGTTCGTGCCGGTTTCCGACTACGCCGCGGTGGTCGAGGCGCTGGCGTCGGACCGCCTCGATCTGGCCTGGCTCGGCGGCTTCACCTTCGTCCAGACCCGCCTGAAGACCGAGGGCAGCGGACATCCGGCCATCCCGCTGGTACAGCGCGAGCAGGACGCCAAGTTCACCAGCAAGTTCATCAGCGCCGATCCCGCGGTGAAGTCCCTGCAGGACCTCAAGGGCAAGACCTTCGCCTTCGGCTCGGTGTCCTCCACCTCCGGCAGCCTGATGCCGCGCTATTTCATGCTGCAGGACGGCATCAAGCCGGAGACCTTCTTCAGCCGCGTGGCCTACTCCGGCGCCCACGACGCCACCGTGGCCTGGGTCCAGGCCGGCAAGGTGGACGCCGGCGTGCTCAACGCCTCGGTATGGGACAAGCTGGTCGCCGCCGGCAAGTTGGATACCGCCAAGGTCAAGGTGTTCGCCACCACCCCGACCTACTTCGACTACAACTGGACGGTACGCGGCGACCTCGATCCCCAGCTGGCGGAGAAGATCAAGCGGGCCTTCCTCAAGCTCGATCCGGCCAAGCCCGAGCACAAGGAAATCCTCGACCTGCAGGCGGCCACCCGCTTCATCGAGACCAAGCCGGAAAACTACCAGGGCATCGAGGAAGCGGCGCGCGCCGCCGGCCTGCTGAAGTGACCCTGGACCTGTCCGGCGTGGGCCTGGTCCACGCCAACGGCCAGGTTGCCCTGCAGGATATCGACCTGAAAGTCGCTCCCGGCGAACGGGTGGCGATCATCGGGCCGTCCGGGGCCGGCAAGACCAGCCTGCTGCGCCTGCTCGCCACCGGGCTGAGACCCAGCGCGGGCCGCTTCGAACTACTCGGCGTCGAGCCCTGGCGCCTGTCCGCCGCCGCCCGCCAGCGGCTGCGCGCGCGTATCGGCCTGATCCACCAGGCACCGCCGCTGCCGCCACGCCAGCGGGTGGTCACCGCAGTGCTGGCCGGCAGGCTGGGCCAGTGGTCCCTGGCCAGGAGCCTGCTCAACCTGCTGCATCCGCTGGACAGCGCCGGCGCGGCCCGGGCCCTGGCCCGGCTGGATCTGGAGGACAAGCTGTTCGAGCGTTGCGACCAGCTCTCCGGCGGCCAGTTGCAGCGGGTCGGCATCGCCCGCGTGCTGTACCAGGAGCCCGAACTGATCCTCGCCGACGAGCCGGTGTCGGCCATGGACCCGGTACTCGCCGGCCATACCCTCGCCGTGCTCGGCGAGGAAGCCAGCCGCCGCGGCGTCGCCCTGCTCGCCAGCCTGCATGCGGTGGACCTGGCGCTGGCGCACTTCCCGCGGATCGTCGGCGTGCGCCAGGGCCGCATCGCCTTCGACCGCCCGGCCCAGGCGCTCGCCCAGGCCGAGCTGGACGCGCTCTATGCCAACGAACAGCTGCAGACCCGGCCCGGCTCGCCCGTGACGTCCCCGCAGATCCTGCATATTCCCCGATGCTGACGACCGCCGCGCCCCGCGACCCCGCCGCCCTGCCGCGCCTGCTGCTGACCCTGCTGGCCCTGGCCCTGCTCTGGCCGGGTCTCTCCCTCAGCGAACTGGACCTGGGCGTCCTGCTGCATGGCGACAGCGCGACGACCATGGCTCAGTTCCTCGCCGGCTTCTGGCCGCCGGAGCACGGCCGCGAATTCCTCGCCCTGCTCGGCCGGGCCACGCTGGAAACCCTGGCCATCGCCACCGCCGGCATGAGCCTGGCACTGCTGATCGCCGTGCCCTGCGCACTCTTCGCCAGTAGCGCCCTGTCGCTTTCCGCCCTGCACCGCGGCGGCCGGCCTGCGTGGTGGACGGCCGGCCTGCGCTGGCCGGTGCGGGGGCTGCTGATCGCCCTGCGCAGCGTGCCGGAAATCGTCTGGGCGCTGCTCTTCGTCCGCGCCGTCGGCCTGGGACCGACCGCCGGGGTGCTGGCCATCGCCATCACCTACGCCGGCATGCTCGGCAAGGTCTACGCGGAGATCTTCGAGTCGGTCGACCTGCGCCCGGCGCGCGCCCTGCTCGGGGCCGGCAGCGGGCGGCTGGCCGCCTTCGCCTACGGCGTGCTGCCGAACGCCGCCTCGGAGATGATTTCCTACAGCGTCTATCGCTGGGAGTGCGCGATCCGCGCCTCGGTGGTGATGGGCTTCGTCGGCGCCGGCGGACTCGGCCAGCAGATCGACCTGTCCATGCGCATGTTCGCCGGCGGCGAGGTGGCCAGCATGCTGCTGACCTTCCTGCTTCTGGTGCTGCTCGCCGACCAGCTCAGCCGTCTGCTGCGCGGGAGGCTGACATGAGACGTGCGGGCAATCTCGCCCTGCTGCTGGCGCTGATCGCCGCGGTGCCGGCCTCCTTCCGCTACCTGCAGATCGACCTGCCGGCGCTGTTCGGCGCGGACAGCCTGGAGCAGATGGGCGACTACGCCGGCGGCTTCCTGCAACCGGACTTCTCCGCCGAGCATCTGCGCGCCATCGGCCGCGGCGCCCTGGAAACCCTGGCCATGTCGGCCATCGGCACCCTGCTCGCCGCGGCCCTCGGCCTGCTGCTGGCGCTGCCCGCCGGCGGGCGCTGCGGGCTGCTGGCGCAGGGCGGCGCGCGGCTGCTGCTGAATGCCCTGCGGGCGATACCGGAACTGGTCTGGGCGGCGCTGATGGTGCTGGCCGCCGGCCTCGGGCCGAATGCCGGGACCCTGGCCCTGGCCGTGCACACCGCAGGGGTGCTCGGCCGGCTGTTCGCCGAAGCGCTGGAGAACACCCCCGCGGAGCCGGCCGAGGCGGTGCGCCTGGCCGGCGGCGGACGCATCGCGGCCTTCTGCTACGGCACCCTGCCCGGGGTCTGGCCGCAGCTGCTGGCCTACATGCTGTACCGCTGGGAGAACAACATCCGCATGGCCAGCGTGCTCGGCTTCGTCGGCGCCGGCGGTCTGGGGCAGATGCTCCACATGAGCCTCAGCCTGTTCCAGGAGGCCCAGGCGTCTACGGTGATCTTGGCCATGCTGGCGCTGGTGCTGGGCGTCGACGCCCTCAGCGGCTGGACCCGCCAGCGCTGGGTCCGCGGCTAAAAACGAGCCGAGCGGGGCTAGATGTCGTCCCGCTTGAGGTGCTCCCAGTCGATCGGCGTGCCCAGGGTTCCGCCGAGCTTGGCGCGGATGTCCTCGAACACCCGGTCGTACTCCTCGTGCCCGATCAGCACGGGCCCTCCGCGGGGATGCAGCCCGTGCTTCACCGCGAGCTTGGTCACCACGCCGAAGAAGTTGAAGGCGGTGTCCCGGTGCAGCTCGAACTCCTCGGCGAAGGACTTGCCGTCCACCGTTCCGGTCATGCGCACGTGCAGCATGCTGCCTTCTTCTGGATCTTCGCGGACGTCGTAGTACAGGTCGTAGACGAATGTCTGACCGCTCAATTCATCCGCCCGGATTTCCCGATGCAAATGCCCCGGCTCGAACATGGAATCACCTTGAAAAATGGATGTATTTCAGCCTGAGGAAACTCAGGCATTCTCGCCCGACGCCTCGCTTCCCGCGCGTTCCTGCACCAGCACCCAGGGAGCGACCACCACGGCCCACAGCTGCGGGTCGCGGGCGAGCAGATCCCCGGCGCGATTCTCCTCCACCTTGCCCAGCTCTCCGGAGGTCAGCCAGCCGGTCACCTTGTCCCGGTTGTCCTCGGCCACGGCCAGGGCCACCTCCACCAGGTCCAGGGAACCGTGCACCCAGAGCAGAGCGCCACGGGCGAAGAAGGGTTGCAGTTCCTCCCAGCGGATCGGAGCGGTCTCGCCGAGCAGTTTGAGGTAGAGGGAGCTGTGTTCTGTCATGGGACTCACCGATAGAAAGGAGCGCCATCATAGCGGCCCGCGGACGCCAGACAACCTCGCCGCTGCCGATGGACGCACAGGCGTCGGTCGGCATGGTTCATCCCTGCTCGTCGGCATAGCAGACGGGCGAGCTGCCCGGCTGTCTCCGCTCCAGCTCTTCCTCGAGAAACTCCGCCAGCACCCGGGCATTGTTGAGCTGCTCGTCGCGGGCGGCGTAAAGCAGGGTCAAGTTGCCCTGCCGGGCCTTTTCCAGCAACCCCCACCAAAGTTCGGGGCGCGCCGCCAGCTCGCTGCGGTATGCCTCGCGGAAATCCGCGAAATGCGCCGGATCGTGGGCGAAACGCCGGCGTACCTCGGTCGAAGGGGCCACCTCGCGCGACCAGGTATCCAGCCCCAGCGAGTCCTTGCGGCAACCGCGCGGCCACAGCCGGTCGACCAGCACCCGGCAGCCGTCGTCGGCGGTTGCCGCCTCGTACACGCGTTTGCAGCGGATCATCGTGCGCTCCCTTGTGATTGGTCGGACGGCTGGGTAACGTGACCGTCCCTCGAGGAGATCGTCATGCGCGTTGCCCGTCTTTTCTTATATACCCTTCTGCCATTGTTCGCCGGTTGCCCGCATTTTTCCCACAAGGAGCAGACCCCGCCGGCACCGGAGCTCCGCCTGCAGGGCGAGCTGAGCGCGAGGGATGGCCAGCTGCTGCTGCGCCCCTGCGGCGAGCAGCGGCGCTTCGTGGTGACGGACGGCGGCAATACCGGCATCGCCCGCGATGCCGACGAACTGATGGCCGACGGCCGGGGAGCGCTGTTCGTCGATCTGAAAGGCCGCTTCGAAAGCAGCCGGCAGCCCGACGTCGACGGCCAGTTGAACCTGAGCCAGCTCTATCGTCTGGAGCGGGGCGGACCGGCCTGCGAGGATCCCGACTTCGAACACCTGAGCCTGAGGGCGACGGGCAGCGATCCCGCCTGGAGCGTCAGGATAGGCGACAAGGGGCTGCTGCTGGAGCGCCCGAATCAGGCGCCCCAGGCCCTGCCCTACCTGGAGGAACAGTTGCCCGGAGACCGCCTGAACTTCACCAGCGAGGCCAACGGCCAGCATCTGGAGCTCTGGGTCGCGCCGCAGTCTTGCGTCGACGGCAAGAGCGGCGCGCGGCGCCACCTGTCGGCGGAGCTGCGCCTGAACGGCGAAGTGCTGCGCGGCTGCGCCTACGCTGGCGGCAAGCGGGACGAGTGAAGTCGCGAGGAAGCTTCGGACGGGGCGTCAGTCCAGTCGGCGAACGCCCCTTCGGGGGGAGGTAAAGCGATCAGTGGGCGACGCGGCTGGTGCCGTTGACGGTCAGGATGCGCACCCGGTCGCCGACGCGGAAGATCTCGTTGGGCTGCACTTGCTGGACGTAGGCGCGCATGCCGCCGTCGTCCTCGCGCACGGTGATCTCCACGCCCTGGGTGCGGGTCAGCCCCTCTTCCGCCGCGGAGCCGAGCAGGCCGCCGGCCACCGCGCCGATCACCGCCGCCACGGCGCTGCCACGGCCACCGCCGATGCTGCTGCCGGCCACACCGCCGGCGATGGCGCCAGCGCCGGCGCCGATCGGGGTCTTGGTGCCTTCGATGCGCACCGGGCGCAGCGCGACGATGCTGCCCATGCGCACGTTCTGTACGGTGCGCGCCTCGCTACGCGAATAGACATCGCCCTGCAGGCTGGAGGCACAGCCCCCCAGCAGCAGCGTCACCGAGGTGAGGGAGGCGATCAGTAAGGCAGGCTTGCGCATGGTATTTCTCCGGAATTGTACGTTGGAACATTAAACTCCCGCCCCCGCCCCATTGTCACCACGCTTCTGGCACTTTGCCCAACGCCCGTGCGTCCGCGCTGCGCTCTTCCGGCAGACGCCGGAATGGGCTAGGGTGTCGGCCCGGAGGATATTCATGGATTACTTCATCATAGTCATCACCACCGTGGCCGGGCTGTACTTCCACTGGTGGCTGTACGTACGCATCAAGCGCTGGGCGGACCGCGACCTGGCCCTGTCTCTGGCGGGCCAGGACGAGACCCGGCGCGCCTTCATGCTCGAACGCCTGGCCGAAGCCCAGCGCCAAGGGGTCAAGCGGCGCGATCTGGCGCAATGGCTGGAGCGCGCCGCCGCCGAAACGCCGGCGCAAAAGTAGGCCCTAATCCGCCGCCGGCTTGCGCCGCCGCAGCGGCGCCATGCCGTCCTGGCTGACCACGCTCGACGGCTTGCCGCCTTGCCCACCACCGGCGGAGGACGGTTTGCGCTTGGGCACAGCCTTGGCGCCCGTCTTCTTGCTCTCGGTCTTTTTCTTCTTGGTCCCGGCCGCCTTGCCGGAAGCCTTGAGATTCTTCGGCCCCTGGTAGCTGCCCTTCAGCCCCGTGATCACCCGCCGCTCGAAGCGCTGCTTGAGGTAGCGCTCGATGCTCGACATCAGGTTCCAGTCGTTGTGGCAGATCAGCGAGATCGCCAGCCCCTCGGCGCCGGCTCGCCCGGTACGACCGATGCGGTGGACGTACTCGTCGCCGGAGTGGGGCATGTCGAAGTTGATCACCAGGTCCAGCCCTTCCACGTCCAGGCCGCGCGCCGCCACGTCGGTGGCCACCAGCACCCTGGCGCCGCCCTGCTTGAGCCGCTCTATGGCCAGCTTGCGCTCCTTCTGGTCCTTCTCGCCGTGCAGGACGAACGCCTTGTGGCCGGCGGCGACCAGATGCCCGTAGAGGAGGTCGGCCTGGGCACGGGTATTGGTGAAGACGATCGCCTTGCGGTAGGTCTCGTTCTCCAGCAGCCAGTGCACCAGACGCTCCTTGTGGGCCGGGTCGTCCGCCGTGATGATCTGCTGGCGGGTCGTCTCGGACAGCTCGCTGACCGGGTTGAGCATCAGGTGCTGCGGCTCGTGCAGGACCTTGGCGACCATCTCGCGCATCCCGGCGCCGCCGGTGGTGGCGGAGAACAGCAGGGTCTGCCGGCGGTTGAGACACTCCTCGACCAGGCGTTCCACGTCCTCGGCAAAACCCATGTCGAGCATGCGGTCGGCCTCATCGAGCACCAGGACCTCCACGTCCTTCAGCTCAAGATGGCCGGCGTTCAGGTGCTCGAGCAGGCGCCCCGGGGTGGCGATCAGGATGTCCGGCACCTTGCGCAGCAGCGCCGCCTGCACCTTGAAGTTCTCGCCTCCGGTGACCAGCCCCGACTTGATGAAGGTGAACTGGGAGAAGCGCTCCACCTCCTTCAGGATCTGCTGCGCCAGCTCGCGGGTCGGCAGCAGGATCAATGCCCGGATACTGACCCGCGGCTGGGCATCGCCGATCAGCCGGTTGAGCAGCGGCAGGACGAAGGCCGCGGTCTTGCCGCTGCCGGTCTGGGCGATCACCCGCAGATCGCATCCTTCGAGGGCCGGGGGAATCGCTGCCGCCTGCACCGGCGTCGGCTCGACGAATTTCAGTTCGGCCAGGGCCTTGAGCAGGCGTTCGTGCAGGGCGAATTGGGAGAACACGGGACTACCTCGATGCAGACGATAAAACGGCTGCATAGCCTAACGGTTGTCGCCGGCAAATACCCGCAGAATGATGAGGTCGGCCGATTGCCGGACAAGAAAAACCGGTCGGGCGCAAGCGCTCGACCGGTTCGGGACGCAGAAGGCGCGGGGATCGCCGATCAGGCGACCTGGCTCAGCTTGGCCTTCGCGGCCGAAAGCCCCTTCTCCATCTGCTCGCCACCCAGGTTCATCCCCTCGGCGTTGATGAATTGCACGTCCCGGATGCCGATGAAGCCCAGCGCCTGGCGCAGGTAGGGCTCCTGATGATCCAGGCCGGTACCGGCGTAGATGCCGCCGCGGGCGGTCAGGACGAAGGCGCGCTTGCCTTCGAGCAGGCCCTGCGGGCCGGTCTCGGTGTACTTGAAGGTGACCCCGGCGCGCAGCACGTGATCCAGCCAGGCTTTCAGGGTGCTCGGGATGCCGAAGTTGTACATGGGCGCGGCCAGTACCAGCACGTCGGCGGCGAGCAGCTCCTCGGTCAGCTCGTTGGAGCGCGCCAGGGCGGCCTTCTCCGCGGCGCTCTGCTGCTCGGCCGGCTTCATCCAGCCGCCGAGCAGATCGATATCCAGATGTGGCACCGGCTTGCTCGCCAGATCGCGGACGACGATCTCCTCGGCCGGGTGGGCGGCCTTCCAGCGGGCCAGAAACTCCTGGGTCAGTTGGCGGGATACGGAACCTTCCTGGCGGGCGCTGCTTTCAATGACCAGAACGCGGGACATGGGCTTCTCCATCGGGTTGATGCGTCGGATGGGGTCAGCATAGGGAATACATATACCGATAAAAAAGCGGAAAAAACCGCTATAAACTATCGACTAATTTGATAGCTAAACCAGACGGGGCTAGTCTTGCCAGACAGCCCCTCCAGCGACTCCCAACCGGACATGTCCCGATGAAAGCTCCCCGCGTCACCCTGGACCAATGGCGTACCCTCCAGGCGGTGGTCGACCACGGCGGTTTCGCCCAGGCCGCCGAGGTCCTGCATCGCTCGCAATCCTCGGTCAGCTACACCGTGGCGCGCATGCAGGAGCAGCTCGGCGTGCCGCTGCTGCGCATCGAGGGACGCAAGGCGGTGCTGACCGAGGCCGGGACCGTGCTGCTGCGCCGTTCGCGGCAGTTGATCAAGCAGGCCAGCCAGCTGGAGGATCTCGCCCATCATCTGGAACAGGGCTGGGAGGCCGAGGTGCGCCTGGTGGTCGATGCCGCCTACCCCACCCTGCGCCTGGTTCACGCGCTGTCGGCCTTCATGCCGCAGAGCCGCGGTTGCCGGGTGCGCCTGCGCGAGGAAGTGCTCTCCGGCGTCGAGGAAGTGCTCAAGGAAGGCGCCGCCGACCTGGCCATCTGCGGCATGACCATTCCCGGCTACCTGGGCACCGCCCTGAGCGAGGTCGACTTCATCGCTGTCGCCCACCCCGACCATCCGCTGCACCGCCTGCAGCGCACACTGAGCGCCACCGACCTGGAGGCCCACATGCAAGTGGTGATCCGCGACACCGGGCGCCAGCAGCCGCGCGACATCGGCTGGCTCGGCGCCGAGCAGCGCTGGACCGTGGGCAGCCTGGCCACCGCGGCGACCTTCGTCGGCAACGGCCTGGGCTTCGCCTGGCTGCCCTGCCACCTGATCGGCCGCGAACTGGCCGAAGGCGTGCTGAAGCCCCTGCCGCTGGAAGAGGGCGCCACGCACAAGCCGCGCTTCTACCTCTACGCCAACAAGGACAAGCCGCTCGGCCCGGCCACGCAGATTCTTGTGGAGATGATCAAAAGTTTCGACAGCGCCCCGCTGAATGCTCCCTTCCCGCCCCCGCTGGCGGACGCCTGAGGCTATCATCGCGGCGGAAACGCCTCGGCCGCGTCGCCGCCCGGCGCCGGCTGGCTCACTCGCAGTCATCGACGACGGCCCGCCCGGTCCGCTCGCCGACCTACCAGGATCAACAGGAATCCCCGAATGCTGAAAAAACTTGCCCTCACCGCCTGCTCCCTGCTGTTCGCCGCCAACCTCATGGCGGCCGACAAGCCCCATGTCCTGCTGGAGACCAGCCTCGGAGAGATCGAAGTCGAGCTGGAGGCCGACAAGGCGCCGGTCAGCGTGCAGAACTTCCTCGCCTACGTGGATTCCGGGTTCTACAACGGCACCGTCTTCCATCGGGTGATCCCGGGCTTCATGATCCAGGGCGGCGGCTTCGACGCCGACATGCAGCAGAAAACGCCGCGGGCGCCGATCAAGAACGAGGCTGACAACGGCCTGCACAACGTGCGCGGCACCCTCGCCATGGCGCGTACCCAGGCGGTGGATTCGGCGACCAGCCAGTTCTTCATCAACCACAAGGACAACGCCTTCCTCGACCACGGCTCGCGGGACTTCGGCTACGCGGTGTTCGGCAAGGTAGTGAAGGGCATGGACGTGGTCGACCAGATCGCCCAGGTGCCCACCGGCAACCGCGGCATGCACCAGAACGTGCCGCGCACGCCGGTGCTGATCAAGTCCGCCAAGCGGCTCTGAACCATCCCGTAGGCAGGGGAGCGAACCGCCCCGCTACCCCGTCACCCCTGGCGGTAGGGCAACAGCTCTTGGGCCTGCCGCGCGTAGTCCAGCACGCCCGCCCGCTCCTGCTCGAGGAATCCCGCGACGGCATGGCGCAGCCCCGGATGCACGAGGTAGTGCCAGGAGCGGGTGATCACCGGCTCGAAACCGCGAATCAGCTTGTGCTCGCCCTGGGCTCCGGCATCGAAGCGCTGCAGGCCTCGGGCGATCGCATAGTCGATGCCCTGGTAGAAGCAGGTCTCGAAATGCAGACGGTCGAACTCGGCGAGGCAGCCCCAGTAGCGGCCGTACAGGCTGTCGCCGCCCACCAGGCTGAAGGCCATGGCCACCGGCTTCCCGCCCTGACGGGCCAGCACCACGCGGATCGCCTCGGGCATGCGCTCGGCCAGCAGGCTGAAGAAGGCGCGCGTCAGATAGGGCGCCTGGCCACGTACCCGGTAGGTGTTGGCATAGCAGGCATGCACGAAGTCCCATTCGGCCTCGCTGAGCTGATGGCCTTCGCGCCAGTCGAAGTCGATGCCCTGCCCGGCCACCTGCTCGCGCTCCTTGCGCAGCTGCTTGCGCTTGCGCGAGGCCAATGCGTCGAGGAAATCCTGGAAATCCCGGTAGCCGCGATTGCGCCAGTGGAACTGGCAGCCCAGGCGCTCCAGCCAACCCTCGCGCCCCTCGAGCAAGGCATCCGCCGCCGGGTCGGTGAAGTTCACGTGCAGGCCGGACAGCCCTTGCTGCTCCAGCCCGGCCGTCACCGCATCGAGCAGGCGTCCGGCCGCGCCGGACTCGCCGAGCAGGCGCGCTCCGCCGACCGGCGTGAAAGGCACCGCGCAGAGCAGCTTCGGATAGTAGGCGATGCCGGCCCGCTGGCAGGCCTCGGCCCAGGACCAGTCGAACACGTACTCGCCATAGGAATGGCGCTTGAGATAAGCGGGCAAGGCCGCCAGGGGACGCTCCCAATCATCGAGCCAGAGCCGGTGGGCCGGCTGCCAGCCGCTGCGCCCGCCGACGCTGCCGCTGTCCTCCAGCGCGGCGAGAAAGGCATGGCGCAGGAAGGGCTGAGCCGTGGGCAGCAGCGCATCCCAGGCGGAGGCGGCGAGATCGGACAGACGGGAAAGGGTGAGCATCGGCATGGATGAAGTCTGGCCTTTCCTGCCGGCGAAAAAAAGCCCCGCCGAGGCGGGGCAGAGCTGTCTGCGCGAACGGAGCCCGTGGCGTGGCTCCGCTCTCGCCGGAGGATCAGAGCAGCGGGATGCTGTAGCTGACGATCAGACGGTTGTGATCCCGATCGGCATCGCCGGGGATGTTCTGACCGCGGAGGATACCGCCGCGGTAGGTGAAGCCCAGGCCCTTGAGCATGCCGGACTGGATCACGTAATCCAGGCGGACGTTGGTCTCGTGCTGGCTCAGATTGCCGCGGGCGGAGTCGATGCCATTACCTTGCAGGTAGACCGCCGACGCCCTCAGGCCCGGCAGGCCGATATTGGCGAAGTCGTAGGCGTACTGGGCCAGCCAGGTACGCTCGCCGGCGTGCTGGAAGCGCCCCACCAGCGCGTTGGTGATCAGGTAGGCGGTGTTGCCGTCGCCGGCGTCGATGAAGGGGAAATCGCTCTTGCCGGTGAGCACCTGATAACCGGCGCTCAGCGAGTGGCCCTTCAGGCTGTAGGTGAACATCGCGCTGTAGGCATCGTTGTCGACCTTGCCGAACTGGCGGCCGTTGCCGTAGTAGCCGCGGCTGCCGTAGTCGTTACGGCTGGTGGAGTTGCTGTTCTGGCCGTCCGAGGTGCTGTGGAAGAAGCGCAGGTCGGTAGTCAGCTTGCCGACCGGCAGTCCCCAGTTGTGAACCAGACCGGCGAAGTGCTGGTTGTAGTAGTTCTTCATGTTGGCGTAGTAGTACTGCACCAACAGGTCCTTGGTGACCTTGTAGTCGCCGCCGCCGTAGTAGAACTCGTTGCTGTCGGCACGGGAGTTATAGGTGCCCGGCAGACCGAAGCCGACCATGTCGCTGGAGGCGCGGGTCTTCGTGTGGTCGATGCGACCGCCGACCAGGGTCAGGTTGTCGATCTCCTTGGAGGTGATCTGCCCGCCGTTGAAGGTCTGGGTCAGGATACGGCTGTCGGTGGTCTGGATGACCGGCAGGTTGGGGGTCAGGGTGCCGTATTCGCCGATGGTCTTGGAAACGCGCACCTTGCCGGTGAGGCCGAAGCTGCCGAACTGATCGACAGGCGCACCGCTGTCGCTCGGGAAGGAAGCCGGGCGAACATCGCCGCCCGGGCCGTTGCCGCCACCGCTCAGACGCACGGCCCATAGGCCCAGCGCGTCGACACCGAAGCCGACCGGCCCCTCGGTGAAACCGGACTGGTACTTCAGAGCGAAGCCCTGGCCCCAGTCGCTGGCCGTCTGGGCACCACCCGGACCGGCATGGCGGGTATCCTCGTTGACGTAGAAGTTCCGCAGGCCCAGGGTGGCCTTGCTGTCCTTGAAGAAGGAAGACCCCATCACATCGTCGACGAAAGCCGGAGCGGCACTGGCCTGCTCGGCAGTCAGGGGGAGTCCCAGGGCGCCAGCCATCACCGCCAGGGTCAGAGTGGACTTCTTCATCACGCGCTTTTCCCGACGGATCATCAGATTGCATCCCAGTTGTGGTTGATCACGCACCCAGCCAGCAGACTGAATTCCTTTTCAACACGATCGATAGCGACGATGGAGCCTGCGTAAGCCCGGCTCGTGATGGCCGGAGCCGAGACGCTGGCGATCAGGCCAGCGGACTGCTTGCGGATCATCAAGGAATTTCCCCTTTTAATTTGATTAGAAGAGCTCTGGGTGTTGGTACGTTTGTTGGAGGGGCATCTTGTCGAGATCTCATTTCAAGAGAATTTCTCGAAGATGAAGGTTTTATGACGAGGGAACTTTTTTGCGGATAGCCGGCACAGGGCTCGCCTGTAACTCTTTCGCCGGACATTCAAAGAGATAGCGAAATCGAAACGCAGCCGGGCCAACCTGGGGGAAACTATGTGCAGCGGCCCGGCTCCGCCCGTGAGCCTGCCCGCCCGCTTCATCCACCCAGGCATTCGCTTTTTTTAATGAAGGAGAAACCGATGGCTTCCACCCTGCAGATCAACGCCAGCGATGGCAGCGGCCAGTTCAACGCCTACGTCGCCCTGCCCGAGAGCGGCCGCGGGCCGGCCGTGGTCATCGGCCAGGAAATATTCGGCGTGAACGCCAACATCCGCTCGGTGGCCGACCGCTATGCCGAGGAAGGCTATGTCGCCATCGCCCCCGATCTGTTCTGGCGCCTGGAGTCGGGCGTACAGCTGGGTTACGAAGGCGCGGATCGGGAAAAGGCATTCGAGCTGTTCGGGCAATTCGATGTGGACAAGGGCGTCGAGGACATCGCCGCCACCCTCGCCGCAGCAGCCCGCCTGCCCGAAGTGGACGCCGCGGCCGGCGCCGGCTTCGTCGGCTTCTGCCTCGGCGGCAAGCTCGCCTACCTGACCGCCGCCCGCACTGGCGTCGCCTGCTCGGTGGGCTACTACGGCGTCGGCATCGAGCATCTGCTCGCGGAAGCCGCCAACATCCGGGGACGCCTGGTGCTGCACATCGCCGAAGCCGACCCCTTCTGCCCGGCCGAGGCACGTGCGGCCATCCTCGCCGGCCTGGGCGGCCGGCCGGATATGGAGCTGTACGTCTATCCCGGCTGCGACCACGCCTTCGCCCGGGTCGGCGGCATGCACTACGAGCAGGCCGCGGCCGAACTCGCCCACGAGCGCAGCATCGCCGCCTTGCGCCGCTCCATCGGCTGAGGGCTTCGAGGCCCCATCCTCGCACAGAGCCGGCGGCCGGAACGGCTGCCGCAGTGCTAGAATTGCCGTCCCGTTTCGGCAGCCCGGGCCCTTGAGGTCCGGGCACGACTGCCCTGCTCCTCGTCGAGGTATCCCATGAAAGAGCAACTTCTGGAACTCATCCGCAAAATCAGCTCGGGCTGCATGGGCGAGGAGGAGATCGCACGGATCGCCGAAGAAGCGGCGCAGGCCTATGCCGATCCGCAAGCCTTCCTCGCGACCAATCCCGATATCAACTACGACGACAGCTTCCCCATTCCCCTGGGCGAATGGGTAGTGGTCGGCAGCCTGCCGGAGACCGTGCTGTTCCAGGCGGACACCTACGAGGAACTGTTCCAGCAGATCGTCGACTCGTTCGGCCAGGACGTCTCCTTCGTGCTCAAGTCCAAGCAACTGGCCAAGGTCGAGCCGATCAAGGCGCTCAATCGCATCCAGGTCCAGCTGAGCAGTCTGTATCCGGAGAAGGGCGGCTATGTGCTGGTGGACTTCAGCGAACCGCTGGACGACGAACTGCAGGCCGTGCTGGTGTATACCTGCGATCTCGAGGATGTCCTGAAGCTGGCGGTCGACGTGGGCATCTACGCCGCACCGGCCTACGAATCGCTGCGCGCCGAACAGGAGGAAGCCTCCCGGCCGACGGCCTAGACTGACCATCTCCCCCGCAGACGCGGGTGCTATAGGGCAGCCGGCGGGCGGAACCTCTCCTGCCTCGAGACCGCGCCTCCGGGGCTCGGGCAGGAGATCCCCCAAAAGGAATTGCCGGTAGGGATCGCCGCAATGCTTCGACTATTCGCGCTGCTGACGCGCCTGGCGTTCTGGATATGCCTGGCCATCGTTCTGATCCTGTCCCTGACGAAGGATCCCGACCCTTCGCTCGGTACGGGCTGGGACAAGAGCAACCACCTGCTCGCCTTCGCCGTCCTCGCCCTTCTCGGACGCCTGTCCTACCCGGGACGGCGGCTTCTCCTGCCGCTCGGCCTGCTGGGATACGGGCTGCTGATCGAAGTGCTGCAAGCGATGACCGGCTATCGCAGCGCCGATATCGAGGACCTGCTCGCCGATACCTTGGGCATCCTGCTCGGCTGCCTCATAGCATCAGGCGGCATGTGGATCAAGCGCCGTAGAGATCCCGTACATTCCCAATTTTGACCTCTGGACAGAAGTGTCCCGCCCTCATTCAATGCCAGAGTCGCCCGTGAGCCCTGGCCGAAGCCAGCCAGGCGCGAGGACAAGAAAAACAATAGAATGAGAAAGACCACAAAAAAATAAAGCCATGCAGGAAATGGCTGCAATTATCTGTCAACCGGAGATAGCGCCGAAACCAAGGAGGAAGCGAGAGCCGGATCACGCCATGCGTGATGTGCTATCCCTCCCTGCCACGGAACGCAGGGATTCTCGCGCGCAAAGGAATGAAGCCACTCGTCATATGTGCCGCCGTTTTCTTCAGTGGAGCCACCGCCTGGGCCGCCGACAGGACCTGCAAGGTCATCGACGTGCCGGATGGCGACAGCCTGCTCTGCCTGACCCCGCAGGAACAACGCCTGAAGCTCCGCCTCGCCGATATCGACGCCCCGGAAATGTCCCAAGGCTACGGGCCGCAGGCGCGGTCGCAGCTGTTCCGACTGGTCTACAACCGGAACGTCGATTTCGAAGTCGTCGAGCAATCGCGCTACGGCGCGAGGATCGCCCGCGTCCGCACCAGGGACCTCGATGTCAACGCAGAAATGGTCAAGCTGGGCGCCGCCTGGGTGTATTCCGAATTCAACCGCGATTCGGCGCTCCCCCAGCTGGAAGCCGAGGCCAAATCGGCCAAACGCGGCCTCTGGAGCCAGCCTCAGAGCGATATCGTCGAACCCTGGCTGTGGCGCAAGAGCCGGGCCTCCAGCCTGAGCCAGAAGAGCCAGCCGTGATGTCGGCGGCTGCGGCCGTCCCGCCCGGCAGCGAGGGCTGCTGATAGGGCTGCCCGCTATTTCAGGAAGGCCACGACCTGTTCCGCGTCGAATGGCCAGTCCAGCTCCGCGTTGCTGTCCAGACGACGGAGCACGGGGATGCGCAGCCCGTAGGCCTCCACCCAGCGCTCGTCCTCGGCGATGTCGACCAGCTCCACCAGCAGACCGTGCTCGACGAAGGGCATCAGCAGCGCCTCGGCCATCTCGCACAAGTGGCAGCCCAGGGTCCCGAACAGTTGGCACTCGGGAAGCATGGAGAAAGCCTCCTCAGACTTGAGAAGGCAGGGAGTCTAGCACGCACGCCAGCGGTTCACTGAGAAGCGCCGGCATGCTTCCCCTGATGATGCGTCAGTCGTTGCTGGTGGCAACGATCCGGTGCACGGAAAGATCGGCGCCGTTGAATTCCTCTTCGGCGCTCAAACGGATGCCCACCAGCTTCTTGAGCAGACCGTAAACCGCGAAGCCGCCGGCCAAGGCCACCATCACGCCCAGTGCCGAACCGACCATCTGGCTCAGCAGACTCACGCCACCGATGCCCCCCAGAGCCTGCTGCCCGAAGATGCCGCAGGCGATGCCGCCCCACAGCCCGCACAGGCCATGCAGCGGCCACACGCCGAGTACGTCGTCGAGCTTCCATTTGTTCTGGGTGGCAGTGAAGGCCCAGACGAACAGCGCACCGGCCACCGTCCCTGTAGCCAGAGCGCCGAGTGGATGCATCAGATCGGAGCCGGCGCAGACGGCGACCAGACCGGCCAGGGGGCCGTTATGCAGGAACCCCGGGTCATTGCGCCCGATCAGAAGCGCCGAGGCCGTTCCCCCGACCATGGCCATCAGCGAATTGACCGCGACCAGCCCGCTGATGCCCTCTATGGCCTGGGAACTCATCACGTTGAAGCCGAACCAGCCGACGATGAGGATCCACGACCCCAGAGCCAGGAAGGGGATGTTCGACGGCGCGAATGCCATCAGGCGGCCGTCGCGATAGCGGCCGTTGCGCTGCCCGAGCAAGGTCACTGCCCCCAAAGCTAGCCAGCCGCCAACCGCATGCACCACCACCGAGCCGGCGAAGTCATGGAAGGATGCACCAAAGCTGCTCTTCAGCCAGTCCTGCAGACCGAAATTGCCATTCCAGATCATCCCCTCGAAGAAGGGATAGACGAAGGCCACGATCATCAGGGTCGCGCACAGCTGGGGATAGAACTTGGAGCGCTCGGCGATGCCGCCGGAGATGATCGCGGGAATCGCCGCGGCGAAGGTGAGCAGAAAGAAAAACTTGACCAGCGCGTAGCCGTTGTCCGCAGTCAGGGCCGTGGCCGGCGAAAGGAAAGTCACCCCGTAGGCTACCCAGTAGCCGACGAAGAAATATGCCAGGGCGGAAACAGCGAAATCGCTGAGAATCTTGGACAGCGCGTTCACCTGATTCTTCTGCCGCACCGTCCCCACTTCGAGAAAAGCGAAACCGGCGTGCATGGCCAGAACCATAACGGCACCGAGCAGGATGAACAGGGTATTGGAACCGTGAACCAGGGATTCGACGGCACTGGTAAGGTTTTCCATCTGGATTTGTCGACCTCGGCAGAGATTGCACCAAAACCATCCATGACCTAGTAACAAGGCACCAAGATAAGGCAACTTAGAACACACGATTTGACGCGTTACGTTTCAGAGGCTGCTCAGTGCAATGGGAGAGAAATTCAACGTGAAATTTTCCCTTTGAATTTCAATAAGATAGGTAAAACCGTCGCAGAATGGATAGCTCCTATCGCGCCCAATGAAAGGGCGCACCGGACAAATCCGGCACCATAAAGATGCAATACCCGTACCAAGCCTAACCTCACTACCCGGAATTACGATCTGGCAGCGATGCCCGAAACTCGACTAGCCTATTGAAAAAAGTGCCGATCGAGTCTCTTCTGATAGGCGGTCTTGCGCATGCTTGACCGTGAAGCCGGATGCGCTGGCACCAACTTAAGCCCCGCTCCCGAATAGAACCGTTTCCGACGAACGAACCGTCGCCGCCCCGAGAACGAGGAACACGCAGCATGACCATGGAAAGCACGCAGAATCCGCCGGAAGCCGCCGACCTCTACGGCACTGCCCCGCAAGCGGAAATCTCTCAGCACAAGCGCAACCTGCGCATTGCCCAGCAGGCGCTGATCGACGAGTTCCATGCGCTGATCGACGACACCGAACGCCTGCTCAAGCACACGGCGGAAGTGACCGGCAGCCAGGCGGACGAAGTACGGGCGAAAATCAACGACAACCTGACCCGCGCCCGGGAAGTGCTCAAGGACAGCCAGGGCCGTCTGTACGAGCGGGGGCAGGAAGTGCTCGAGGCGACCGAGGAATACGTGCATGCGCATCCCTGGCGCTCGGTGGGCATCGCCACCGGAGCCGGTCTTCTGCTCGGTCTGCTGCTAGGACGCCGTTGAACGGGAGTTGCGAATGGATGCTTCATCGATGCCTGCCGACGAAGCCGTCAGGCCATCCCTCAAACGCCTGGGCGGAGCCTTCGTCGGATTGCTGCAGGGCCACCTGGAGCTGCTGGGACTCGAGTTCCAGGAAGAGAAAGAACACGCTCTCAGGCTGTTCCTGTTCGCCGGACTCAGCCTGGTCTTCGGCCTGCTGACCCTGCTGGGCGTTTCCGCCGCCGTGCTCATCGCCTTCTGGGACACCCATCGGCTGACGGCAGTCCTCGGCCTCTGCCTGGTCTACGGCCTGGCCCTGCTGCTGTGCGGCGTGCGCACGCTGAGGCTGGCGCGGCGCGACACCTCCCCCTTCCAGGCTTCGCTGGAAGAGCTGGCGCGCAACCGGGAGCTGCTGCCATGAGTCTGCCCACGTCTCGACCGACCCGCCTGGATCTGCGCAAGGAGCTGGTACGCCTGCGCATGGAGATGCATCGCCAGCAGTTGCACTACCACTCCGAGCCCCTGCGCCATCCCCTGCAGCAGATCCGCCATCTGCTCGCTCCGGGCAGCGCCGCGAACGATAAAAAGACGCCGCTCGCCCTGGGCGGTGCCTTGCTGCTGACCCTGCTCGGCAGTCGCCTGGGGCGAGTCGGCAAGCTGGCCCGCTTCGCGCTGGCGGTATATCCGCTGATCGGCGCCCACCTGAAACAGCGTCCGGAGGAACGGGTACAAGAGAAGGAGAAGACCCGCTGATCCCGAGCTTGACGGCGGCGGAAGAGCCGACAAGGATGCGGAACGGATCATGCATTTGCGTCGTCGAGCGCATGCGAAGACGGCGAGGCGCCAATCCAGTGGTTCGCCCCCGGCCGCAGCGACGGCCGTTCGATTGTGAGGAGATGTGGCTTTGGACTGGCAGACTCTATTGACCCGGGAACGCCTGGGCAAATCGGTACACAGCGTCGACGAACTGGGGCGTAGCCCCTTTCACAAGGATCACGACCGCATCATCTTCTCCGGCGCCTTCCGCCGCCTGGGACGCAAGACCCAGGTCCACCCGGTCTCCAGCAACGACCATATCCACACGCGCCTCACCCACTCCCTGGAGGTGAGCTGCGTCGGCCGCTCGCTGGGCATGCGGGTCGGCGAGGTGCTGCGCGATGCCCTGCCGGAGTGGTGCGACCCCGACGACCTCGGCATGATCGTCCAGTCCGCGTGCCTGGCTCACGACATCGGCAATCCGCCCTTCGGCCACTCGGGCGAAGACGCCATCCGCTACTGGTTCCAGCAGGCCGCCGGGCGCGGCTGGCTGGACGCGATGAGCGATGCCGAGCGTGACGACTTCCTACATTTCGAGGGCAATGCCCAGGGGTTTCGCGTCCTCACCCAACTGGAATACCACCAGTTCGACGGCGGCACCCGCCTCACCTACGCCACCCTCGGCGCCTACCTCAAGTATCCCTGGGCCTCGCGCCATGCCGAGGCGCTGGGCTACAAGAAGCAGAAGTTCGGCTGCTACCAGAGCGAACTGCCCCTGCTCGAGCAGATCGCCCGCAAGCTCGGCCTGCCACAGGTGGACGAGCAGCGCTGGGCCCGGCATCCGCTGGTCTACCTGATGGAGGCGGCCGACGACATCTGCTACGCCCTGATCGATCTCGAGGACGGCTTGGAGATGGAGCTGCTGGAATACGCCGAAGTCGAGTCCCTGCTCCTCGGCCTGGTCGGCGACGACCTGCCGGATACCTACCGCCAGCTCGGCCCGCACGACTCCAAGCGGCGCAAGCTGGCCATCCTGCGCGGCAAGGCCATCGAGCACCTGACCAACGCCGCGGCCCGTGCTTTCGTCGAACAGCAGGACTCGCTGCTCGCGGGTACCCTGGCTGGCGATCTGGTCGAGCACATGCACGGACCGGCCAAGCGCTGCGTACTGCAGGCCAAGCGCATCGCACGCGAGAAGATCTTCCATGACAAGCGCAAGACTCTGCACGAGATCGGCGCCTATACCACCCTGGAGATTCTCCTCAATGCCTTCTGCGGTGCCGCACTGGAACAGCACGGCGGACGGCGGCCTTCCTTCAAGAACCGGCGCATCCTCGATCTGCTCGGCAATAATGCACCCGATCCCCAGTTGCCGCTGTATGATGCGTTCCTGCGCATGATCGACTACATCGCAGGAATGACCGACAGCTATGCCACGGAAATGGCTCGGGAAATGACAGGGCTGTCCAAGCCGTTGTGACGATCGCCCAGGCGCTATCGATTAGCGCCAATCCGGCCCATGCGCAGCGTTTGTTCGATTCGAGAATTGGAGAGTGCGCAGGACAATGCGCCGGCTTTTACCCCACCTCAAGCAATGGAAGATCCACCCCTTCTGGGGAACCGCCATGGTGGCCACACTCGGTTGCGCATTGCCGCTGCTGCTCGGGCTGTTCAGCGGCCACTCCGGCTTTCTCTGGGCCTCCATTGGCGCCTTCCAGGCCGCGCAATCCAATCCCCTGCATCGCTTCGGCATGCTGCGCATGCTGTTGCTCATCGTCCTCGGCGCCACCAGCGTCGGCCTGGGCTTCTGGTCCGCTCCCGATCCGCTGACCAGTCTGCTGGTGTTCGCCTCGGGCGGCCTGCTGCTCGCCTGGTTCCAGCGGTTCGGCAGCGAAACCGGCAAGCTCGGCATCAGCATGCTGGTCTGCCTCTGCCTGGGGCAGGGCCAGCAGAGCCTCGGCAATATCCCGAATCCCTATGCGGTGGCCATGCTCTTCACCCTCGGCGGGCTCTGGGTCGCCCTGCTCGCCTTCGGTCTGCGCGGACTGCACGGTCTGCGTATGTGGCCGTACATGCCGCGTCTGTTCAGCGTGCTGAAGGTGCTGAGACGCCATGCCAGCCGCCTGCCCCGGCAAGAGTGGCGGATGTACGCCCTCGGCTGCACCCTGGCCTGCGCTCTCGCCGGCCTGATCGTCAACCTAGCGCACTTGCCCCGCGGTTACTGGCTGAGCCTGGCCCTGGTCGCCAGCCTGCAGATGGACTTCACCGACGAACTGCTGCGCAAGCTCCAGGTCGCCCTCGCCGGCCTGCTCGCGGCCGGCCTGCTGGTACTGATCGGGCATACTCTGCAGAGTCCGCCGCAGATGGTGATGATCGTGCTGCCGCTAATCCTGCTCAACCGGGCCTTCCAGATGAAGGACTACGGCTTCTTCGTGATGCAGATGACCTTCTGCTTCGTCCTGCTGACCGAAAGCCTGGCCCGCGACTGGGAGCAGTACCAGTGGCGCCTGATCAACAGCATGATCGGCGTGGCCCTGGCGCTGCTGGTCGCCCTGCTGGTCTACGGCGTGCACCTGCTGATGCTGCGCCGGGCCAGCCGGCTGGCCGCTGTCGCCCAGCCCAGGACCGATAGCCAACCCTGAGCCCAGGACATGAGGCCCGTGCGTTGCGGAACGCCCGGGCCTATCTCCGATCGCGTCAGATCTCCCAGACGGACCTGACGCCCGATCGCATCATGCCGGGTTGACCGGGTTTTCCGGATACCAGACATCCAGCAGAGGGCTGACCGACGCCTCGCGCAGCTCCTTGCGATTGCGCAGCCAGGCCTCGACCTGGGCCCGCTGCTCCTCGCTGACCGATCCGCGCTTGCCCAGGCAGACGAAGCCGAAATCCTCCGCACCGACGAAATCCAGACCATTGGCCCGGATCGCCTCGTTCAGGAACTGCTGGAGAAAGTTGTCGACGGCTTCGTCGTCCAAGCCCTCCTGGAAGACCAGGTTCAATTCGAAGCCGAGTTCCTGGAACTCGCCCACGCAGAGCTTCTTGCGCAGACGGCGGGAGCGGTTGGTAGCCATGTCGTAATCCTCGATGAATGAAAGGGCCGGCACTCTATCAGTTCGTCGGCAGAACTGCGCACGAATATGGCCGATCAGCGATTCCCGACGCCTGCGCAGCCGATCACATTTCGCGGAGCGCTCGGGCATAATGGTGTCCATCCCGCTAGCAGCCAGGGGATCGCCTGTGTTTCGCTTCCTTTTCAGCCCTCAGTCGGAGGGGCATCGTTCATGATCTCATTCTTTCGCCGGCTCGCCATCGCCAGCCTCCTGCTGCCTCTGGCCCTTTCCGCAGCCGTGAGTCCGGCCAACGCCGCGATACCCGCGAACATCGAGAAGGCCCTGAAGGCCAGCAAGATCGACACCAACGCGCTGTCCCTGGCGGTGGTGCCGCTCAACGGCCCCGGCACGTCCAACTTCGTCAATGCCGACGTATCGGTGAACCCGGCGTCCACCATGAAGCTGGTCACCACCTATGCCGCCCTCGAACTGCTCGGCCCGACCCACCAGTGGAAGACCGAGTTCCACACCGACGGCCAACTGAAGGACGGCGTGCTCAACGGCAACCTGTACCTGAAAGGCGGCGGCGATCCCAAGCTGAACATGGAAAAGCTCTGGCTGCTGATGCGCGACCTGCGCGCCAACGGCGTACGCGAGGTCAAGGGCGATCTGGTGCTCGACCGCAGCCATTTCGTCCAGCCGGAACTGCCGCAGTTCAATGATGACGGCGGGGACGACGACAAACCCTTCCTGGTCGAGCCGGATTCGCTGCTGATCAACCTCAAGGCGATGCGCTTCATCGCCCGGGGCGAGCCGGGCAAGGTGAGCGTCTCCGTGGAGCCGCCGATCGCCGGGATGCGCATCGACAACCAGGTCAAGGCGCTGCCGGCGGGCAAATGCCCGGACTTCCCGGACGTCCGCTACAACCTGGTCAAGCAGTTCGACGGCAGCACCATGGTGGTGACCGGCAAGCTGCCGGCCGGCTGCAGCGTGCAGTCCTACCTGGCACCGCTCGATCACCAGGCCTATGCCGCGGGCGTGGTGCGCGCCATCTGGCAGGAGCTGGGCGGCACCATCCAGGGCCAGGATCGCCTGGGCGAGGTACCGAAGAACGCCCGCCTGCTGGTCCGCGCCTTCTCGCCGGATCTGGTGGAGATCATCCGCGACATCAATAAGTACAGTAACAACACCATGGCCCGCCAGCTGTTCCTCAGCCTCGGCGCGGAATTCCGCACCTCGGCCGACGCCGACGACGCCAAGGCCGCGCAGCGGGTGATCCGCCAGTGGCTGGCGCGCAAGGGCATCAGCGCCCCGCATCTGGTGATGGAGAACGGCTCCGGCCTGTCGCGCGCCGAGCGGGTCAGCGCGCGGGAAATGGCGGCACTCCTGAAAGCCGCCTGGGACGGCCCCTACGCCGCCGAGTTCATCGCCTCGATGCCACTGGTGGCCATGGACGGGACCATGCGCAAGCGCCTGCGCCGAACCGACCTGGCCGGCGAGGCCCACATAAAGACCGGCACCCTGAACACGGTCCGCGCCATCGCCGGCTACAGCCGCGACGCCAACGGCAACACCTGGGCCGTGGTGGCCATCCTCAATCACCCTCGTCCGTGGGGTGCCTCGGCGATCCTGGACCAAGTGCTGGTCGATCTGTACCGGCAGCCGAAACAGACCAGCCAGACGGCGCAACGCTGATCGCCCCGACGCTTCCGCGCAGCCACGAAGGCTGCGCGGGAGCCTCCTAGCCCTTGCGCGCCTGCAGCCGCCAGGCCCGGTGGATCTTCGGATTGCGGGCGAAGTCGGGGTCGAGGGTGGCCCCGCTGATCTCCTCGACGGCATAGCGCTCGGCCAGCGCCGGATCGAGCTGGAACTTGCGGAAGTTGTTGGAGAAGTACAGCACGCCGCCCGGCGCCAGATGGGCCATGGCCAGGTCGAGCAGACGCACGTGGTCGCGCTGCACGTCGAACACGCCCTCCATGCGCTTGGAGTTGGAGAAGGTCGGCGGATCGATGAAGATCAGGTCGAATTCCCCGCGCTCCTCCGCTAGCCAGGCCAGCACGTCGCTCTGCACCAGCCGCTGCTTCTCGGAAAAGCCGTTCAGCGCCAGGTTGCGCCGCGCCCAGTCCAGATAGGTCTTCGACAGGTCGACGCTGGTGGTGCTGCGTGCCCCGCCCTTGGCCGCGTGCACGGTGGCCGTGGCGGTATAGCAGAACAGGTTGAGGAAGCGCTTGCCGGCCGCTTCGCGCTGGATGCGCAGGCGCAGCGGCCGGTGATCGAGGAACAGGCCGGTGTCCAGGTAGTCGGTGAGGTTGACCAGAAGCCTCGCCCCGCCTTCCTGCACCTCCATGAAACACCCCTCGCTGCCCTGGCGCTCGTACTGGCGGGTCCCGGTCTGCCGCTCGCGGCGCTTGACCACCACCTTGTCGGCGGGCACGCCCAAGGCAGCGGGGATCGCCGCCAGGGCGTCGAGCAGGCGGGCCTGGGCCTTTTCTGGGTCGATCGAGCGCGGCGGCGCGTACTCCTGCACGTGCACCCAGTCGCCGTAGATATCCACCGCCAGGGCGTACTCCGGCATGTCGGCGTCGTACAGGCGGTAGCACTGGACACCTTCGCGCCGTGCCCACTTGCCCAGCTGCTTGAGGTTCTTCTGCAGACGGTTGGCGAACATCTGCCCGCCTTCGGAGAGCCGCGCCGACTCGGTCCCCAGCTGCTGCCCGGCAGCGCCCTCGGCGCCCCGCTCGGCCAGCACGAACTGCTCGGGGCGCACCCGGAACAGCAGCAGCTTGCAGGGCAGCGCGCCGTTCCACAGGGCGTACTGCTTGTGGCTGCGCAGGCCCATGCGCTTGCCCAGCTCGGGCGCGCCGGTGAAGATCGCCGCCTCCCAGTTCAGGCAGGCCTGACGCAGGCGCTCGCCGAGATGCTGATAGAGATAGAGCAAGCTCGCCTCGTCGCCCAGGCGCTCGCCGTAGGGCGGGTTGCACACCACCAGGCCGGTCTGGCTACGATCCGGGCGCGGCTCGAAGGTGGCCAGCTCGCCCTGGTAGACCCTGATCCAGCCCTCCAGCCCGGCGCGCTCGATGTTGTTGCGCGCCGGCTGGATCAGCCGCGGATCGGCCTCGTAGCCGCGGATCCACAACGGCGGCCGGGCCAAGCCGGCCGCGGCGCGCTCCTCGGCCTGCGCGTGCAGTTTCTTCCACAGCGCCGGCACATGCCCGAGCCAGTTGGAGAAGCCCCAGTGCTCGCGGCGCAGGTTCGGCGCGATATCGGCAGCCATCATGCCCGCCTCCACCAGGAAGGTGCCGACCCCGCACATGGGGTCGGCCAGGGCGCCGCCGGCGGCGGCGATGCGCGGCCAGCCGGCGCGGATCAGGATCGCCGCGGCGAGGTTCTCTTTCAGGGGCGCGGCGCCCTGCTGCAGGCGGTAACCGCGTTGGTGCAGGCTGTGGCCGGAGAGATCCAGCGACAGTACTGCCTCGCCCCGGTCCAGGCGCAGATGGACGCGCAGGTCCGGGTTGAGCTTGTCCACCGAGGGGCGCTGCCCGCTCAGGCGGCGCAGCTGGTCGACGATCGCGTCCTTGACCTTGAGCGCGCCGAAATGGGTGTTGTCGATGCCTGCGCCGCGGCCGCTGAACTCCACCGCCAGACTGCCGCTCGGCAGCAGATGATCCTGCCAATCGACCGCCTGCACTCCTTGGTACAGCTCCTCGGGGTTGCCCACCGGGAAGCGTACCAGCACCAGCAGAACGCGGTTGGCCAGACGCGACCAGAGGCACAAACGATAGGCGGTTTCCAGGTCGCCCTGGCCCTGCACCGCCGCCACCTGTTCGCGGACACCGGTCAGCCCCAGGCCGGCCGCCTCCTCGGCGAGCAGGCCTTCGAGGCTTTTCGGGCAGGTGAGAACGAGTTCGTAACGATCCGACATGGGAAAATTCATCCAGGTCCTGGGTTAACGCGCCACTGGGTAGCACTATTGAATTGACAAGAACGGCAGATGACACGGCGACCCTTGGTCGCATGCCGGCCGAAACGCACCGAAGCGCCACCCGTCCGGGGGAGCCGACATCCCGGACAGGCCCGACTGGCGCGGCTGTCTCGCCGATTCCCGGCTCCAAGCCTGCGCCATATATGTTCGGCTTACTACAAAAGTTAAGGCGTTATGACAAAACGATCATTCACAGGCACAGAGCCATTGGTTAGAACTCAGGTCAGCCCGTCGCCGCAATGGCGATGGAGGGGAACCGCCACGCCGGCAGCGGTTTCCGCGGCAGCCAGAGCTGCCAGGTCTCGCCATGAGGCCAATGGGACATAACAGTCAAGACAGTGAGGGCAACACCCTATGAGAAGACTCAAGCGTGATCCGGTGGAAAGGGCATTCCTGCGCGGTTATCAGCACGGCATTCACGGCAAATCCCGGGAGCTCTGCCCGTTCAACCACCCCGAGACCCGCCAGGCCTGGATCAACGGCTGGCGGGAGGGTCGCGGTGACAACTGGGATGGCCTGACCGGCACGGCCGGCATTCATCGCCTGAACCAATTCAATGCCGTAGGCTGACCCAGGATCACGGCAGTCCAACTAGGAACGCCCCACCCGGGCGTCGGGCAAAGGCCCTGAGGGCTCCTTCGGGAGCCCTTCTTCATGCTCCCCCGCGCAGTTGCTGGCTGACCCTGTACTGGGCAATGCCATCCACCGCCTGACGGATGAGCGCCGGTCCCTTGTAGATGAAGCCGGTATAGATCTGCACCAGACTGGCGCCGGCCTCGATCTTCTCGGCGGCATGCTTGCCCTCGGTGATGCCGCCGACGGCGATGATCGGCAGCCGCCCGCCCAGCTCTCCGGCCAATACCTTGACCATGTGCGTGCTCTTCTCGCGTAGCGGCGCGCCGGACAGACCGCCCGCCTCCTGGGCGTACGGCAGGCCCTCGACGCCCTCGCGGCCGAGGGTGGTGTTGGTGGCGATCACCGCATCCATGCCGGCGTCGAGCAGCGCCTGGGCGACCTGTGCGGTTTCCTCGTCGGTCATGTCCGGAGCGATCTTGATCGCCAGCGGCACGCGCCGGCCATGGCGCTCGGTCAGCTCCTCCTGGCGCCGGCGCAGGGCGTCGAGCAGCTGCTTCAGCGAATCGCCAAACTGCAGGCTGCGCAGGCCGGGAGTGTTCGGCGAGCTGACGTTGACCGTAACGTAGCTGGCGTGGGCATAGACCTTATCCAGGCACAGCAGGTAGTCGTCCACCGCGCGCTCGACCGGAGTGTCGAAGTTCTTGCCGATATTGATGCCGAGCACGCCGCGGTAGTTCGCCGCCTTGACCCGCGCCACCAGATAGTCGACGCCGTGGTTGTTGAACCCCATGCGGTTGATGATCGCCTCGGCCTGCGGCAGGCGGAACAGGCGCGGCTTCGGATTGCCCGGCTGCGGGCGGGGGGTCACGGTGCCGATCTCGAGGAAGCCGAAACCCAGCTGGGCGAAACCGTCGATGGCGTCGCCGCTCTTGTCCAGGCCGGCAGCGAGCCCGACCGGATTGGGAAAGTTCAGCCCCATCACTTGCACGGGCAGGTTCGACGGCTTCTTGCACAGCAAACCGTCGAGGTTCAGCCGACCGCCGGCTCCGATCAGATCGATGGACAGCTCGTGGGAAGTTTCCGGGGACAGTTTGAACAGCAGCTCGCGGGCCAGGTTGTACATGGGCAGGCTTAGCTCGGTGAATGGCAGGAAAGTAGGCGGCGATTATAGCCAGCACGTGCCGGGCAAGCGAGGCGCTATAGTCGAAGAGGTCGACGGGATCGGCACCAGCCCCCATGCCCCTTGCCTGAGGCAAGCCCCCCCTTTATCTTCGCGCCTGGCCAGGGTGGACAGGGTCTGCCACACTGCCGCCTTTGTTCCGTTAGTTAGATAGACGAGCCGACCGCCGCATGCCATTTCTGCCCTCGCCCCTCGCCGCCCTCGCTCAACGTCTGGGGCTGGCGGGCCGCGTCCCGCGTCAGATACTGGCAAGAGCCCGCGCGCTGCGCCTGCCCTTCCAACCGCTGCCCGCCGTCCCGGAAAGCATCTGGTGGCAGGCCGACCCGCCCCTGCAGCGCCTGATCGACCTGCCGCGCGACGCCCTCTCCGGACCGGTCCAGGACGACAAGGCCGCCGCCCGCACCGTGCTGATGCGGGTGATCGAGCAGGAGCAACGCGATCTGGATGCCATCGATCTGCGGCGGATCGACGGCCTGAGCGGCAGTGACCCGCTGGCGCCGGCCTACGTCTCGCTCGAGGACTACAGCAAGACGCCCGAGTGCCGGCACATCCGCATCATCAGCTACCGGGATTTCCTCAAGACCAGCGGCCTCGCGCTGCCGGCGCTCGCCGGCGAGGGAACCCTGCAGTTGCGCCAGGCCGGCTGGCGCGGCTCCCGCCTGTTCCTCGCCGGGGATCAGCATCCCCAGGCCCTGGCCTGCGCCATCGTCTACGCCCGGCGGCGCGGGCTGGAAGTCGTGCGCCCGGCCGAGCTGACCCACTATCGCCTGAGCCGCGACGGTCTGAGCGAGCTGCGGCGGCGTTACCATGTGCTCGGCATGCCGGTGGAGGCCTGGAGCGACCCGGCCTTCATGGGGCTGCTGCTGGACAACCGCCTGCCCTATGCCCGCCTCGCCCTGCTGCGCCAGAACGGAGCCCCGGAGTTCCTCCTGCTGCCGCGCCAGCATGCGGCGGCCGACGCCCTCGGCGAAGGGTTGCGCCTAGCCGGGGCGCCGGATGTGGTCGCCACCCTCGCCGAGCAGGAAGCGGCCACCCAGCTCCCGGCCTGAAGCCGAGGGCGCCTGCCATTCCGATCACACCTCTCAAGGAGAGTCCCGATGTCGCGCTGGCTGTGCTGTTCATTCCTGGCCCTGGGCCTGCCGGCCCTGGCCGCCGAGGCGCCGGTCTACGGGCCGGAGCTGGAGGGCTTCGACTATCCCCATCCGGTCAAGCGTTTCGAATTCGAATCCCAGGGCAAGCGGCTGCAGATGGCCTACATGGACGTGCAGCCGGCCAAGCCCAACGGGCACACCCTAGTGCTGCTGCACGGCAAGAACTTCTGCGCGGCGACCTGGGAGGGCAGCATCAAGGCGCTCACCGATGCCGGCTACCGGGTGGTGGCGCCGGACCAGATCGGCTTCTGCAAATCGAGCAAGCCCGAGCACTACCAGTACAGCTTCCACCAGTTGGCGGCCAATACCCGGGCCCTGCTCGAGCACCTCGGCATCCGCCGCCACGCCGTCATGGGCCACTCCATGGGCGGCATGCTCGCCACCCGCTTCGCCCTGCTCTATCCGCAGCAGGTGGAGCGGCTGGTGCTGGTCAACCCGATCGGCCTGGAGGACTGGAAGGCCGTCGGCGTGCCCTGGCGCAGCGTGGACCAGTGGTATGCCCGCGAGCTGAAGACCGACGCCGAAGGCATCCGCGCCTATCAGCAGAACACCTACTACGCCGGCCAGTGGCGTCCCGAATTCGACCGCTGGGTGGAGATGCAGGCCGGCATGTTCCGCGGACCCGGCCGGGAGCTCGTGGCCTGGAACTCGGCGCTGACCTACGACATGGTCTACACCCAGCCGGTGTACTACGAGTTCGGCCAGCTGCAGGTGCCGACTCTGCTGCTGATCGGCGAGAAGGACAACACCGCGATCGGCAAGGACGCCGCGCCGGCGGAGATTCGCGGCAAGCTCGGCGACTATCCGCGGATCAGCCGGGAGGTCGCCGCGCGCATTCCCGACGCGACCCTGGTGACCTTTGCCGATCTCGGCCATTCGCCGCATATCCAGGCGCCGGAGCGCTTCCACCAGGCCCTGCTGGAGAAGCTGGGAACCCCACGCTGAACCCGTCCATAACCCGCGGGCGGATCAGTCCGTCCCGGCCCGGGCCGACTCCCCGTCGCCGCCGCGCTCGATGCGCTCCCCGAGTTCGAGGAGCGCATCGCGATGGCGCATCTGCCAGTCCTCGAACGATAGACCGCTGCCCTCCAGCAACTGCGGATTGCACTTGATCAGATAGAGGGCCGCCCTGTGTGCCGAATCGGTGATCTTCAGCCCCGGAAGCCGGCGTTCGACCGGGCCTTCGTAGACGAGCCAGCGGCTGAACGCCTCGAAGGTGCTGCAGACCTTCTGCAGATCCTCGTCGTGCATGCGCTGCCGACCGCTCTCGATATTCTCCAGGCGCTTGGCCGACATGCCGACGACCCGGGCGAACTCGGGCCGGCTGAGGCCCAGCAGTCCGCGCAGGCCACGCAGGCGCTCGCCGGTCGTGAAGAGAAAGCGTTTCCTGTTCATGCTTATCCCATCCCTGGAATAACACTAAGTAACACTAAGGCGAGTTGACCTACTAAAACTTAGTAACTACAACTGAATGTACAGCCGTGCCAGATAACAAGATTCCAATAAAAGGACATGGAGGCAGCAGTATGGACAAAGGATGGCAATGTGGCGGTATGCCATTGGAACGTGTGCCCAATCGCCGACCGGGACAGACCACTCCTCGACAGAATGGCAAAGCGACACTGGCCAGGCTCTGCGGCCATGCCGTCGACCTGACCCGCGGACAACCCGTCTGGCTGAGCCCGGAGGAACAGGACGCGTTGTCGCCGATGGCCGAGCTGGGCTATCTCGAATACAGCTTCCGGCCGTCATCCCCTGACATGGCCGTATGCCATTGCATCCAACCCAACCTGTTCGAGTTCTACTTCTTCTACAGATGGTTGCCGGAACACAGCCATTGCTTCCGGCCCAAACGACAGTGACCCGGTAATCGTTCCGGATTCTGCCCCAAGCCTCAACCGTGAACGAGCTGGATCTGGCTCCTGACCGATGAGCGGTCGGGCGGGGCGCCGGCAACGCCGGCGCTCTGGGCCAGATCCGCCAGCTCGCGATTGGCGACGGCGAACATGGCGTAATCGGTGCCGATGGCGCCGCGCAGCTCGACGAGCATCGCCCGCCAGCGCTCGACCATCGCCTGGTGCTGCTCCAGCCACAGCGCCACCCGCGCATCGATCGCCTTCGGCCCGCCCTCCATCCGCAGCACCGAGACGGTGATCGCCCGCTGCTGCGCGTCCATGTCGTCGCGGAACGCTTCCCTGGCCAGCGCCTGCCAGTTGTTCTCCACCGGCAGGTTGGTGATCTGCTGCTGATACCAGGGCAGCTCCAGCGCCCCGCCGATGGCGAAATGGGTTTCGGCCACCATCGCCGGTTCGCAGCGGGTGAGATCGGCGGCTTCGAGGATCGGCAGCAGGGTGTACAGGTAACCGGTGCCGGCGACCATCCGCGCCAGCAGCTCCGGCACCCCGGCCGCGACGTAGGCCTTGTAGCGCAGCTGCCAGAGTTCGCGGGTGCCGCCTTCGAGCAGTTCGTTGAGCCGGATGCCGAGGGCGGCGACCCGCGGGCCGAAGTGGGCCACGTCGCGGGCGGCATTTAGCTCGTTGCGACGGTTGCGCAGGAACCAGCGGCTGGCGCGGCGTCCGAGGCGGGCCAGCTCCTCCATCAGGGCCAGCTGCAGCTCGGCCGGGATCTGGTGGTCCAGCGCCTCGATCTGGCGGAACCAGTGCGGCAGGTGGAAGATGTCGCGCACGATCACATAGGCCGCCGCCACCTGGGCCGCGCTCATGCCGGAGGACTCCTTCAGGCGCTGGACGAAGGTCATGCCCATGTGGTTGACCAGATCGTTGGCGATCTGGGTGCTGACGATCTCGCGCTTGAGCCGGTGGCTGCGCATGAGGGTGCCGAAGCGGTCGACCAGCAGCGCCGGGAAGGCGCCCTCCATATCACGGATCAGGTAGTCGTCGTTCGGCACCGCGGAGGTCAGCAGGGCCTCCTTGAGGTCGATCTTGCTGTAGGCGATCAGCACCGAGAGTTCCGGACGGGTCAGGCTGTGGCCGGCGGCCAGGCGTTCGGCCAGCTGCTCGTCGCCGGGCAGGAACTCCAGGGCCCGATCGAGCCGGCCGTCCTGCTCCAGGGCCTCGATCAGCCGGCGGAACTCGCCGGGATGCACCCGGGCCCGGCGCTCGGCGATGGACAGCGCCTGGGCCTGCTTGTAGTTGTCGGTCAGCACGCGCTGGGCCACCGCATCGGTCATCTCGGCGAGCAACTGGTTGCGCTGCTTCTCGGTCATGTCGCCGGCGGCGAGCACGTCCCCCAGCAGGATCTTGATGTTGACCTCGTGGTCGGAGCAGTCGACCCCGCCGGAGTTGTCGATGAAGTCGGTATTGCAGGCGCCGCCGGCCAGGGCGTATTCGACCCGGCCGAGCTGACTCATGCCGAGGTTGCCGCCCTCGCCGACCACCCGCGCGCGCAGCTCGCTGCCGTTGATCCGCACCGCGTCGTTGGCCTTGTCGCCAATGTCCACGTGGCTTTCCTGGCTGGATTTCACGTAGGTGCCGATGCCGCCGTTCCAGAGCAGATCGACCGGCGCCCGTAGCAGCGCGCCGATCAGTTCGTTGGGCGTCAGCCGCTCGGCGCCGATGGCGAAGCGCTCGCGCATCTGCGGGCTGATGGCGATGCTCTTGGCGCTGCGCGGGAACACTCCGCCGCCCGGGGAGATCAGCGCCGCATCGTAGTCCTCCCAGGACGAGCGCGACAGCTCGAACAGACGCTGGCGCTCGGCGTAGCTCTTCGCCGGATCGGGATCGGGATCGACGAAGACGTGCTGATGGTTGAAGGCCGCCAGCAGCCTGAGGCTGCGCGATTGCAGCAGGCCGTTGCCGAACACGTCGCCGGACATGTCGCCGATGCCGATCACGCTGATCGGATCGTTCTGCACGTCGATGCCCCGCTCGCGGAAATGACGCTGCACCGAGACCCAGGCGCCGCGGGCGGTGATGCCCATCTTCTTGTGGTCGTAGCCGCTCGATCCGCCGGAAGCGAAGGCGTCGCCCAGCCAGAAGTCGTATTCGGCGGCGATGCCGTTGGCGATGTCGGAGAAGCTCGCGGTGCCCTTGTCGGCCGCCACCACCAGATAGGGATCGTCGCCGTCGTGACGCACCACGTTCGGCGGTGGCAGCACGGCGCCTTCCTTGAGGTTGTCGGTGAGGTCGAGCAGCCCACAGATGAAGATGCGGTAGCAGGCGACGGCCTCGGCCTGGATCTCGTCGCGCGAGCCGCCGAGCGGCAGCCTGCGCGGGATGAAGCCGCCCTTGGCGCCGACCGGCACGATCACCGCGTTCTTCACCTGCTGCGCCTTGACCAGGCCGAGCACCTCGGTGCGGTAGTCCTCCTCGCGGTCGGACCAGCGCACGCCGCCGCGCGCCACCTTGCCGCCGCGCAGGTGCACGCCCTCGACCCGCGGCGAGTAGACGAAGATCTCGTACTTGGGCACCGGCCGCGGCATCTCCGGAATCGCCCGCGAATCGAACTTGACGCTGAGGTAGCCCTTGGGCTGGCCGTCGGCGTCAGGCTGGAAGAAGTTGGTGCGCAGGCTGGCCTTGATCAGGTCCAGGTAGCGCCGCAGGATGCGGTCCTCGTTGAGCACCGCGACCTTGTCCAGGGCGCCCAGGATCGCCTGTTCCAGGCGCTGCAGCTTGTCCTCCAAGTCCTCCGCGGACAGGCGCCGGGCCAGGTAGAAACGGGTGCGGAACAGGCGCACCAGGGCACTGGCGATGTCGGTGTGGTTGAGCAGCGCGCTGGCGATGTAGCCGAGATCGAAGCCCAGGCGGATCTGCTTCAGGTAGCGGGCGAAGGCGCGCAACAGGGCCACGTCGCGCCAGGGCATGGCGGCGGTCAGCACCAGGCGGTTGAAGGCGTCGTTCTCGGCGTCGCCGTTGACGATGTGGATGAAGGCGTCCTGCAGGGTGTCGTTGAGCTGCTGCAGGTCCACCTCCATGCCTTCGGCGTAGATGAAGGAAAAGTCGTGGATCCAGAACTCCCGACCGTCCTTGCGCCGCAGGTGCGAGGGGAACTCGCCGAGCACCCTCAGACCCAGGTTCTCCAGGATCGGCAGGATGTCCGACAGCGGCAGCGGGCTGTCGAGGTTGTAGATCTTGCCGTGGAGCAGCTGGTCGTCCTGCACCAGCGGCTGGTAGAAGCTCATCAGCAAAGGCTGCTCGTCGCTCAGGCTGAGCAGATGGCGCATGTCCACCACCGCCGAGTGGGCGACGAAGCGCTCCCGGTAGCCGGCCGGGAAGCCCTGGGGAAAATCGGCCAGCAGGTTGGTGCCGCGGGCCTCGCCGAAGGTTTCCACCATCAGGCTGGCGTAGTCGTCGCTCCAGGAGCGGCAGGTCTGGATCATCTCCTGCTCCAGACGCTGCGGGTCGTATTCGACCCGATCCGCCGGGGCCACCCGCAGGATGAACTGAACCCGCGCCAGGATCGACTCGGAGAAATAGGTCCAGAACTCGCAGTCGCTGGCCTTCAGCCGCTCCATCAGCAGGTGCTGCATCTTCAGGCGGATCTCCGTGGAATAGACGTCCCGCGGCACGTAGACCAGGGCGTAGACGAAGCGTCCGTAGGGATCCCGGCGCAGGAACAGGCGCAGCTGGTTGCGCTCCTGGATCTGCACGATGCTGATCACGGTATGCAGCAGCTCGTCCGTGGGGGTCTGGAACAGATCGTCGCGCGGCAGCACCTCGATCACCTGGCTCATCTCCCGGCTCAGGTGTCCGCCGGGCTCGAAGCCGGTGCGCCGCTCGATCTCCGCCACCTTGCGGCGGATGTAGGGGATGTGCCGCACGCTCTCGTTGTACACCGGGGCGGTGTACAGGCCCATGAAGCGGTACTCCCGGACCACCCGCCCGCCCGCGTCGGTTTCGCGCAGGGAGACGTAGTCGGGATAGGCCGGCCGGTGGATCCGCGACGTCTGCGAGGCCTTGGCAAACGACAGCAACAGCGGCTCGCGCAGGTACGCCAGGGCCTGATGGTCGATCCGCAGATCGTCCTCGCCGAGCCCGGTTCGCAGCCGCTTGGACAGGCCGAGCAGGGAGTCCTCGTGGTAGAAAATGCGCCCGTAGCCGTCGGCGGCCTCCGCCACATGGAACTCCTCGTAGCCGAGGAAGGTGAAGTGGTCGTCGTGCAGCCATTGCAGGAACACCTTGATCTCCGCCAGTTCGTCGGGGTCCACCCGGCCTCCGGCCCGGTCCAGCCAGGCCAGCAGCGACAGGACCCGCGCCTTCATCGCCGCGAAGTCGCCGACCGCCTGGCGTACCTCGTCCAGCACCTCCTGCAGGGCCTCTTCCAGCTCGTGCTGCTCGCCCAGGTTGGCGCAGCGGTCGATCTCCAGCAGGATCAGCGCCTCCTGGCGCACGTCCGGGCCCTGGCTGCCCCGGGGCAGGACTTCCAGCAGCTCGCCGGAGGCGTCGCGCCGCACGCTGAACACCCCGCCCTGCAGCGTATGGATGCTGCTGCCGCGGCGGTTCAGCTCCAGACGCACCGAGTCGACCAGAAACGGCATGTCCAGGTGCAGTACCTCCACCACGCTGTGGGTGGAGACCCAGCCGTGCTTCTCGTAGTCGGGGTTGAAGACCATCACCTCGGGACGCGTCGGATCGAAGCGCTCGAACATGCGCCAGGCCGACAGGGTGCAACCGACCAGATCGACCAGCCGTCGCTGGTTCAGCTCGTAGAGCGCGACCACGTCGAAGAACTGCTCGGCGAAGCGCGCCACCTGCGGCAGCACCTGCTCGCTGAAATGCGGCGCCAGGGCTGCACGCAGCTGCTGATGGAAGTCGGCCTTGCTGTCGGCGATGAAGAACGCCATGCCTCACACTCCCTCTGCCCGTGTTCTGCTGGATGCCTGGCCCCGCGACTCGACCGGACCATCGGCGAAGCCGGATGGACATTGGTGTCATGACCCGGTGACGGGGACCGTTTCTGGTTAGTCTAGAACCCTTGAGTTGGATTAAAGTGACATCCCCGGACCTGCCGGTCTCTCTGTTGAGCTTAGCGATGGAACACCGTGAAGCGCTCGTCGCGCTGAGACAATTTCTTGCCACCCAGATCCTCGGTCAGGAAAAACTGATCGACCGACTGCTCATCGCCCTGCTGGCCGACGGCCACCTGCTGGTGGAGGGCGCGCCCGGCCTGGCCAAGACCAAGGCGATCAAGGATCTCGCCGAAGGCGTCGAAGCGGAATTCCATCGCATCCAGTTCACCCCCGACCTGCTCCCGGCGGACATCACCGGCACCGAGATCTACCGCCCGGAAACCGGCAGCTTCGTCTTCCAGCAGGGGCCGATCTTCCACAACCTGGTGCTGGCCGACGAAATCAACCGCGCCCCGGCCAAGGTCCAGTCGGCGCTGCTTGAGGCCATGGCCGAGCGCCAGGTCTCCATCGGCCGGCGCACCTACGAGCTGTCGCCGCTGTTCCTGGTGATGGCGACGCAGAACCCGATCGAGCAGGAAGGCACCTACCCGCTGCCGGAAGCCCAGCTCGACCGCTTCCTCATGCACGTGAAGATCGGCTTCCCGGACGCCTCGGTGGAACGCAAGATCCTCCAGCAGGCCCGCGGCGAGGCGCTGCACGGCGAGCAGCGGCCCGAGCAGCGGGTGAGCCAGCAGGCGATCTTCGCCGCGCGCAAGGAAATCCTCGGCCTGTACATGGCCGATGCGGTGGAGGAATACCTGGTGCAGCTGGTGATGGCCTCGCGCACGCCGGCGCGCTTCGACGCCGAGCTGGGCGAGTGGCTGGCCTACGGCGCCAGCCCGCGCGGCTCGATCGCCCTCGACCGCTGCGCGCGCGCCCACGCCTGGCTGGCCGGCCGCGACTTCGTCAGCCCGGAGGACATCCAGGCGGTGCTGTTCGACGTGCTGCGCCACCGCCTGATCCTCTCCTTCGAGGCCGAGGCCGCCGGGATCGATCAGGACCGGGTGATCCAGCGCATCCTCGACGTGGTGGCGGTGGCCTGAATGCAGGCAGCCAGAAGTCTGGAGGGCGTGCGCGTGAGTCTCGCCGAACTGATCGAGATCCGCCATCGGGTGCGCGAGCTGCCGCTGTTCTCCACCCCGGCGAAACGCAGCCTGCTGATCGGCATGCATCACTCCAAGCTGCGCGGGCGCGGCGTGGATTTCGACCAGGTGCGCGTCTACCAGGCCGGCGACGACGTGCGCAACATCGACTGGCGCGTCACCGCCCGCACCCAGGAGCCGCACACCAAGCTGTTCCACGAGGAGCGCGAGCGGCCGATCTACATCCTGGTGGAACAGAGCCGCCAGCTGTTCTTCGGCTCCGCCCGTTCCTTCAAGTCGGTGCTCGCCGCCGAGGCCGCGGCGCTGATCGGCTGGGCCGCCCTGGAACACAACGACCGGATCGGCGGGCTGGTCTTCGGCACCAGCGAGAACCACGAGATCAAGCCGCGGCGCAGCAAGCAGAGCCTGCTGCAGCTGCTCAACCGCCTGGTGCGAGCCAACCAGGGCCTGAACGGCCAACTGCCGATGGAGCCGGACAGCCTCTGCCTGGGGCTGCGCCGTGCCCGCGAGATCCTGCGTCCGGGCAGCCTGGTGGTGGTGATCTGCGACGAGCGCGCCCTGTCCGACACCGCCGAGCAGCAGCTGCTCCTGCTCGGCCGGCATTGCGAACTGCTGCTGCTGCCGCTAGCCGACCCCCTCGACCATGCCCTGCCCGCCGCCGGCCTGCTGCGCTTCGTCCAGGACGGCGCCCAGCTCGAGCTGGACACCCACGACAGCGACCTGCGCCAAGCCTACCGCGAACTCGGCGACCGCCGTCAGGAGCGCTGGCAACGCCTGGCGCTGCGCCTCGGCGCGCTGCTGCTGCCGCTCAGCACCCAGTTCGACCTGATCGACCAGCTGCGCGAACAGCTACAACCCCGGCGGGCATGATGAGCACGAATCCGCTGGATCAGCTGGAACCCCTGATTCCCCCGCCGGCCGTGCCCTGGTGGCCGCCCGCCCCCGGCTGGTGGCTGCTGGCGCTGCTCGGCACGGCGCTCCCCGTCGGCCTCTGGCTGCTGCGCCATCGACTGCCGCGGCGACGGCCCGCCCCCCCGCCGGCGCCGACCCTGGACTCGCAGCGCCAAGCCGCCCTCGACGAACTGGTGCAGCTGAGCAGGCCCTACGACATGCCCGCCGGACCCTGGCTGCAGCAGCTAAACGCGCTGCTGAAAAGGCTCTGTCGCGCCCATTATCCGGACGCCAACAGCCATACCCTGAGCGGCCGCGCCTGGCTGGCCTATCTGGACAGCCGCTGCCCGGCCGCCGGCCTGACCCGCTGGATGATCCTGGTGGAAGGCGGCTATCGCGCCGAATGCCGGCTCGACGACAAGGCCATCGACGGCCTGCAGCAGGCCGTGGAAATCTGGATAAGACGGCATGTTTGAATTCGCCTGGCCCTGGATCTTCCTGCTCGCTCCCCTGCCCTGGCTGCTGCGCGTCGTGCTGCCGGCCGCCGACAGCGGCGAGGCGGCGCTGCGGGTGAGCTTCCTGGCGGAGCTGGAAAGCCTCAGCGGCCGCCGCGCCCGCCTGCGTCTGCCGAGCTGGCGGCAACAGGCGCCGTTCGTGCTGATCTGGCTGCTGCTGCTGATCGCCGCTGCCCGTCCGCAATGGGTCGGCGAACCGCAGCCGCTGCCCACCAGCGGCCGCGACCTGCTGCTCGCCGTGGACGTTTCCGGCTCCATGGAGTACGCCGACATGGACTGGGAAGGCGAACCCATCGGCCGTCTCGAGCTGGTCAAGCGGATGCTCGGCCCGTTCATCGAGGAACGCCGGGGCGATCGCGTCGGCCTGATCCTGTTCGGCAGCCAGGCCTATCTGCAGGCGCCGCTGACCTTCGACCGCAGGACCGTGCGCACCTGGCTGGACGAGGCCATGATCGGCATCGCCGGCAAGAACACCGCCATCGGCGACGCCATCGGCCTGGCGGTCAAGCGCCTGCGCACGGCGGAAAGCCGCGTGCTGGTGCTGGTCACCGACGGCGCCAACACCGGCGGCGAGATAGACCCGCTGGTCGCGGCGCGACTCGCCGCGCAGGAAGGGGTGCGCATCTACACCATCGGCATCGGTGCCGATCCCCAGCAAGGCGGTCTGATCGGCCTGCTGGGCATGAACCCCGGTCTGGATCTGGACGAGCCGACGCTGCGCGCCATCGCCGGCCAGACCGGCGGGGAGTATTTCCGCGCGCGCTCCCGCGAAGAGCTCGACAGCGTCGGGGAGGCTCTGGATCGCCTGGAGCCCATCACCCAGCAAAAGACCCTGGCGCGCCCGGCCAAAGCCCTCTACAGCTGGCCGCTGGCCGCAGCCCTGCTGCTCAGCCTGCTGCTGATCGCCCGTGATCTCTGGCCACAACGCCCGCGTTGGCCGGCCTCCAGGAGGCGCCGATGAGCGAACTCTGGCCGCACTGGCAGCGCCCTTTCTGGCTGCTGCTGCTCCCCCTGCTCGCCTGGCTGCTGTGGAAACTCTGGCATCGCCGGCGCCGCACCGGACGCTGGGAGCTGCTGCTGCCGCCGGTTTTCCAGGCGGCGCTCCTGCGCCGGGTCGGCAGACGCGGAAGCCGTCTGCCCTGGATCGCTCTCGGCCTGGCCTGGCTGATCGCCCTGCTGGCCCTGCTCGGCCCCAGCTGGCAGCGGATCGAACAGCCCACCGGCAAACGCGCCGATCCTCTGGTGGTCCTGCTCCAGATGACGCCCAGCATGCTCGCCGGCGACGTCGCTCCCAACCGCCTCGAGCAGGCCAAGCACAAGCTGCTCGACCTGCTCGCGGCGCGCCAGGAAGCGCAGACCGCCGTGGTCGTCTACGCCGGCAGCGCTCATGTCCTGGTGCCGCTCTCCGACGACCTGGGCACCACCCGCAACCTGCTGGACGCCCTGCAACCTTCGATCATGCCGACCGCCGGGCAGCGCGCCGACCTCGCCCTCGACAAGGCCCTGGCCCTGCTCGATCAGGGCGCGCGAGGCCAGTCCGGGCGGGTCCTGCTGATCGCCAGCGCGCTGGACGAAAGCGAGCGCCGCGGCATGGTCGAGCGGCTCGACGGACGCGAGGAACGCCTCGATATTCTCGGCATCGGCACCCCCCAGGGCGCGCCCGTCCCCCTGGCCGACGGCGGCTTCCTCAAGGACGAGCAGGGCACGATCCTGCTGCCGCGCCTGGACAGCGCCGGTCTCGCCCGAGTCGCCGGCAAGCTGGGCGGCCGCTATCAGACCGCCAGCCTGGATGATCGCGATCTGCGCCAGCTGCACCTGCTGAGATCGCCGCATCAGCTGCATCAGGACAGCGAGACCAGCACCCTGAGCACCTGGGCGGACCAGGGGCACTGGCTGTTGCTGCCCTTGCTGCTGCTCGCCGCCTGCGCCGGACGGCGCGGCTGGCTGCTCTGCCTGCCCCTGCTGCTCGTCCAGCCCCAGACCAGCCATGCCTTCGAATTCGCCGATCTCTGGGCACGACCGGATCAACAGGGACAACGCCTGCTGACAGAAGGACGCCCGAGCGAGGCCGCGAGCCGTTTCGAGAACCGCCAGTGGCAAGGGCTGGCGCTGTACCAGGCCGGCGACTATGCCGCGGCCGCCGAGCGCTTCGCCGAGGGCCGCGACGCCGCCGCCCACTACAATCGCGGCAACGCCCTGGCCCGCGGCGGCGAACTGGAGGCGGCGCTGGACGCCTATGCGCGCGCCCTGGAGCTGCAGCCCGATCTGGAGCCGGCAGTGCAGAACAAGGCCTTGGTCGAGGAACTGTTGCGCCAGCTGGAACAGGCCCAGGCATCACAACCCGGCGAGCGCACCGAGCAGACCGAGCCCGGCAACGATGCAGCATCCGAGGAGACGGACGGCCAGTCCCCTAGCGCCCTCGCCGGTACCGATCAGGAAACCCCGACCGAGCCGTCGTCTCAGTCCGTCGCCCGGCAGGGCGACGCCCTTTCCGCGGCGGCCGGGCCCGAAGACTCCGGCGAACCGGCCAAGCCCGGCATCGAGCCGGCGGGCGACGCCCTGGAGGAGCTCGGCGAGGAGCGCCGCCAGGCGCTCGAACAATGGTTGCGCCAGATCCCGGATAATCCCGGCGAACTGCTCCGACGAAAATTCTGGTACGAACAGAGACAGCATCAGGAAACCACTCAATGATTCGCCTGCTTTGCGCCCTTCTGCTCAGCGCTCTGGCCTGGCAGGCCAGCGCCGATGCGCTCCTGGCCCGCGTCGACCGCACTCGCCTGGATGCCGGCGAGTCCATCGAGCTCAGCCTGGAAAGCAGCGATCCCACCCTGTTCGGCAAGCCGGATCTGACTCCGCTGCACGACCTCTTCGAAGTGCTCGGGACGCGCCAGGTCAACAGCCTGCACAGCCAGGAGGGCCAGGCCGACACCAGCACGGCCTGGATCATCACCCTGCAACCGAAGCAGCACGGTTTCCTGGTGATCCCCCCCCTGCAGGTCGGCGATCTGCAGAGCCAGCCGATCACCCTGTATGTGCGGGAGGGGCCGGCGACCGGCAAGGCACAGCTCGACCCGGTATTCATCGATGCCAGCCTGAACCGGGAGAGCATCTACGTCCAGGCTCAGGCCATCCTGACCCTGCGCGTCTATCATTCGATCTCGCTGTACGACGACAGCAGCCTCACTCCGCTGCAGATGGCCGATGCGCGCATCGAGCAGATCGGCCAGACCCGCACCTACGAGACCACGATCAACGGCGTGCGCCATGGCGTGATCGAGGTCCGCTATGCCCTGTTCCCCCAGCGCAGTGGCGAGTTGAGCATTCCTCCCCTGGTCTTCAACGCGACCGAGGTCAGCCAGGATCAGGGACAGGACGGCGAATCCCCCTTCGGTCCGCGCCCCGGGCGAGCGATCAAGGTCGAATCCCCACCGCTCGTCCTGCAGGTCAAGGCCAAGCCGGCCGCCTACCCGGCCGATGCGCCCTGGTTGCCGGCCCGGTCCCTCAGTCTCAGCGAAAGCTGGAGCCCGGAGCCGGATCAGGCCCGGGTCGGCGACTCGCTGACCCGCAACCTGCTGCTCAAGGCCGAGGGCCTGGCTGGCGTCCAGTTGCCGCCGCTGAGCACGGCTCAGGTCGACGGCCTGCGGCGCTACCCCGAGCCACCGCAGATGCATAACGAAATCGGCGAGCGCGGCCTGATCGGCAGCCGGGAAGAACGGGAAGCGCTGATCCCGACCCGCGACGGGCGGATCGAGCTGCCGGCACTGGAGATCCTGTGGTGGAACACCGTCACCGACCGGCTCGAACGGGCCACCCTGCCGGCGCGCACCCTCGAGGTGGCGGTGAATCCCAATCTGTCCCTGGATTCGCCTTCGGCCGCCTCGGCGGCATCGGCGAGCCTTTCCCGGCATAAGCTCTGGCCCTGGCAGCTGGCGAGCGGTCTGCTTCTCTGCACGACGGTGCTCGGCTTCGGCCTCTGGTGGCATGCCCGTCGCCAACCCGCGGTTCTGCCCACCATGGCCAGCGGACCGAGCCCGCGAACCCTGCTGGACGACCTGCGCCGCGCCTGCCTGGCCAACGATACCCAGGCCACCCGCCAGGCCCTCGATGCCTGGGCCCGCCAGCAACCGGAAACCCTCGCCGATATGGCCGCCCGCTTCGTGCCGCTGTCCGACGCACTCGACGGCCTGAACGGCGCCCTGTACAGCGCGAGCGGCCAGCATTGGCAGGGCGAGGATCTCTGGCAGGCGATCTGCGATCTGCCACCGGCGCAGGCGACCGACCGGGCCAAAGAAACGAGTGCGCTGCCGCCCCTCTATCCCCGCTGAGGAACAGCGAAACGGCAACGGGGCGAAATCCGTCTAGCCGCAGGGCGCGTGGTCGAGGCCGGCCTGCAACTGCAACCAGAACGACTGGCGAAAAAAAACCGCGCCCCCCTGGGGTCGCGGTTTTTTGGGCTATGCAGTCGAAGCGATCACTTCACCAGCATGGCACCATTTTCTTCCAGACTGACGTGCCAGCTCAGCGCTTCGCTCAGGATATGCGGAGTCTGACCGCCCTTGGCGCAAGCACGCTCGAAGTAGTCGTTCAGCGCAGCGCGATAGTCCGGGTGCACGCAGTTGTCGATGATGGCACGAGCACGCTCGCGCGGAGCCAAGCCGCGCAGGTCGGCCAAGCCGATCTCGGTGACCAGGACATCCGCGTCGTGACCGGTATGGTCGACATGGCTGACCATCGGTACCACGCTGGAGATCGCGCCGCCCTTGGCGGTGGACTTGGTGACGAACACGGCCAGCTGGGCGTTACGGGCGAAGTCGCCGGAACCACCGATACCGTTCATCATCTTGCTGCCGTTGACGTGAGTGGAGTTCACGTTGCCGTAGATGTCGAATTCCAGCGCGGTGTTGATGCTGATGGTGCCGAGACGGCGGACGATTTCCGGCAGGTTGGAGATTTCCTGCGGACGCAGCACCAGCTTGTCCTTGTACGCGTTGATGTTGCCGAACACACGCTCGCCGCAGGCGGCCGAGACGGTGATGGAACTGGCCGAGGCGAACTTCAGCTTGCCGGCCTCCAGCAGCTCGAAGGTAGAATCCTGCAGCACTTCGGAGTACTGGACCAGATCGGTGAAGGGCGATTTCACCAGACCGCTGGTCACCGCGTTGGCGATGGTGCCGATACCGACCTGCAGCGGGCGCAGGCTGTTGGGCATGCGGCCAGCGTCCACTTCCTGCTTCAGGAAGGCGATCAGGTGATCGGCGATGGCCTGGGTTTCCTCATCCGCCGGCAGGGCATTGGACGGGGAGTCGCGCAGCTCGCTGAAGACGATGCCGACGATCTTCGAAGGATCGACGGCGATGGCCGCGCTGCCGATACGGTCTTCGGCTTTCAGTACCTTGACCGGTGTGCGGTTGGGGCGCTCTTCCGGGAGGTAGATGTCGTGCAGGCCCTCGAAATCGGTGCTCAGGGTGGTGTTGATCTCGACGATCACCTGCTTGGCGAATTGCACGAAGCTAGCCGAGTTGCCCACAGAAGTGGTGGGAACGATGTGGCCTTCCTCGGTGATGGAGACAGCCTCGATCACCGCGATATCAGGACGCGGAATCTGGTGGGCACGCATCTGCTCGACGGTTTCCGACAGATGCTGGTCGATGAACATCACCTTGCCGTCGTTGATGGCCTTGCGCAGGGTGGTGTCGACCTGGAACGGCAGACGGCGAGCCAGAGCGCCGACTTCGGTCAGCTTCTTGTCGATGTCGTTGCCCAGGCTGGCGCCGGTCACCAGAGTGATTTTCAGCGGATTCGTCTTGGCCCGCTCGACCAGGGCCAGCGGGACGGCCTTGGCTTCGCCGGCACGGGTGAAACCGCTCATGCCGACGGTCATGCCGTCCTTAATCAGAGATGCGGCTTCATCAGCGCTCATCACTTTGTCTAACAGGGAAGACAGCCGAATTCTATCTTTATACATATACACATCTCAGATTAGTGAAACGGTGGTCCGAGTGTATCGCCCCGGAATCCCCCGAACTACCGACAAAAGTCGAATGATCGATGCCTATTCTTAGTTCGTTTCTAAATGGCGAACCGCGACCTCGCGAGTGTCGGATTCCCTGGAATACCCCCAGGGAACCGCTCGGTCAGAATCGCACGCCCGGACCGCATCAAGCCTGAATGAAGTCAGGCCAGACTCTTGCTCACCACTTCATACACGTCACTGGACAGCGAGCCCGAGACGAGGATGCGCTCCAGCTCCGCCTTCATCAGCGCCTGACGGGATAGGTCGTACTTGCGCCAACGGGTCAGCGGCGCCAGTTGGCGCGCGGCGATCTGCGGGTTGAGGGCGTTCAGCATGATGACCTGATCGGCGAGAAAGCGGTAGCTCTCTCCGTCGTCTCGATGGAAATTGGCATGATTCTGGTTGGCAAAGGCGCCGATCAGCGCGCGCACCTTGTTCGGATTCTTGATCGTGAATGCCGGATGCTGCATCAGTGCCCGCACCCGCTCCAGGCCACCGGGCAGCGGGCAACCGGCCTGCACGCTGAACCACTGGTCCATGACCAGCGGATCGTCCTTGAAGCGGTCGGCGAACAGCGCCAGGCCTTCGGCCTTGGCCTCCTCGAACGGCGAGTTGACCAGCACGGCCAGGGCGGCCAGCCGTTCGGTCATGTTGTCGGCCTCCCGGTACTGTTCCTGAGCGGCCTCCAGCACCTCGGGCTTCTCGCTGAGCATCAGGTAGGACAACGCGATGTTCTGCAGACTGCGACGGGCGAAGTGTTCCGCGGTGGCGACGTAGGCGCTCTGCCGCGAAGCCTGGCGATTGGCCTGGTAACGCTGCCAGAGCGGCTCGAACAACGCCTCGGCCAGTTCCCGGCGGGCGAATTCGCGGGCGGCATGGATGGCGTCGACATCGGCCACTTCGCTGATCTCGATGAGATAGGCCTCGCCCGGCAGGGAGAGCATCTCGGCGACCATCGCCTGGTCCAGACCGTCGTTCTCCAGCACGCTCTTCAGCGCCGCGACCAATCGCCGATCCAGCACCATGGGCTCGCCGCGCTGCCGCTGGCCGATCAGCTCCTGCAGCACCTGCACGGCCAGCTGCTGACCGGCCTCCCAGCGGTTGAAGCCGTCGGAGTCGTGCTGCATGAGGAACATCAGCTGGTCACGGCTATAGGGGAAGCTCAGCTTCACTGGTGCGGAGAAGCCGCGCAGCAGCGAAGGCAGCGGCTGCTCGGGAATGTCGACGAACGTGAAGGACTGCTCGGCTTCGTTCACCGCCAGCACGCGGCTGGTGCCGCTCGCGGCGGCCTCGCCGGCAAGACGCAGTGGCAGCTCGCGACCCTGCCCGTCCAGCAGAGCCAGATCGACCGGGATCACGAAGGGCTCTTTATGCGCCTGGCCGGGGCTCGGCGGGCAGAGCTGGCGAAACGTCAGGGTGAGGGTCTTGGCCTCGGCGTCGTACGCCGAGCCGACTTCCAGCCGTGGCGTGCCAGCCTGGCTGTACCAGCGCTTGAACTGGGCCAGGTCGACGCCATTGGCATCCTCCATGGCCTTGACGAAGTCGTCGCAGGTCACCGCCTGGCCGTCGTGGCGCTGGAAGTACAGGTCGGAGCCCTTGCGGAAGCCCTCGGCGCCGAGCAGCGTCTGGATCATGCGCACCACTTCGGCCCCCTTCTCGTATACGGTCAGGGTGTAGAAGTTGGAGATCTCCATGTAGGCATCTGGGCGCACCGAGTGGGCCATGGGGCCGGCATCCTCGGCGAACTGGTGAGTGCGCAGGTAGGCCACGTCCTCGATGCGCTTGACCGTCGGCGAATTCATGTCGGCGCTGAAGCCGGCATCGCGGAAGACCGTGAAGCCTTCCTTCAGCGACAGCTGGAACCAGTCGCGACAGGTCACCCGGTTGCCCGACCAGTTGTGGAAATACTCGTGGGCGACGATCGCCTCGACCCGCTGGTGGGCGGCGTCGGTGGCGGTCTCGGCCTTGGCCAGCACGGCGCTGGAGTTGAAGATGTTGAGCCCCTTGTTCTCCATGGCGCCCATATTGAAGTCGTTGACTGCGACGATCATGAAGATGTCCAGGTCGTACTCGCGGCCGTAGGCCTCCTCGTCCCAGCGCATGGCACGTTTGAGGCTGTCCATGGCGTGCTGGCACTTGTCGAGGTTCTCCGGCTCGACGTAGATGCGTAGCGCCACTTCGCGCTGGCTCATGGTGGTGAACTGGTCTTCGACGCACCAGAGGTCGCCGGCGACCAGGGCGAACAGATAGGCCGGCTTCCTGAACGGATCCTCCCAGGTGGCCCAGTGCCGACCGTTGTCCTCGCTGCCGCTGGTGATCGGGTTGCCGTTGGAGAGCAGCACCGGGTAGCGCTGCCTGTCGGCGCTCACCGTGGTGGTGAACTTGCTCATCACGTCCGGGCGATCGAGATAGTAGGTAATCTTGCGGAAGCCCTCGGCCTCGCACTGGGTGCAGAACATCTTGCCGGACTTGTACAGGCCCTCCAGGGCGGTATTGCTTTCCGGGTGAATGCACACGCTGGAGTCGATGACGAACTCGGCGCTGTCCGGCTGCAGGGTCAGGTGACGGTCATCCAGCAGGTAATCGTGGGCGCCGAGTTCGCGATCGTTGAGGCGGATCGAGAGCAGCTCCAGCTGCTGGCCGTCCAGCACCAGCGGCGGCAAGCCGCTGCCCCGCGCCGGATTGCGGCGCATCACCAGTTGCGCATGGACCAGGGTACGATCCTCGTGCAGCTCGAAGGTCAGGTGGGTCTCGTCGATCAGGTAGTCCGGCGCCTGATAATCCTTCAGATAGATGGTTCTCGGCTGTTCGGTGCGCATCTTTCAGCTCCATTCAACGCCCTCTCCCGCTGGGACGAGGGATGGGTGAGGAGCAGAGGCGTAACGGGCCGGCAGTCCCGCCCCTCTCTCCCAGACCCTCGCCACAGGGCGAGGGAGCAAAAACTAAGCGGAAACCGCCAGTTGATAGGCGGTGTACTTGCGGATGTTGATCACGCCGGTATCGAAGATCAGGTACTGGCCCTTGATGCCCAGCAGGGTACCTTCCACCACGGGCGTCTTGTCCAGATCGAAACTGGCGATCTTGCTCGGATAGACCTCGACCGGATAGCGAATCTCCATCGTCTCGGCATCGGCCAGCAACTGGATCGCCTGCAGGCCGAAACGCCGCTGCAGGGCTTCGAGCCCTTCCCGGCAACCGTCGAAGAGCTGCTCGCGCACCGCGGCCAGATCCACCGGCACGGCATCGCCCTTGAGCAGCGCACGCCAGTTGGTGCGATCGGCGACTTGGCTGCGCAGCAGGTCCTCCACCAGCCCGGACTGCTGGCGGGTGGCGACGCGCAGGATCGGCAGGGCCTGGCTCGCGCCCTGATCGAGCCAGCGGGTCGGCAGTTGGGTGGCGCGGGTGATGCCCACCTTGATGCCGGAGGAGTTGGCCAGGTAGACGACATGGTCGGTCATGCAGAACTGCTCGCCCCACTGCGGATCGCGGCAGGTACCGAGTTCATGATGGCACTTCTCCGGGCTGACGATACAGCTGTCGCACTGCGGCAGCTTCTTGAAGCAGGGATAGCAGTAGCCCTGGCTGAAGCTCTTGTTGGTCCGGCGTCCGCAGTGGGTGCAATGGATCTCGCCGAGGTACTCCAGACGCAGGGACTTGCCGATCAGCGGATTGACCGGCACCTCCTCCTCGCCCAGGCGAAAGGCGTATTGCACCGGATCGCCCAGGCGCACCGCCATCTTGTTCAGGGCACCGCGCCCGAGCTCAGCCATCAATGCAGGGTATCCGAGGACTTGAACAGCAGGTTCGGGATCGGCTCGGCGTGGGAGCCGCAGTGCTGCTCGCCCATGTAGCCGGTGCGCTGATCCTCGGGCAGGTTCTGGATCTCCCAGGCGATCATCGCCTGCAGGCTCAGCTCCTTCTGCTCCTGGGTCAGCTTGCGGCCATCCGGCCACTTGCCGATCTCCACGGCCAGCTTGAGGTTCTGGTAGATCTCAGGGGTGATGTTCTCGATCATTTCCTTGAAGGACGGCATGGGGCAAGACTCCCGACTGGATTCAAGCTGGCATTCTACCCCATGCGACCGGGCCTGCCATGCTCAGTGCCCTCGGCGCGCCCAGGCGCCGCCCACTGCTCCGGTCAGGCAGCCGGCGAGCAACCCGCCGACATGCGCGGCGTTGGCGATGGTACCCAGCCCCAGCACGGTGACCAGACCGGAGAGACAGACCAGCAGCCAGACCAGCATCATCACCACCACGCCCGGCGGAAGGCGATAGGCCGTACTGGGCGCGAGCTTGTGATAGATCCAGCAGTGCCCGAGCAGGCCGTAGAGCACGCCGGACAAGCCGCCGAACAGCGCCGAGCCGCCGACCAGGTATTGCGCCAGATTCGACACCAGGCCGAACAGCAGCGTCAGCGCCAGCAGCACCAGGCCGCCCTGCAGGGCTTCGATGCGTCGCCCCAGCTCCCAGTACCAGAGGGTGTTCATGGTCAGGTGCAGCCAGCCGAAATGGATCAGCATCGGCGTCAGCAAGCGCCACCACTGCCCGGCATGGAGACTCTCCTGCAGCGGCACGAAGTAGAGGTAATCGCCCTGGATGCGGAAATCCTGGAAGCTCAACCAGCGGATGGCGTCGAAGTTCTCTCCGAGTCCGGTCAAGGCCGCGACCGCCAGGGTCAGCAGCAGCATCAGCGCGCAGAGCGGGCGGCGGCGCAACTGACGGAAGAAGGTGTCGGTTTCCCGCGGCGGCTCGAGCGACTGGAAGCGAGGATTGCCCTGCGGGAAGCGCGCGTAGAGTTCGCCCACCTCGACCGCCAATTGCTGGTCCGGCACCCAGAGCACCTGATCGCCGCCGTCGAGGCTGACCCGATGGGGCACGCTCAGGTTCCGCAACAGGGCGACGAAGCCGCTCAGGTCCGTGCCCTGCGGCAACCGCAGGACCTCAATCGCACCATTCATGGGGACTCTCCGGACGCTCCACGTCGACCCAGACGAACTTGCCCGGGTCGAGCCGGGTCTCCTGATCCAGCCGGTAGGCCAGCAGCTTTCCGTACATCACGGCGCTGTAGTCGAGACACGCCAGGTTCGGCCGGATCAACGCCGGATGGCCTTGGCGCCAGTAGTGGCCGACGAACAGCGGCGGCTCGTCCGAACCGTACGACAGCAGCTCGGCCTTCTGCAGCGGGGGCAGCGGGGTCTGCGCCACCTGCACGGGCAGGGCGTCCGGCTGGAAGACGATGTCGCCGTAGGTCTGCGGATCCTCCTCCCAGAACTTGCTGCGGAAGAAGGCGCGGGTGAAGCCGTCCCGGCTGGTCATGGTGAGCCCCCGCGGCAGGCGTATGTTGATGCCGCGCAGCAAACGGTCGAAGACCTGGGTGGCGAAACTGCCCGGGTGCGCCGCGGCAAGCAGGAAGGGCTCGTCGATCCGCCCCTCCGGATAGCGCCGGCGCACGGCATCGATCAGGCTGGTATCCCAGCAGGCGTGCACCACGCGGAAACGCTCGGCGTCGAGGAACAACGGCAGCCGGTAGAACCAGGCGAGAAAATCGTGCAGGTCGGCCGGATGGTCGGCGAACTGGTCGAGGGTCTGGCGCAGTGCCCGTTCGTGCCTGGGCGTGCGTTCGCGCACGTATTTCCGGGCGCTGTCCGGCGGTGCCGGGGTGGACCAGGCCAGCAGGTTGAATTCGTGGTTGCCCATGATGCACAGGGCCTGATCCGCCTCCACCATGTCGTGGACCAGATGCAGGGCTTCGCGGATGCGCGGGCCGCGATCGACGATATCGCCGAGAAAGATCACCTGGCGCCAGGGATGACGCCAGACTCCCCCCTGCCGGCGGTAGCCGAGACGCTCGAGCAGCGCCTCGAGCGTGCGGGCGCAGCCGTGCACGTCACCGATCAGGTCATAGCTGCGCGCGGGGTCCGCCAGCATGCTCAATCACCCGCCCCGAGACGGCTGCCCCAGCCCAGCTTGGTCCGGCAGATCTCGTAGTAGCTGTGATCGAGCGGATGGATCAGCTGCAGCTTCTGCGGTTTCTTGCGAATGGTGATGATGTCGCCCGGGGAGCAAGTGAAATGATTCTGCCCGTCGCAGGAAACCTGGGGATAGATCTGCATGTTCGGTGACACCACGACCTTCAGCTCGCTGTTGCCATCGACCACGATGGGCCGGCTGGACAGTGTGTGCGGATACATGGGCACTATGACGATGGCATCCAGCTTCGGATGCATGATCGGCCCGCCGGCGGACAGGGCGTAGGCGGTGGAGCCGGTGGGCGTGGCCACGATCAGGCCGTCGGCCTTCTGGCTGCAGACGAAGTGACCGTCGATGTACAACTCGAATTCGATCATCCGCGTCGACTTGCCGGGATGCAGCACCACGTCGTTCAGCGCATCGCCCTGGCCGATCGGCTCGAGCTTGCGCCGCACCTGCGCCTCCAGCAGGAAACGGCTCTCGACGCTGTACTGGCCCTCAAGAACCTCCGCCACCTTCACTTCCAGCTCGTCGGGACGGATGTCGGTGAGAAAGCCCAAGCTGCCGCGGTTGATACCCAGCACCGGCACCCGGTAACGGGCCAGGGCACGGGCCGCGCCGAGCATGCTGCCGTCGCCACCGACCACGATGACCAGATCGCAGACCTCGCCCAGTTGCTTGCGCGAGGAAACCTGCAGGCCGTGCCCGGGGAGGACCTCGGCGATGCTCTCTTCGAGGATGACGTGCAGATGCCGGTCGAGCAGGAATCTCTTCAGCCGTCGAATGGTCTCCAGCGCCTGGGAGCTGCCCAGACGGCCGATGATGCCGATATTGCGAAACTGCTCCATGGGACTCCTGCAAAGGGGCTGACGGCTAAGTTGAGCGATTATGGGCGAAAGCCGGGCAGAGCGGCAAACCGCTGGTTATGCTTGCGCAATGACGACCCTTTTCAGCGACCTCGCCGATCTTCCCCAGCGCCTCAGCCATCCTGACGTGCGCGATCTGGCCTGGGCTCTGACCTCCCCGCCGCTGCTTGAAGCCACGCCCTGGCCCCAGCGCCACCCCCTGACGGCAAGCCGCTGGAGCCGCGAGCCGGGGCGCCTGGCCGACTGGCTGATCGCCCAGGACGATGACGGCTCGGCACTGGAAGCCTGGCTCGCCAGTCATCCGACGCGCCGCCTGGGGCTCTACTATGAACGGCTCTGGCAATTCGCCCTGAGCCGGGCGCCGGACATCCGGCTGCTGGCCGCCAATCTGCCGATCCGTCGGAGCGGTCATACCCTGGGCGAACTGGATCTGCTGCTGCGCGACGAAGAAGGCGTGCATCACCAGGAGCTGGCGATCAAGCTCTACTTCGGCCCGCCCAAGGGTGACGGACGCGATCCGGAGCTCTGGCTCGGTCCCGACAGCCAGGATCGTCTCGCGCGCAAGTTGCAGCACCTGAGCCAGCATCAGCTGCCCCTTTCGACAAGCGCTGCGGCCCGGGACGCACTGGACGCACTCAGCATCGACCATCTGACGGCCGAACTTTGGCTGGGCGGATACCTGTTCTATCCCTGGCCGCCAGGCTGTGCCGCCCCCTCCGGCGCCAGCCCGTCCCACCTGCGCGGCCGCTGGCTGCACCGGGCGGCGTTGCCGGAACTGCTCGCGACCAGCCCGGATGGACGCTGGCAACCCCTGCCACGACGGGCCTGGCTGGCACCGGCGAGGATTAGCGGGACGGATGTGTGGAGCGCGGACACCTTCACTGCCTGGCTCGACAACCTGCCCCCTCAGTCGCCGCCGCAATTGCTGGCCCGACTGGAACCGGAGAAGGAGAACGGAAGGAGCTGGCTGGAGGCCGAGCGGGTATTCCTGGTCAGCGATAACTGGCCGGAAAGAACCGATGCAGGCGTCCCGCTGCCGCCAGGTCCTGCAAGGAAGGATACCTCTGGATCTAGCTGACTCGCGCCGCCAGCGCCTGGATGCGCTCCTCCAGCGCCCTGCGTCCCTGAAGCCCGCCAGTATGCACGAAGACCAACCGGGTACCGCGGGCAAATGCACCGCTCCCGACCTGATCTCGCAACGCCAGTAGGGCCTTGCCGGTATAGAGCGGATCGAGCGGGATGCCCGCCTCGCGCTCGCAATCCAGAATGAAGCGCGCCAGCTCCGCATCCAGCCTGGCGAAGCCGCCACGGCAGGCATCGAGCAAACGGTAGCCGCCATCGACTAAACCTGCCTCGGCGAGAATCGCCTTGACCTGCGGCGCTACCCCGTGGCGCTCCGGCACAGCCAGGGCCACATGCACCGGACGTGCGCCCGCCTCGGCGATGATCAGCCCTGCGGCGGTGGTCCCGGTTCCGGCGGCCAGCCACCAGCCGTCATAGTCGCCCCAGCCGAGTTCCGCCAGTTGGCACTGCACCATTTCCCGCAGGACGGTGCAACCGAGCGCACCAGGAAATCCGCCGCCCCCTTCCGGAACCGGGTGCAGATCGGGATGGCGTTCGCGCCAAGCACTCCAGAAACCGTCCCGATGGCGCTCGCGATAGCCGCCATAGCCCAGCCAGTGCAGGGTCATGCCGAAGGACTGCAGGTCGCGCACCGTCGGAGTGTCCTGCGCTTCGCCGCGCAACAGTCCCGCCGTGGCGAAGCCGAAACGCTGCCCCGCAGCCGCCAGGGCATGCAGATGGTTGGAATGGGGACCGCCGAGACTGATCAAACCTCGGGCACCGCTTCGCATGGCATTCGCCAGGTGCGGCGCGAGCTTGAACCATTTGTTACCGGAAATCAGCGGATCGATCAGATCCAGACGCAAAAGGCCGACGTCTACTCCGGCAGCGACCAGCCAGCCTAGGCGCAGAGGCTGCAATGGCGCCTGCGGCGACCAGTCGATCTGCATGCCGACGAGTTCAGCTGGCATTGCGCAGGCGATTGCCGGCTCGATGCCGGGAGCAGCAATTGGACTCGCCACTGACGAAGCGAGCGGGACTGTCGATCCGGTCGATCGGTAGCGCGCATCGACCGCCACTGGTCAGCACGGCCTCGCAAGTAGGCTGCTGGAAGTGACTCAGCCATTGGCGGTACTGCTCTTCGCCGACGAAACACTTGGCGGCAGCATAAGCCATGGGGTTCTCCAAGTAGCGGGCGATATCCTGCAAGGGTATCGTAAGGTGGCCAGCCCCCGGATGGTAGACGACGAACACCATGCCCTGCTGCGCCAACTGTCCGAGCACCCGCTCCACTCCCTGCGCTGCTTGCCGCTCTAGCTCCCCCTTGAGCCGGTCGAGTTCTTCTTGCATCCGAGCTTTCTGATCGTTAAGAGTGAAGCATTCAGCATCTCGCAGCTTGATCCGCCTCTGCAGTTCGGCCACCCGAGCCTCCATCTCGTTATGGATCTGCCCGCTTACCGCCTCCAGCTCGTTACGCCGGGATACCTCCAGCTCGGCCAACCGGGCTAGCGCCTCACGAGTTTGCTCGAGGCTTTCCGCCTTCACCTGTAGCTGCTCCACGAGACTGGCGTTGGCCCCCTGCTGCCCGCACAGGGCGGCGCGCAATTGCCGAATCTCGGCCTGAGAGCGCTTCTCCCGCTCATCTGCGGCCAATTGCAACCTGGCCAGAGCCTCCGAGTGCTCACGGTTCAGATCCTGAAGGTGTTGGCGCTGCCGCTTGATCAGCCGCGCCGCCTTCAGGCGCTCTCCGTCCGAGTCAGCGGCACCCCTGTGGGCATCCTCTTTCGTCAGGGATCTGGCGGTACGGGGGGGTAATTCCTCCTCGCAGAGAAGACCGAGCTGGTTGCGCCTGACCGCATCGCGTAGCAGGAGCAGATCGTTCGGCTCAGGATCCCACAGGTGCATCTGGTGCCAGGGAACCGGACACCGACTGCGACAGACCAGGCGGATCGGGCCAGCCCCGAGGTCGGGCCCCGTCTCACCTCGATCAGCCAGGCGCCGTAGAGGTAGGTTCCAGCCTGGATCGGCCGCACCGCTGTCGTCGAAGTCCAGATAGAAGAAGACACAGGTCTGCACCTGCAGACGCGAATTGATCAGGACATGGGCCAATCGAATTTGCTGGTCGGCCAATTCGGGCAGATTGACGACGCCGTCGAGCACAGCCTCGAACTCCGGAAGCAGCATTTCCTTAGCGATACCCCCTTCGCTGAAAAACATCACGGCTTCCACCATCTGTGGTTTCTTCTGCATGTTCTCCGTCCCTTTGCTGATGTCTGCGGGTGAAACGCGGCTCGAATGGGGCCTTTCTCGCTGCTCGGGGAGTCTAGGGAAAACAGATTGACTGGCATTGTGATTTAGTTGGCAGCCTATCCGCCGGGGCCCTTTTCGGCATCGTGATCGGATGAAACTGTGACGCACGAGTAATAGCCCTATGCCATAGGATGAGGCACTGCAGACCTGGCACTCCCACCCTGCTCACCTAACCTGAGAAGCAGGTTTCTCCAGTCCTCCATTCATGAGCAAACTTCTCATCGCTCCGGCCCTGCTCCTTATCATCACCCTGGGCACTTATATGAACTGGGCAGAGCAGCGCCCCCAAAGACGCTATCTGGCTGGCCGATCTGCAAGTTTCCTTGGTCAGCGATCGGGGCATGAGGCACGCCGGCGCAATCTACTGGCGATCCGTCCCGAGCTATTTCCCAGCGACTATCAGAGCCCAGCTCACCTACGCCTCAAGCTGGCCGACCTGCCCGACAAGGCGAAGGCGGAAGGTCTGCTATATCGGAACAAGATGGTTGCTCTGCCGGACCATATCGGCACATGGCTCATGCTCTGCGGGGAAAGGGCCGAAGTATACCGGGCACGAGATTTTCGTGAGGCCGTCCGACAGATGGCGCTGAGCCACCCAGGTCGGCTGGCTGAGACCTAGCTCTCCAGTGAAGGATTTCCCGGGCTCAAGGAAAGCCTGATAGGGATAAAGGCGCCCCAGATGGCCCGCGACTATCAGCGGATGTTCAGCTCCCTGGCCCACGACTACCAGATCACCCTGGTGGCCGGCTTGCTGCTGTTACCCGCCCTTCATATAGGTCGGTGGAGAACTGCGCAGCGGTAGCGGCCCGCTCTACAACATTGCTTTAGCCTTCAACCAGCATGGCGATCTGCTGGGACAGCCTTATCGGCACATTTGGCCGAGCAACGAGAGCAGCAGGCAGGAAGTGAAAAGCTGCGGATCGAGCGTGCTGCAAGCCAACCCGGGTCCAGCCAGATCACGCCCAACAACGGAACGACCGGTTTGACGCTGTTTCTACGCGGTCGCCTGTGGCCGCCGGAAATCCTGCTGGGAATAGATACGCCGTCAACACGCATTGCAGCGAAAGATGGCAGCAAAACTCCCGGCAGCCACTTCATCAATCTATGGGTAGAAAATAACCCCGGCATGCCTCCCCTCCGAATACCTCACCTACGAGTGACCTTGCACGGCCCCTTAAGGAACAACGATCAGGGAAAAGCGAGGGCAAAATCGACAGAGCCTTCCGATCACATTTCCGTGGCGTCTTCCGCCCACTCGGCTGGATCACGCTCTTCTGCGTGAAAATCGAGAAGCTCTTCTTGATAGTCATCCATGTGTATTACCCCTGGATAGCTTGTTTAGTGAGAATGGCGAAACAAAGTCCATGCCAAGAGACTAGACAAGCAAGATGACTATCGCATGAATTGAGGAGTTCAATGAAAAAGCCCCCAGATATCGCTATCTGAGGGCTTTCATATATGGCGCAGCGGACGGGACTCGAACCCGCGACCCCCGGCGTGACAGGCCGGTATTCTAACCGACTGAACTACCGCTGCGCGTCGGTTGGACTTTCGTCCATTCTTGCAAGACGATGGTGGCTGATGACGGGATCGAACCGCCGACCCCCTGCGTGTGATGCAGGTGCTCTCCCAGCTGAGCTAATCAGCCAACGCCTTGCGAGGTGGCGCGCAATTTACCCATACCATGAGGGTAAGTCAAGCGAAGGCTTGGATTTTTTCCGGTATCGCTTCGAAATGGCGCTCGACAACCGGCTCTGGCTCCACCTCGGTGCAAGGCGATCCGCTCTTGCGTCGCAGCCCTTTCACCTTCGATGGATAAGAATCGAATGGCTATTGTCATAAGGCAGCACGCCACTATTTGTCATGCCCATGACCCAAGTTATCCGAAAAATAAATCCACGCCCCATACGAATCGACAACCGGCAGGGCGTTGGCCTGCTACGTTGAATCCATCATCAACATGCAAAGAGCCGTACGGAGAACCCCTTGCCCTTTCAGGCTGCCCTGCGTCGCACACGGCTCTATGCTCCCCAGCTGGTTGCAGCACTACTGGCTCTCGCGATGAGTTTCAGTCTGGCACTGGAGATACGCGACTGGCTGCAGCTGCAGCAAATGCCCACTCCGGCGAGTGCCGCAACTGGCCAGACAGCCCCGCGGCCGCTGGACCTGGAGCACCTAGAGCCCCTGTTCGGTCCGGCCGCAACCGCCGGGACGAATGGCCCACCGCCTGCCACCAACCTTGGGATAACCCTGCTGGGCAGCTTCGTGCATGTCGATCCGCAGCGTTCGAGCGCGATCATCCAGCTCAGCGGAGGAAAACCTCGACGCTACCGGATTGGCGAAGAAATCCAGGCAGGCATTCGCCTGCATGCGGTATATCGTGAGCGAGTGGAGCTGGAGCGCAACGGCCGGCTGGAGAATCTGTCTTTCCCCTCTCTCGGGAAAGGAACGCGTAATGCACCAACAGCCGAGGTGACGGCTCCACCGGAGAGTCCTGCAGACTCTGCGGATGCCGACGAGGATGCTCCCGAGTAATGACGCTCATGCCTCAGGGAATGACGTGATGAGAACGAAGCAGAGGCCAGCCCCGCCCTGCCGAAGACATCGAACAGCCTATGGAAAGCGATCGACCGATGCCCCCGATACTCTCGCGCTTGACACTGGCATTGCTGGTTGCCGGTTCGGCAACCATGGCCTTGCCGGCACACGCCCAGATCAGCCCAACCCAAGCGAGCGGCAACCAGCAGAGCGAGCGCTGGACCATCAATCTCAAGGACGCCGACCTCCGCGAATTCATCGACCAGATCGCCGACATCACCGGGGAAACGTTCGTGGTCGACCCCAGGGTCAAAGGACAGGTCACCGTCATTTCCAGGACACCGCTATCTCTCAGCGAGGTCTATCAGCTGTTCCTTTCGGTAATGTCCACGCATGGTTTCAGCGTCATCACCCAGGAATCCCAGACACGCATCGTGCCGAATGCCGAAGCGAAGGTCGAGGGCGGTGATGGGAGGCCGGCCGCCAACCGTCTTGAGACTCGCGTCATCCAGATTCAGCATGGCTCCGCCAGCGAGCTGATCCCGCTGATACGCCCGCTGATCCCCCAATTCGGTCATCTGGCTGCCGTCAACTCGGCCAATGCCCTGATCATCAGCGATCGCAGCGCCAACATCGCCCGCATCGAGGACTTGGTGAGACAACTCGACCAGAAGGGCGAGCGCGACTACACGGTGCTCCCCCTGCAGCATGCCTGGGTGATGGATACCGCCGAGGCGCTGAACAGCGCCATCAACCGTGATCAAGGCCAAAACAAGGGAGCCGCCTATACCCAGGTGATCGCCGATGGCCGCACCAACAAGCTGATCATCCTCGGCCCTCCCGCTGCACGGGCCAAGCTGGTGCAGCTGGCACGCTCCCTGGATACGCCGACCAACCGCTCAGCCAACACCCGCGTGATTCGCTTGCGACATAACGATGCCAAATCCTTGGCAGAAACCCTCGGACAAATCTCCGAAGGCCTGAAAACCCCGACTGGAGGCGAAAACCAAAAAGCCGCCACGACGACTACGCAACAGAACTTATTAATACGTGCAGATGAAAGCCTCAACGCCCTGATTCTACTGGCCGAACCGGATCAAGTGACGACCCTCGAGGACATAGTGCGCCAGCTCGACGTGCCGCGCGCCCAGGTAATGGTGGAAGCGGCGATCGTCGAGATATCCGGCGACATCAGCGAAGCTCTGGGGGTGCAATGGGCTTACAACTCGCTCGGCAAAAATGGCAAAGGGGGCGTGGGAACAATCAACTTCAGCGATACCGGCCTGTCTGCCAGCACCGTGATCAACGCGATCAATAGTGGCCAGTTCCCAGCAACACTGCCGGATGGCGCCGTCATCGGCATTGGCAGCGAGAATTTCGGCGCCTTGATCACCGCGCTATCCTCCGATAGCAACAGCAACCTGCTTTCCACGCCGAGCCTGCTCACCCTGGACAATCAGAAGGCCGAGATCCTGGTCGGCCAGAATGTGCCTTTCCAGACCGGCTCCTATACCACGGACGCCTCCGGCTCGAACAACCCCTTTACCACCATCGAGCGCAAAGATGTCGGCGTCACGCTCAAAGTCACCCCGCACATCAACGAAGGGGGCACCCTGCGTCTGGAAATCGAACAGGAGATTTCCTCCATCGCCTCCTCTGCCAGCCTAACCGCCCAGGCAGTCGACCTGGTCACCAACAAGCGATCGATCAAGAGCACCATACTGGCCGAGAACGGCCAGGTCATTGTGCTGGGCGGGCTGATTCAGGACGACGTGACCCGCAACAACTCCAAGGTGCCCTTGCTAGGCGACATCCCCCTACTCGGCCACCTGTTTCGCTCCAGCAAGAGCACCCACGTCAAGCGCAACCTGATGGTCTTCCTGCGCCCTACGGTGGTCCTCAACGCAGCGGGTCTGGCCGCCTTGTCCGGTAAGAAGTACAGCGATATCCGCGTGCTCGGCGGCGTTCAGGGAGAACGCTCGCATCTCCTGCCCGAAGAGCGCGAACAGCTGTTCGAGGGGTCGGCCATCGACTTGAGACGAAAGGAAAAGAATGAGTGATGCCCCTTGCCAATAGAATCACTTGGAGAGACTCATTCGGAAGAGCGGAGCCACAAGGCGCTTGGCGGGCCGGACTCAATCGAGATAAATCATCTTGCGCGTCATGCCGCCATCGACGATGAACTCCTGACCAGTCACGAATCCGGCCTCGTCAGACAGCAGCCAGGCCACAATGGCGGCGACATCCTCGATACTGCCGACACGTCCGGCCGGGTGCTGCGCATGATCCGCGCCCGACAATGGCGAACGACGGCGCTCGGCGGGATCCCGGGAGTCTATCCAGCCGGGGCTGACGGCATTCACCCGCACCTCCGGCCCAAGGCTGATGGCCAGGGCATGGGTCAGGGCCAGCAGGCCGCCCTTGCTGGCGGCGTAGGCTTCGGAGTCGGGCTCCGACTGGTGGGCGCGGGTCGAGGCGATGTTGACGATAACGCCGGAATGCGCCCGCAGATAGGCGGAACAGTCCTTGGCCAGTAGCATCGGACCGGTGAGATTGATACCCAGCACCTGGTTCCAGAGGCTGAGCCTGAGCTCTTCGATCGGAGGATTGAAGGGAGCGGCAACCGCCGCATTGCATACCAGAGCATCAAGACGGCCGAACTGGCCGAGGACTTCGGCGACTCCGGTTGCCACCTGGCCCTCCTGGGAAACGTCCATGGCGACGAACCAGGCGTTGTTGCCGAGAGCCTTCGCCACCTTCGTGCCGCGTTGGCGGTCGATATCGGCGAGCACGACCTGCCATCCCTCCGCGATCAGCCAGGCAGCCACACCCAGGCCGATACCCCGCGCCGCACCGGAGACCAGAGCGACCCTGCCGTTGTGCGACGGCCTGCCCATCTCCAGTCCCCGCTCGGTCACAGAGCCGCCAAGCCCAGAGCCAGGTCAGCCTTGATGTCTTCGATCTCTTCCAGGCCCACCGCCACGCGAATCAGACTGTCGCGAATACCAGCAGCCGCGCGGGCTTCCGGGGTCAAGCGACCATGCGAAGTGGTTGCCGGATGGGCGATGGTGGTCTTGGTGTCGCCCAGGTTGGCGGTAATGGAAATCATCCGGGTCGCGTCGATGAAGCGCCAGGCGCCCTCCTTGCCCCCCTTGACCTCGAAACTGACGACCGCGCCGAAAGCCTTCTGTTGGCGCTTGGCCAGCTCGTACTGGGGATGACTGGACAAGCCGGCGTAATACACTCTCTCGACTCCGGGCTGCTGCTCCAGCCACTCGGCGATCGCCTGGGCGCTGGCGCAATGTGCACGCATACGGACCTGCAGAGTCTCAAGCCCCTTAAGGAAGACCCAGGCATTGAACGGGCTGAGGGTGGGTCCCGCGGTACGCAGGAAGCCGACGACCTCCTGCATCAGTTTAGACTTGCCGGCCACCACGCCGCCCAGGCAACGCCCCTGGCCGTCGATGTACTTGGTGGCCGAGTGCACCACGATGTCTGCTCCGAGCGTCAGCGGCTTTTGCAGTGCCGGGGTGCAGAAGCAGTTATCCACAGCCAGCAGGGCACCACTGGCATGGGCCAGCTCGGCCAACGCGGCGATGTCAACCAGCTCGGCGAGAGGGTTGGAGGGAGACTCGACGAAGAAGAGCTTGGTGTTCGGCTTGCAGGCCGCTGCCCAAGAATCCAGATCGGATAGCTGCGGATAGTCCACCTCGACGCCGAAACGCTTGAAATACTTGTCGAACAGGCTGATGGTCGAGCCGAACACGCTGCGCGAGACCAGCACGTGGTCGCCGGCGCTGCATAGGCTCATCACCAGGGCGAGGATCGCCGCCATGCCGGACGAGGCAGCCACGGCCTGCTCGGCTCCTTCCAGGGCTGCGATGCGCTCCTCGAAGATCCGTACCGTGGGATTGGTGTAGCGGGAGTAGACGTTGCCCGGCATCTCGCCGCTGAAGCGGGCAGCGGCATCGGCTGCACTACGGAAGACATAGCTGGAGGTCGGGAACAGTGCTTCGCTGTGCTCGGCCTCCGGCGTCCGCCGCTGGCCGGCGCGCACCGCCAGGGTGGCGAAACCGACCCCATCCAGTTCGCTGTCCAGCCGTCCGGCTTCCCATTCAATCGTCATAATCCTTCACCTCGCAGGAGGGAGGCCGACATGGCCATCCCGAACCATGCAGCTCAATTGTTATACAGGTCGATGATTGCGTTCGCCGCGTTGTGCTGGGCCTTGCTGGCATCGTTTCGCGCCCGCTCGATCTTGGCCAGATAGGCCTCGTCGACGTCACCGGTGACGTACTTGCCATCGAACACGGCGCAATCGAAGTTATCGATCTTCACCTTGCCGCCGCCGACCGCCTCGACCAGATCGGGCAGGTCCTGATAGACCAGCCAGTCAGCACCGATCAGCTCGGCCACTTCTTCGGTCGTGCGGCCGTGGGCGATCAGCTCATGGGCGCTGGGCATGTCGATGCCATAGACGTTCGGATAACGAACAGCCGGCGCTGCGGAACAGAAGTAAACCTTCTTCGCCCCCGCCTCGCGCGCCATCTGGATGATCTGCTTGCAGGTGGTACCGCGCACGATGGAGTCGTCTACCAGCATGACGTTCTTGCCACGGAACTCCAGGTCGATGGCATTGAGCTTCTGGCGTACAGATTTCTTCCGGGCGGCCTGTCCGGGCATGATGAAGGTACGACCGATGTAGCGGTTCTTGACGAACCCTTCGCGGAACTTGACCCCGAGCCGGTTGGCCAGCTCCAGCGCCGAGGTACGGCTGGTATCGGGGATTGGGATGATCACATCGATATCGTGATCGGAGCGCTCGCGGAGAATCTTCTCGGCCAGCTTCTCACCCATGCGCAGACGAGCCTTGTAGACCGACACGCCATCCATGAAGGAGTCGGAGCGGGCCAGATACACGTGCTCGAAGATGCACGGTGCATATTTCGGGTTCTCCGCACACTGACGGGTGAACAGCTTGCCATCCTCGGTGATGTAGACCGCCTCGCCGGGCGCCAGATCGCGGATCAGGGTGAAACCGAGCACATCGAGGGCGACGCTCTCGGAAGCAATCATGTACTCGACCCCTTCGTCGGTGTGGCGCTGGCCGAAAACGATCGGGCGGATGGCGTTGGGATCACGGAAACCGACGATGCCGTAACCGGTGATCATCGCCACCACCGCGTAGCCACCGCGGCAACGCTCGTGCACCTTCGAAACGGCGGCGAAGATGTCCTCTTCGGTCGGCTGCAGCTTGCCGCGCACGGCCAGCTCGTGGGCGAAGACGTTGAGCAGCACCTCCGAGTCGGAGTTGGTATTCACGTGGCGCAGGTCCGACTCGTAGATCTCGCGCGACAACTGTTCCACATTGGTCAGGTTGCCGTTGTGCGCCAGGGTGATGCCATAGGGGGAATTGACATAGAACGGTTGGGCCTCAGCCGAACTGGAACTGCCGGCAGTCGGGTAGCGCACATGGGCGATCCCCAGATGGCCGACCAGGCGCTGCATGTGCCGCTGCTGGAACACGTCCCGCACCAGGCCATTATCCTTGCGCAGGAACAACCGGCCCTCGTGGCAGGTAACGATACCGGCAGCGTCCTGGCCACGATGCTGAAGGACGGTAAGCGCGTCATACAGCGCTTGATTGACGTTGGACTTACCGACAATACCGACGATGCCACACATGTGACGCAACCCCTGCTATGTAATTCAGGCTAATGCTGGACCCGCCCGACAGAACGGGCCCGTCTATCTTCCGGCCAATCAGCTCGAGGCGCTGACGCCGCTGCCAAACCACTGGCCGGTAAACCCCAGAATCAGGTTTTTCGACCAATCGGCGACAATCAGGAAATGCGGCAACAGGCTCGACTGTTGCCACCACATATCTTGCTGTACCGGCGCCAGGCTGAGCAGACCGACCAGCACCACCACCAACAATGCCCCACGGGCGGCACCGAAAACCATGCCGAGAACCCGATCGGTGCCGGACAGACCGGTGACGCGCACCAGTTCGCTGATGAGAAAGTTGACCAAGGCTCCGAGCAGCAAGGTCACCACGAAAAGGATGCCGCAGGCGGCGATCACCTGCAGAGAAGGCGTGGCGACATAAGGTGCCAGATAATGCGAAAAAGCACCGCCGAACATCCAGGCGATGGCGCCCGCAATGATCCAGGTGACCAGCGAGAGAGCCTCCTTCACGAAGCCCCGCTTCAAGCTGATCAGACTGGAAACGGCGATGATCGCGATCATCACCCAATCGACCCAGATGAATGCCACAGTTCAGCCCAAGTATGGAAAAGCGGCTGCATTCTATCAGAGGCCCTCCTTGAGGAGTAAGGACAGGGCTTCTGCGGGGCGGAGTTTATCTATGCCTGAGCCGACGACGCGCCTAGCTGAGTGGTCGCTGGTGCAGGCCCATTGGGCCTACACCAGCGGGGTCGACTCAGTTGCGCTCGGGCTCGAAGCGCACGACAAACCCTTTCAGCTTGTGCTGGCGGTTGATCTGATCGCGAAGACGATTGGCCTCTTCCCGCTCGATCACCGGCCCGACGAAAACGCGGCTTGCGCCCTCGGCATGCCGGACATAGGCGTTGTAGCCCTGACTACGCAAGGTTTTCTGCAAGTTCATGGCGTTGTCGCGGTTGGACAGACTGGCCAATTGAACCGACCAACTGACCGGCAACCTGTTGGCATCCAGCCGACTAGCCTCGGGCGCTGCGGCTTGCATCACTGGCTGGGCGGACTTGGCAGGAGCGCTCTCGGTCTTTGGAGGCATCACCGGCCTGGAAGGCGGTGCCACAGGCTCTGGTTGCGCCTGAGCCGAGGAGGAGGGCTCGGCTGGCTGGTCCGCGCCGGACAGCGGCTGGGGCTCCGGCACATTGACCGGCTCCTGCTTCACCTGCGGTGCGGCAGGAATCTGGGGCATGGCGGGCGCATCGACCACGACATGGCGGATTTCCTGCTCGCGATTGAAAAGCATGGGCAGGAAGATCACAGCCAGCGCCAGCAGCACCACGGCACCGACCGTCCGCTGCTTGAGTCCGCTATCCAGCAAAGCCATTGACCTCCTCCTGTTGCAATTTCAGCCACTCCAGCGCCTCGGCCACGCAATAGAACGAACCGAACACCAGGATTTCGTCCTGTTCGCTGGCCTGTGCGCATTGCGCCTCAAGCGCCTCGGAGATCCCGGCGTAAGGCAAAACCACCGCGGAACGGCTACACAACGCAGCTTCGAGCTCCGCAGCCGAACGCGAACGCGAGGTGGGCAGCGACACCACGGCCCAGTCTTGCACCTGAGGCGTCAAGACATCCAGCACGCCCGCCAGATCCTTGTCGACGAGCAGACCGAAAACCGCCAGGCGGCGGCCGGCCGGAGGCCGAAGCGCCAATCGCCCGGCCAGATAGGCGGCCGCATGGGGGTTATGACCGACATCCAGCAACAGGCTCAGCGATTTGCCATGCCAGCGCACCAGCCGGCGATCAAGGCGACCAGTCACGCGGGTTGCGACCAACGCGGAGGCAATCCGCTCGGCTTTCCAGGGCAGACCGAGCAAGGCATACACTTGCAGGGCGAGCGCCGCGTTCTCCATGGGCAAGGAGAGAAGCGGCAGATCTCGCAGCTCGATCTCGATACCCGAGGCGTTTCGGCCACGCCAATCCCAGGTATCGGCTCGCAGGACAAGGTCGTAGTCCCGACCACACTGATAGAACGGCGAATCCAGGGTGCCCGCCTGTTGCATCAACGGCGCCGGAGGGTTCGGATCGCCACAGACGACTGGCTTGCCGGCACGGAAGATCCCGGCTTTTTCGAAGGCCACGGACTCGCGGCTGTCACCCAGCCACTCGGCATGATCCAGACCGATGCTGGTGACTACGGCGACATCCGCATCGACCAGATTGACCGCATCCAGACGCCCACCCAGCCCCACTTCCAGGACGACGGCATCCAGCCCCGCATGCTCGAACAGCCAGAAGGCTGCCAGAGTGCCCATTTCGAAGTAGGTCAGCGAGATTTCGCCGCGAGCCGTCTCGACCGCGGCGCAGGCAGAGCACAGCTCCTCATCGCTCGCCTCGCGGGCATCGATCTGCACCCGCTCGTTGTAGCGCAGCAGGTGCGGCGAGCTGTATACGCCGACCTTCAACCCCTGGGCACGCAGCAGTGCAGCGATGAAGGCGCAGGTAGACCCCTTGCCATTGGTCCCGGTGACCGTCACCACCTGCGGCGCCGGACGCCCCAGGCCGAGACGGCGGGCCACTTCGCGGGAGCGGTCGAGTCCCATGTCGATGGCCGAGGGGTGCAACTGCTCCAGATAGTAGAGCCAGTCGGCGAGGCTGCGCGTGCTCATGCCGAGGCAGTAACAACGGCAGCTTCAGCCGGCTGGCGCATCAGCTGTGACAACAGACGGAACAGGCGACCGCGCATCTCCTGGCGAGGAATAATCAGGTCGATGGCGCCATGCTCAAGCAGGAACTCGCTGCGCTGGAAACCTTCCGGCAGTTTTTCCCGCACGGTCTGCTCGATCACCCGCGGACCGGCGAAGCCGATCAGCGCCTTGGGCTCGGCCACGATGATGTCGCCAAGGGTTGCCAGACTTGCAGAGACGCCGCCATAGACAGGATCGGTCAGCACGGAAATGTACGGGACACCCTCCTCGCGCAGCCGGGCCAGCACCGCAGAGGTCTTGGCCATCTGCATCAGCGAGATCAGAGCCTCCTGCATGCGCGCGCCGCCGGAAGCGGAGAAGCAGACGAACGGACAACGGCGTTCGAGAGCCATATTGGCCGCCTGCACGAAACGCTCGCCGACGACGGCCCCCATGGAGCCACCCATGAAGGAGAACTCGAAGGCGCTGGCGACCACCGGCATGCCCTGGAGAGTACCGCTCATGGAAACCAGGGCATCTTTCTCGCCGGTCTGCTTCTGGGCGGCCGACAGGCGATCCTTGTATTTCTTGCTGTCCCGGAATTTCAGGCGATCCACCGGCTCCAGGGAGGCACCGATCTCCTCGCGACCCTCGGCATCAAGGAAGATATCCAGCCGCGCACGGGCGCCGAGGCGCATGTGATGTTCGCATTTGGGGCAGACATCCAGGTTCTTTTCCAGCTCCGGCTTGTACAGTACCGCCTCGCAGGACGGGCACTTGTGCCAGAGGCCTTCCGGCACCGAGCTTTTCTTCACCTCGGATCGCATGATCGAGGGGATCAGCTTGTCTACCAACCAGTTGCTCATGCTCTATGTTCTCCGCAGCTATAAAGATCCGGACCGCGGCAGTGCGCATCCGTCTTCGAGCAATTCACTAATAGGGCCAAATCAAACGGGACCACGGTCGGCGATCCATCTCGCCTGTCGGGTCCGCTACCGCGATCAGTGGCCACCTGGGGACGGCAGCGAACAGCACGCCGTCAGAAAACAACAATGTGTCCGGAAGACGTATCGGGTTCACCCAATGCTCCACTCGGAGCACTGCTTCCAATCACTCCCGATCCGGGGTGTTGCGACGCTATACGCTTACGATAAAAAACAACTATGGATCGCTAGTGGACGGCCGTAAAACGCTGCCCGTCACATCCTGATGCCAACCCGGTTCACACCGACGAAATCAGGCGCTACCCCGCACTTCCCGGATGAAGGCCCGGATCTTCTCGGCGTCCTTGACACCCTTGCTCGCCTCCACCCCGCCACTGACATCCACCGCGTAGGGAGACACCTGGGCAATGGCGGCACGCACGTTATCGGCCGTCAGCCCTCCGGCCAGAATCACCGGCTTGCCCAGATTCGCCGGCACCAGCGACCAGTCGAAAGCCTCACCGGTCCCTCCCGGAACGCCAGGCACATAAGTATCCAACAGGATTCCGCTGGCCTGGTTATATTCGGCGCAGCACGCGGCAATGTCCTCGCCCGGACGGACCCGCAGCGCCTTGATGTAAGGGCGGCCATGCCCCTCGCACTGGGCAGAAGTCTCGTCGCCGTGGAATTGCAACAGATCCAGCGGCACGGCATCGAGGATCTCGCCAATTTCGCAACGACTGGCGTTGACGAAAAGCCCCACGGTCGTCAAGAACGGCGGCAACGCGGCAATGATGGCTCGGGCCTGCTGCACCGATACGGCGCGCGGGCTTCTGTCATAGAACACCAGACCGATGGCGTCAGCGCCGGCCTCAGCCGCGACAAGCGCATCCTCGACCCGGGTGATACCGCAGATTTTGCTGCGAACCGCTGCCAATTTGCACACACCTACTGATCAATAATCTGGAAATGGTAACAAACGGGAGACTTGCCGCAAGCCTTGGCGGTTATCCAGCCGACTTGCTGGAGTGTCACTCGTTCAATTGCTGGCAATCAGGCAAGCCTGAGATGAAATGCGGCCCCAGATAGCGCTCCGGCAGGACGAACTCTTCCGGATATTCGACCCGTATCAGGTAAAGGCCGTAGGGATGCGCGGTCACGCCACCGTTGCTGCGCAAACGTCCCTCCAGAACCTCCTGTGCCCATTCCACCGGCTGCTCACCCGCACCTATGGTCATGAGCACGCCGGCAATGTTGCGCACCATGTGGTGGAGGAACGCATTGGCACGCACATCCAGCACTATAAGCTGGCCATGCTCGATCAACTGCAGATGATGGACAGTCTTGATCGGCGACTTGGCCTGACACTGGCTGGCACGGAAGGCGCTGAAGTCATGGGTACCCACCAACGACCGAGCCGCCAGACGCATGCGCTCGACATCGAGAGGTCTATGATTCCAGGTGACCTCTTCGGCCAGATGCGCCGGCCGGATCTGGTCGTTGTAGATCACGTAGCGATAACGCCTGGCAAAGGCACTGAAACGCGCGTGAAAGTGCGCCGGCATCTCCTTCGCCCAGGTGACGCTGATGTCGGGCGGCAGATTCATGTTCGCCCCCATCATCCAGGCATGCATGCTGCGCCCAACCGGGGTGTCGAAATGCACGACCTGACCACTGGCATGCACCAGGGCATCGGTACGCCCCGCACACACGACGGAAATGGGAGCGCCTCCGGCGACCTTGGACAAGGCCCTCTCCAGGGTTTCCTGAATCGAGGGAACACCGCTCCCTTGGCGCTGAAAGCCGCGATAGCGGGCACCCTTGTACTCGAGACCAAGAGCGATTCGGTGAAAGCCAACGGCAGCCATCTCGGCTGCCGTCGCGGGTACTGCATCTGTCATCGTTCACACAAGACGGGAGAACATCTCGCGAGCTTCCTGCTGCTGGCTCTCGTTACCTTCGTTAAGGACTTCATCCAGAATATCGCGGGCCCCCTCATTATCGCCCATTTCGATATAGGCGCGGGCAAGATCCAGCTTGGTCGCCGTCTCGTCAGCATCGATCAGGAAATCGAAACCCTCCTCTTCCGACGTTTCCTTTCCGGAGAATGCATCGGAAGGCGCGGCATCATCAGCACCACCAAGCCCGGCGGTCAGTTGCTCGAGCTCTGCGTCGAGCTCATCCAGCTCGCTCAGGTAGTTGTTGCTCAACTCCGGCTCCCCCTTCTCTTCATCCAGATTGAAATCGGAGAGATCCAGCTCAGCGAAAAGATCCTCATCCGAACTCTCGGCGGCTTTCGGGACATCGGCTTTGTCGATCGTCTCGGCCACAAGCGGTAGCTCATCTTCGAGATTCAAGAGGAATTCGTTGTCTTCGGCGTCATCCGACAAGGCCGGTGTCTCCAGATCCAGAGTCAGATCGAGCGCGTCTGAAGCATCGGCCACTTGTTCGGTGACGGGGGCATCCTCGGGCAGATCCAGATCGAAGGAGAAATCCAGGGGCTCCTCGACTACCGGCACCCCGACATCCTTCGGCTCTCCATCGAGATCGCCATCGTCCAGCAGCAGTACAGGCTGATCGCCACCTGCGCCACATTGCAGGTCCTTCTCGAGCTCGGCCTCCAGATCGTCGAGCGTCCACTCGCGCTCCGCATCGAACTTGCCATTACTGGTAGTGGCCGGCTGCGGCTCAGGCTCGGCGGGGGGAGTCTCTTCGATCGCATTCGCCATGGCAGCGACAGCCAAGGCAGTTGCAGCGAAAGCAGCCATAGCGGGGTACTTCGCATTCAACTGATCGATTTGCGGCTGGGCTCCGCCGATTTCCCGCAGCTCTTTCTCCTGGCGAGCAAAACCCTCCCGGTCGCCAAGCTCGGCGTAGACCTCCATTAGCTTGAGGCGAAGATCCCGACGATTAGGCTCGTCGTTGCTGGCTGCCTGCAGCAATTCGGCGGCCTTGTTGAAGCGGCCATAGGCAATGTAGATATCGGCTTCGCCCAGGACGTCTCCGCTCTGGGCAGCCTGCTGCTCCTGACTGGCCAAAGGAGTCGCAGCCAGCGACGTAGGTAGATCGTCCAACACCGGATCGAGATTGAAGGAATCGGCCCTTTCCCGAGCGGCTCTTTTTTCTTCTTCCTTGGCCGCTCGGCGCCGGGTCAACGTCATGAGCGCGAGCAGCAAGGCCAGCAGACTACCACCACCGACCGAGCCGAGCAGAAGCGGATTCTCCATCAGCGCATCGAGCAGGCTGGCCGGCGGCACCTCCATGCCTTGAGGCGCCGCAGGCTGGACCGGAGCAGGCTTGGGCTGGGTCGGGGCCGGCTTCACCTCCACAACCGGAGCAGGCTGCACCTCCGACGGCGGCATCAAAGCCGCCCCCCCTGCTGTGGTATCTGCAGGAGTGCTCGTCACGGCCTTATCAATGGGAGCCGCCGGTTGAGCACTAGTGGCTACAGCCGGACTCGCCGCGCTCTCAACCGACGGCTCGGCGTTCGCAGCTGCATCAGCCACTCCCGTATCTGGCTGAGCCAGATTCGCCTGCATTTTCGCCAACTGGCTGTCCTTCAACTGGATCAGGCGTTGCAACTTCTCCAGTTGACTCTCCAGATCCGTCATCCGGCTCTTCAGCTCGGCATTCTCACGCTGAGTGGTATCGAGGCTTTCCTGGGTGAGAGCCAAACGGCTGGCTGCGGACTCACCATCCCCCCCTTTGTCGCTGCCGGAAGTGGCCTTGCCCGACTCGGCCGAAACCAGGTGCAAGCTGTCCTTGCTCTCGATCTGCGCGGGAGCGGCCCCCGCCTCCGTGCGACGGGTCGCATCCAGCTGGCGAGCGGCGGAGCCCAGCGACGGACGACTGCGGCCCTCTCGCCAAGCTGCGTTCTGCGCAGCCACCTGGGCCAACGCATCCTCCTGAGAGCGACTCCTGATCTGCTGCTGGTCGGGCAAGCGAAGAACGTGCCCGCTGCGCATCCGATTTATATTGCCGTCGATGAAGGCATCGGGATTGAGATCCTGAATAGCGAGCATGGTCTGGTGCACGCTGCTCCCACGATGGACACGCTCGGCCACTTCCCAGAGGGTGTCGTTACGGGAGGTTCTATACTCGTTGCCGGACAACGAGTCGGCAGTAGCAGGCCTGGGCTCCGCGGAACGGGGGGCTGGTTCCACGACGGGAGCAGGAGCTGGCGCCACTGGCACGCGCGAAGCGCTGGAGCTTGGCCGGGATGCAATCCGGGGGGCTTGCGGGGCGGCACTGACGGTCTGTGGCGAATACAGTGGCGGATCGAGCAGCAGGGTGTATTCCCTCAGCAGCCGACCATTGGGCCAGAGCACCTCCACCAGGAAATTCAGATACGGCTCGCGAACCGGCTTCGTGGAGGTCACCCGAATGATACTTTTGCCATTGGGCTTGATTACCGGCGTGAATTTCAGATCGGTCAGAAAATACTGCCGATCGACCCCCGCTTTGTTGAACTCCTCGGGAGAGGCCAGACTCGGAACCAGCTCATTGGACTCCAGATCGCGAATGTCCAGCACTTCGATATCAGCATCCAGAGGCTGGTTCAAAGCGGAATGCAGGGTGATTTCCCCAAGACCCAAAGCATGCGCCATGCCGGAGGACAGCGCGGACGCCGCTGCGATGGCAAGTACCAGTTTGCGAACCCGAACCATAACGTATCCCTTGAGTGTTTTTCTCGAACCGCGAGAGAAGCCCGTCGTATGCTGCCCTTCCCGATTAATGGGAGCCCCCGCAGCAAGTCAGCAGATCGGCAAAGCCAAGCTGGAATAGGTCTTTGATATTTCAGCAAGTATCTTTTACGGTCTGTGCTTTATCAACAACTCGGCCAGCTGGACGGCATTGTGCGCGGCACCTTTCCGCACGTTATCTGACACAATCCACAAATTGAGTTCAGTCGGATCGTCGACCCCGTTGCGGGCTCTGCCGACGAATACCAAGTCCTGACCGATGGCGTCGGTGATCACCGTCGGATATTCGTCCTTCTCGAGCACCTCGACGCTCGCCGCGCCCTCCAGGGCCGCCTGTACGGCATGCAGGTCGATCGGCTTCGCCGCCTGCACCGACACGCTCAGGCTATCGCCGAAGAACACCGGCACCAGTACGCAGGTGGCGGCGACCTTCAGGACCGGGGCGTCCAGCACCTGACGCAGATCCTCGATCAAGCGCCTTTCCACCTGTGCGTGTCCGTCCGTCCCGACGGCACCGACCAGCCCGAGAAGATTGAAGGCCACCTGCCGATCGAAAAAGCGCGGCTCCAGCGGGCGAGCATTGAGTAACTCGGCAGTCTGGCGCGCCAGCTCCGCTACACCTTCGCGACCCTGGCTCGAGACCGGCAAGCAGGCCGTGATGCTCAGGCGCTGCCAGTCCAGCAACGGACGCAAAGGCGCCAGGACCACAGCCAACGCGGTCGCCGCGGAGGTCGGACTGGCGAACAGATAAGGCGGTTGCATAGTCTTCAGGACCTGCGGATTGACCTCCGCCACGACCCGCGGCGCCTGATCAAGCGGCAGACCGCCAGACAGGTCGATCACCGAACAGCCGGCCGCTTGGGCTGCGGAAGCATATTGCCGGGTAACAGCCTCGCCGGCGGCGAAGAAGGCCAGACCGACCTGCGCAAAGTCGAAACCCGCGATCGATCCGACGCGCAGGTTACGCCCCTTGAAGGGGACCGACTGGCCGGCCGACGCTTCGCTGGCCAGCAGATGCAACTTGCCCACGGGAAACTGCCGCTCTTCAAGAAGCTCGACCAGGGCTCCGCCAACGGCGCCGGAGGCACCTACCACAGCGATATCGATGGACTGACTCATAGAAGAAGCCTCTCTGCAAAAGGAGCGCACTTTATAGGGGATTTGCGGAAAGCGCTAAGCGATGGGACAAACGAAGGGAAAATCCGCCCCCATAACGAAAAAAGCGCCCGGCAAAGCCGCGGCGCTTTTCTGTCAGCCGATCAGACTGCCGAGCATCAACGCTCCAGCAGGATGCGCAGCATGCGCCGCAGTGGCTCGGCGGCGCCCCACAGCAGCTGGTCGCCGACGGTGAAGGCGCCGAGGTACTGCGAGCCCATGTTGAGCTTGCGCAGACGGCCGACCGGTACGCTCAGGGTACCGGTCACAGCGGTCGGGCTAAGCTCGCGCATGCTGTCGTCGCGATGGTTCGGCACCAGCTTCACCCAGGGATTATGCTGGCTGATCAGGCCTTCGATGTCGGCCAGCGGGACGTCCTTGTTCAGCTTGATGGTCAGCGCCTGGCTGTGGCAGCGCATGGCACCGATGCGCACGCACAGGCCGTCCACCGGAATCGGACTCTTGAAACGGCCGAGAATCTTGTTGGTCTCGGCCTGCCCTTTCCACTCCTCGCGGCTCTGGCCGTTGGGCAGCTCCTTGTCGATCCAGGGAATGAGGCTGCCGGCCAGCGGCACGCCGAAGTGGTCGACCGGGAAATCGGCGCTGCGCTGGGTCTGGGCGACCTTGCGATCGATCTCGAGAATGGCGCTAGCCGGGTTGGCCAGATCATCGGCCACCGATGCGTGAATGGCCCCCATCTGCTTGATCAGCTCGCGCATGTTCTGCGCGCCGGCACCAGAAGCGGCCTGGTAGGTCATGGCACTCATCCACTCGACCAGACCGGCCTCGTAGAGGCCGCCCAAGGCCATCAGCATCAGGCTGACGGTGCAGTTGCCGCCGATGTAGTTCTTGCCGCCGTTGTCCAGCGCCTGGTCGATGACCTTGCGGTTGACCGGGTCGAGCACGATCACCGCGTCGTCCTGCATGCGCAGGCTGGAGGCGGCATCGATCCAGTAGCCCTGCCAGCCGGCCTCGCGCAGCTTGGGGAACACCTCGTTGGTGTAGTCGCCACCCTGGCAGGTGAGGATCACGTCGAGGGTCTTCAGTTCGTCGATGCTGTAGGCATCCTTGAGCGGGGCAATCTCCTTGCCAATGGCCGGACCTTCACCGCCCACGTTGGAAGTGGTGAAGAACACCGGCTCGATCAGGTCGAAATCACGCTCCTCCAGCATCCGCTGCATGAGCACGGAACCCACCATACCGCGCCAACCGATCAGACCAACACGCTTCATCGCAACTACACCTTTCTTGAAAAAGTGGGGCCACCGCCGGGGTGGCGCCCGGACAGCTTACAGATTACCCAAAGCGGCGACTACTGCGTCGCCCATCTCGCGGGTGCCGACCTTCTGGCAGCCTTCCGACCAGATATCGCCGGTACGCAGGCCCTGATCCAGCACGTTGCTGACCGCCTGCTCGATGGCGTTGGCGGCCTCGGCCTGACCGAAGCTGTAGCGCAGCATCATGGACACCGAGAGGATGGTGGCCAGCGGGTTGGCGATGCCCTGCCCGGCGATGTCCGGCGCACTGCCGTGGCACGGCTCGTACATGCCCTTGTTGTTGGCGTCCAGCGAAGCCGACGGCAGCATGCCGATCGAGCCGGTGAGCATGGAGGCCTCGTCGGAGAGGATGTCGCCGAACATGTTGTCGGTGACGATCACGTCGAACTGCTTGGGCGCGCGCACCAGCTGCATGGCGGCGTTATCCACGTACATGTGGGAAAGCTCGACGTCCGGGTAGTCCTTGGCGACTTCCTCGACCACCGCGCGCCACAGCTGGCTGGAAGCCAGCACGTTGGCCTTGTCCACCGAGCACAGCTTCTTGTTGCGCACCATGGCCATGTCGAAGCCGACCTTGGCGATACGACGAATCTCGCTCTCGCTGTACGGCAGGGTGTCGTAAGCCATGCGATCGCCGTTCTCCAGCACCTTGCTCTCGCGCGGCTGGCCGAAGTAGATGCCGCCGGTCAGTTCGCGAACGATGAGGATGTCCAGGCCGGCGACCACTTCCGGCTTCAAGCTGGAGGCGGCGGCCAGCTGCGGGTAGAGCAGCGCCGGACGCAAGTTGCCGAACAGGCCCAGCTGCGAGCGGATCTTCAGCAGGCCGCGCTCGGGGCGCAGGGCCGGGTCGATCTTGTCCCACTTGGGTCCGCCCACCGCGCCGAGCAGGATAGCGTCGGCCTTGCGCGCACGCTCCAGGGTCTCGTCGGCCAGCGGCACGCCGTACTTGTCGTAAGCGGCGCCGCCCAGCTCGTCGTAGCTCAGCTCGAAGCCCAGCTGGTACTTCCGGTTGGCCAGTTCCAGCACCTTGACCGCTTCGGCGACGATTTCCAGACCGATGCCATCGCCGGGGAGAATCAGAATCTGCTTGCTCATTGCTTGTCCTTGAATATCGGAACGCGGGAGCGGGCATCGCCCGCTCCCGCCGGAAAAGGAATTACTTGATCGCGCCGAACAGCCAGGGGCTGGTCTGCTGGTGCTTGGCCTCAAACGCTCGGATGGCATCGGCGTCCTGCAGGGTCAGGCCGATGTCGTCGAAGCCGTTGAGCAGGCAGTGCTTGCGGAACGGGTCGATCTCGAAGCCCAGCACCTTGCCGTCCGGACGAGTCACTGTCTGCGCCGCCAGGTCGACGGTCAGCTGGTAGCCCTCGCTGGCCTCGCACTGCTTGAACAGCTCGTCGACCTCGGCTTCCGGCAGGATGATCGGCAGCAGGCCGTTCTTGAAGCTGTTGTTGAAGAAGATGTCCGCGTAGCTCGGCGCGATGATGGTGCGGAAGCCGTACTCTTCCAGCGCCCACGGTGCGTGCTCGCGCGAGGAGCCGCAACCGAAGTTCTCGCGGGCCAGCAGCACGCTGGCGCCCTGGTAGCGCGGGAAGTTCAGCACGAACTCCTGGTTCACCGGACGCTGGGAGCAGTCCTGGTTCGGCTGACCGACGTCCAGGTAGCGCCACTCGTCGAACAGGTTCGGACCGAAGCCGGTGCGCTTGATCGACTTGAGGAACTGCTTGGGAATGATCTGGTCGGTGTCGACGTTGGCGCGATCCAGCGGGCAGACCAGGCCGGTGTGTTGGGTAAAGGCTTTCATTCAGACGATCCTCAGTTCAGCAGCTCACGCACATCGACGAAGTGGCCGGTCACCGCCGCAGCGGCGGCCATGGCCGGGCTGACCAGGTGGGTACGCCCGCCGGCGCCCTGACGGCCTTCGAAGTTGCGGTTGGAGGTGGAAGCGCAGTGCTCGCCGCTCTCCAGGCGGTCCGGGTTCATCGCCAGGCACATGGAGCAGCCCGGCTCGCGCCACTCGAAGCCGGCCTCGACGAAGATCTTGTCCAGACCCTCGGCCTCGGCCTGCGACTTGACCAGGCCGGAGCCCGGCACCACCAGCGCCTGCTTGACGGTGGCGGCGACCTTGCGGCCCTTGGCCACCTCGGCGGCGGCACGCAGATCCTCGATGCGCGAGTTGGTGCAGGAACCGATGAACACGCGGTCGACCTTGATGTCGGTGATCGCCTGGTCGGCGGAGAGGCCCATGTACTTGAGGGCGCGGACGATGGAGTCGCGCTTGACCGGGTCGGCCTCATTGGCTGGATTCGGCACCTTGGCGTCGACCGGCAGGACCATCTCCGGCGAGGTGCCCCAGCTGACCTGCGGCTTGATGTCTTCGGCCTTCAGCTCGACCACGGTGTCGAAGTGGGCGTCGGCGTCGGATACCAGGCCTTTCCATTGCGCCACGGCCTTGTCCCAGTCGGCGCCCTTCGGCGCGAAGGTGCGGCCCTCGACGTAGGCGATGGTCTTGTCGTCCACAGCAACCAGACCGACGCGCGCGCCGGCCTCGATGGCCATGTTGCAGATGGTCATGCGGCCTTCCATCGACAGGTCGCGGATCGCGCTGCCGGCGAACTCCAGGGCATGGCCGTTGCCGCCGGCGGTGCCGATCTTGCCGATGATCGCCAGCACGATGTCCTTGGCGGTGACGCCGGCCGGCAGCTTGCCGTCCACGCGCACCTGCATGTTCTTCATCTTCTTGGCCACCAGGCACTGGGTCGCCAGCACGTGCTCGACCTCGGAGGTGCCGATGCCGTGGGCCAGCGCGCCGAAGGCGCCATGGGTGGAGGTGTGCGAGTCGCCGCAGACCACGGTCATGCCCGGCAAGGTGGCGCCCTGCTCCGGGCCGACCACGTGGACGATGCCCTGGCGGGTATCGTTCATCTTGAACTCGAGGATGCCGAAGTCGTCGCAGTTCTCGTCGAGGGTCTGCACCTGCAGGCGCGACACCTCGTCGTGGATCGACTCCAGGCCGCCCTGGCGCTCGGCCTTGGTGGTCGGCACGTTGTGGTCTGGGGTGGCGATGTTGGCGTCGACGCGCCACGGCTTGCGCCCGGCCAGACGCAGACCCTCGAAGGCCTGGGGCGAGGTCACTTCATGGAGAATCTGGCGATCGATGTAGATCAGCGACGAGCCATCGTCGCGCCGCTTCACTTCATGCATGTCCCAGAGTTTGTCGTAGAGCGTTTTGCCGGCCATCGGACTTTCCTCATCTGTTTTTAATGCGGAGCGATTAGCCCTCGCGTTTGTGCGGAGGATGCTAGGGACTTGCAAGGAATTACTCAAATTCATATTTTTCATCGAATGGATTCCAAAAAGGAATCGGTGAATCAAGCGAGTCGATTCCGTTCTGTCGGGAGTACCCATGGATCTGGCCAACCTCAACGCCTTCATCGCCGTCGCCGAAACCGGCAGCTTTTCCGAAGCCGGCGAGCGCCTGCACCTGACCCAGCCGGCAGTAAGCAAGCGCATCGCCGCGCTGGAGCAGCAGCTCGCCGTGCGCCTGTTCGACCGGCTCGGTCGCGAGGTGACCCTGACCGAAGCGGGACGCGCCCTGCAGCCCAGGGCCTACCAGATTCTGAACGTGCTGGACGACACTCGACGGGCATTGAGCAATCTCAACGGCGACATCAGCGGCCGGCTGACCCTGGCGACCAGCCATCACATCGGCCTGCATCGCCTACCGCCCCTGCTGCGCGCCTTCACCCGCGCCCACCCGCAGGTGGCGCTGGACATCCACTTCCTCGATTCGGAAGTGGCCTACGAGGAGATCCTCCACGGCCGCGCCGAGCTGGCGGTGATCACCTTGGCGCCGCAGACGGCGCCGCCGGTGCGGGCGGCGAAGGTGTGGGACGACCCGCTGGATTTCGTCGCCGCTCCGGAGCACCCGCTGGTGCGCAACGGCGCGGTGAGTCTGGCGGATGTGGCGCAGCACCCGGCGGTGTTCCCGGGCGGCACCACCTTCACCCAGCGCATCGTGCAGCGTCTCTTCGAGGGCCAGGGGCTGACGCCCAACATCGCCATGAGCACCAACTACATGGAGACGATCAAGATGATGGTCTCCATCGGCATCGCCTGGAGCGTGCTACCGCGCACCATGCTGGATGCCCAGGTGGTGCGCCTGCCGCTGCCCGGCATCCAGCTGTCGCGCCAGCTCGGCTACATCGTGCACACCGAGCGGACGCTGTCCAACGCCGCCCGCGCCTTCATGGCCCTGCTCGACGCCGAGCGGGAGCACGAATCGCCCTGAACGAAAAAGGGGCGCCGGAGCGCCCCTCTTCTTCGTTTCATTGCCGCGTCGGCCCGATCAGCCTTCCAGCGCCGGACGCTGTTCGCCGCCGATCGGGATGCGCTTGGGTTTGGCCTCTTCCGGCACGATGCGCACCAGGTCGATGTTGAGCAGGCCGTTACGCAGCTCAGCGCCCTTGACCTCGATATGGTCGGCCAGGCGGAAGGACAGCTTGAAGGCACGCTGGGCGATGCCCTGGTGCAGATAGGCGACGTTCTCGGCAGCGTTCTCGCGCTTGCCGCCGCTGATGGTCAGCACGCCGCGCTCGACCTGCAGCTCCAAGTCGGACTCTTGGAAGCCGGCTGCCGCGACCACGATGCGGTACTGATCGTCGCCATGCTTCTCGACGTTGTAGGGCGGATAGGAACTGCCGGCCTCATTGCGCAGGGCCGACTCGAACAGATCGTTGAAACGATCGAAACCGATGGATTGGCGAAACAAGGGAGCCATGGAAAAAGCGGTCATTTGAAATCTCCTGTCATTCAGCGAGTTTTGCACCGCGGGACCCGACTTCGGCATCCCGCGCACTGAATAGATAGGGACCGGCAAACGGATTTCAAGCCTCGCTCGCCTCAGTTTTTTTGCGACTGCTTTCGCCCTCCCCCAAGGGAGGTCCGTCAGCATCTACCCCGAGCAGAGCGTCCAGACGCGCACAGTCGCTCTCCCGGCGCACCTCGGCGAACAGCTCCGCCGCCTGCGGGTAGTTGCGGGTCAGCATCCCCAGCCACTGCTTGAGCCGTCCCGGCGCATAGCGCGGCGCCAGCTTGCGCCGGGCCTGTCGCCAGAAATCGGCGAGCAGCGACTGCAGCTCGGCCCAGGGCATCGGCTCGGCCTCACGACCGGCGCGGGCGGAGGCGATCTGCCGGGCCAGGTCGGGGCGCGACACCAGGCCGCGACCGAGCATGACGTCCTCCACCCCGCTGACCGCCCGGCAGCGGCGCCAGTCCTCCACGCTCCAGATCTCGCCGTTGGCGATCACCGGCACCGCCACCGCCTCCTGCACCCGCGCCACCCACTCCCAGTGCGCTGGCGGCTTGTAGCCGTCGACCTTGGTCCGCGCATGCACGACGATCTGCGCCGCACCGCCATCGGCCAGGGCGCGGGCGCAGTCCAGAGCACCGTCGGGGCTGTCGTAGCCCAAACGCATCTTGGCGGTGACCGGAACCGATGCCGGCACGACGCGGCGCACCTCGCGGACGATGGCATGCAGCAGCTCCGGCTCCTTGAGCAGCACGGCGCCGCCGCGGGACTTGTTCACCGTCTTGGCCGGGCAGCCGAAATTCAGGTCGATCACCGGCGCCCCCAGTTCGCAGGCGAAGGCCGCGTTCTCGGCCAGGCATGGAGGATCGGAGCCGAGCAACTGCAGGCGCATCGGCGTGCCGGCGCGGGTCCGCCAGCCATGCGCCAGTTCCGGCGCCAGCTTGCGGAAATGCGCCTCCGGCAACAGGCGGTCGCAGACCCGGATGAATTCGGTCACGCACCAGTCGACGTCGCCGACGCGGGTCAGCAGATCGCGCAGGATTTCGTCGACGAGCCCCTCCATGGGGGCGAGGGCGATTTGCATAGGACGGAAGGAGTCTGGCAGAAACGCGGGGCGCGTAGTGTAAGGGACGCACCGCCGGCCGCAACTGCCGATTCGGCGCTAGGCCGGGCAGGACTCGGCGAAGGCCTTGCCGTAGCGTTCGAGGAAGAGCTCCGGCATCCGCTTCGGCCGCCCGCTGGACAGCTCGATGCAGACGAAGGTGGTCTGGGCACGCAGCAGGGTGAGGCCATCGGCCGGACGTATCAGCTGGAACTGGCGGGTCATCTTCAGCCGTCCGTCGGTGTCGACGATCCAGGTACCCATCTGCAGTCGCTCACCCTCGTGGGCGCTGGCGATGTAGTCGATCTCGTGACGCAGCACCGCCATGGCCCGGTCGAGGCTGCGGTATTCGTCCAGGCTCAGCCCCAGACTCTGCGAGTGGCCCCAGGCGCAGCGCTCGAGCCAGCCGACGTACACGGTGTTGTTCACGTGCCCGAGGCCGTCGATGTCCGCGGGCTGCACGTCGATGTCGACGACGAACGGCCCGGGCCGCAGCCAATTCACGAATGGTGCTCCAGGCTGGCGGCCAGCTCGCAGGCCTCGCGGGCCAACTGGGTGATCTGGTCCCAGGCACGGGCGCGGATCAGGCTGGCAGGCGCGATCCAGGTGCCACCGACGCAGGCGACGTTGGGCAGCCCGAGAAAGCTCAGCAGGTTGTCCGGCGTGACCCCTCCGGTCGGACAGAAACGGATGCCGCTGAACGGCTCCTTGAAACTCTTCAGCATCTTCACGCTGGTGGCGCCGTTGGCCGGAAACAGCTTCAGCGAACGGTAGCCGAATTCCAGGGCCAGGAGGACCTCCGAAGGGGTCATCACCCCCGGCAGGTAAGGCAGCTTGCTATCGTCGGCGGCCGCCGCGAGGCGCGCGGTACAACCGGGACTGACGACGAACTGGGCGCCGGCGTCGCGCGCCTCGAGGAACTGCTCGCTGTGGATCAGGGTGCCCGCCCCGACCAGCAGGTCCGGCAGCTCCTTGCGGATCGCCGCCAGGGCGTCCAGGGCCCGCGAGGTGCGCAGAGTCACCTCGAGCACCTCGATGCCGCCGGCCTGCAGGGCCCGCGCCAGATCCACGGCCAGGGCGGCGTCCTCGATCACCAGCACCGGCAGTACCGGGCGTGCCCGTTGCAACACTGCATCCATCGTCAGAGCCATGTTCAGTTCTCCAGCTACCGCGACTGGCGAAGCCCGCTCAGGGCTGCTGCCGTCGCTCGGATTCGATCAGGAAACGGACGATGCCGAATTCGCGCCGCAGCTGCTCGATCAATCCGGGCACCACCTCCAGATTGCCGGCCTTTCCCTGGACCTCCAGCTGCTTGCACAGGTCGGCCATCAGCTGAGCACCCATGTTGCTGCAACTGCCCTTGAAAGTGTGCGCCGCCTGACGCACGGCCTCGCCGTCACGGGCTTCCAGCGCCCGCTCCAAGTCGCCGAGGCGCGCCTGCGAATCGCTCAGGAAGGTTTGCAGCAGAAGCGGGTATTCGTCCTCCATGACGTCCTGCAGGACTGCCAGAACGGCACCATCGAGATGCTCGGTCATTCCAGGCCACTCCATCGGGATCTAAGGCAATTGCCGGGAATTATGCCTGAGCCGACCAGGAAAACTCCACGCACACGCTGCGCCCGTCGTCCGTCCAGGTACAGCTGTCGGCCAGTTGCCGGATCAGTTTCAGCCCTCGCCCGCTGTAGCGATCCACGGATTCCTCCAGCGCCAGCATCCGCTGCACGTCGAAGCCCGGACCGCTGTCCTCGACGCGGATGCTCAGCCGCCCCCCCTGGGCCTGCGGGCGCAGATCGAGATGAAAGCGCACATAACCATCGCACAGCGCCGCCAGTCGCCGGCGCCGCTCGCGGTAGTACTCGGCGAAACCCAGGGCATCGCGCTTGAGCGACGAATCCAGCCCCATCACCCCGTGGTCCAGTGCGTTGGAGTACAGCTCGGCAAGCACGGTGTAGAGCATCCCGCCCTGGGCGCGCAGTTCCTGCACCTCGAGCAGGAGCTGCAGCAGATAGGGCAGCGGGTTGAAGCGCTTGAGGGTTTCCGCACGGAATTCGAAGCTGACCGAGCAATCCATCGGGCAGCTCTGCCCGCTGTCGCTGAAGATCAGCGGCGGCGGTGCACGGGTGCCATCCTCGGTCAGGGTCACCTCGATCAGGCTGGCGTCGTCCTGCCTCTCTCCGCGGAAGGCGACCAGCGCCTCCTGGATCTCCTCGAACAGCCGCTCGGGCTGGCGGTTGCTGTCGAACACATCCAGCAGACGCTGCTCGCCGAACCATTCGCCGCTCTGGTTGCAGACCTCCAGCACGCCATCGGTGAGCAGGAACACGCGGTCCCCGGTCTCCATGGGGTAGATCTCGTAGCGGTCGTCGAAGCAGTTCGGGTCCACGATGCCCAGCGGCAGGTGCCGGGAGCGCAGCGGAACGCGCTCGCCGCTGGCGGGCCGGTACAGATAGCCATCCGGCAGGCCGCCGTTCCAGACCTCGATCACCCGCCGCTGGAAGCTCAGGTTGAGCATGACCGCGCAGCAGAACACCCCGACCGGCAGGGTGTGCTTGAGCTTGGCGTTCATCTCGCGAAGGATCTCGGCCAGGGAATAGCCCTTGGCGGTCATCCCGTAGAACACCTCGGACAACGGCATGGCACCGATCGCCGCCGACAGACCGTGCCCGGTGAAATCGCCGAGCAGCACGTGCAAGCCGCCGGAGGGCTTGAAGGCCGCCAGCATCAGGTCGCCGTTGAACAGCGCATAGGGCGATTGCAGGTAGCGGATGTTCGGGGCGTTGTTGAGGCAGCCCGAGTGGGCCACCTTGTCGAACACCGCCTTGGCCACGCGCTGCTCGGTGAGCAGGTGCTCGTTGTGCCGGGCGATCAGGTCACGCTGCTCCAGCACCGTGGCCTGCAGGCGCCGCAGGCGATCCATCGCCTTGATCTTGGCCTGGAGGATCGGCTGGTTGTAGGGCTTGGCGAGGAAGTCGTCGCCGCCGGCATCCAGGCACTTCACCATGGCCTCGCTTTCGCTCAGGGAGGTGAGGAAGATGATCGGCACCAGCTCCTCACCGGCCATCTGCTTGATTTGCCGTGCCGCCTCGAAGCCATCCATCACCGGCATCAGGGCGTCCATCAGCACCAGTTGCGGGCGCTCCTGCTCGAACAGCCGAACCGCTTCCTGGCCGTTACCGGCAGTCACCACGCGGTAGCCCTGACGACGAATGATGGTCGCCAGCAGCAAGCGGTCGGCGGTGCTGTCCTCGGCGATGAGGATGGACAGGGTGTCCTGCATGGCTGCAGCCCTCGCTCAGTCGCTTCCAGGTCGCGACGTCGATTGCGCTCGGCAGCGATCCGCTAGGTGATGTGGAAGAGCTGCTCGAAGTTGGAGATGGAGAGGATCTTGCGCACGTCCGGGTTGCAGTGGATCAGGCGGATCTGCGCATGCTCGCCGCCGGCGTGGTCACGCAGCAGCAGCAGCATCCCGAGCGCCGAGCTATCGATGTAGGTCGTGCCCTGCAGGTCGATCACGTAGCGCTTCGGGGTGAAGTTGATGCGCTCGTAGGCATTGCGGAATTCCTGGTGGGCGCCAAAATCGAAACGTCCTTCGATGAAGATGTTCAGCTCTTGTCCGTCGGCCGAAGGCAGCGAGGTGATAGCCATGCAAACTCCTTGTCGGGGTGATGAGCCAACGGCTGAGATTTAACACCCCGGTCCGCGCAGAGCAACCGAAAAAAACCACCGTCGCGGCGAACGGCAGACCGCCCGCTATTCGGGCAGTTCATCCTCTTCCTCGCGGCGGCTCATGCCGTATTTACGCATCTTCTCTACCAGCGTAGTACGGCGGATGCGCAAACGCTCGGCGGCGCGCGCCACCACGCCGCCGCTGTCGTCCAGCGCCTGCTGGATCAGGCTGCGCTCGAGGGTGCCCAGGTAATCCTTCAGGTCCAGCCCCTCCGGCGGCAGCACGGCGTGCATGGGCGGCTCGGCCAGGCAGGCGCTCAGCGCCGCCCGCTCGACCAGCCGCTCGCGCAGACCGTCTACCGCCTGCTCTTCCTCGCCCTCGATGTGACGGTACTTCTTCGGCAGCTCGGCCAGGCCGATGGTGCCGTAGGGATGCAGGATCGCCAGGCGTTCCACCAGATTGGCCAGCTCCCGCAGATTGCCCTGCCAGTCATGCCAGCAGAGGGACATGAGCGCCGCCGAATTGAAACGGATGGAGCCGCGCTTCTCGTGCTCCATCCGCGAGATCAGCTCGTTCAGCAACAGCGGGATGTCCTCCACCCGCTCGCGCAGCGGCGGCATCTCGATGGGAAACACGCTGAGTCGGTAGTAGAGGTCTTCGCGAAAGTGTCCTTCCTCGATCATCCGCTCGAGATTCAGGTGGGTCGCGGCGATGATCCGCACGTCGATGGGCTGGGCGATCTTGCTGCCGAGCCGCTCGACGGTGCCCTCCTGCAGCAGCCGGAACAGGCGCGCCTGCATCGGCATGGACATGGCCTCGATCTCGTCGAGGAACACCGTGCCGCCGTTGGCCAGCTCGAAGCGCCCGGCATGGCTGGTCAGGGCCCCGCTGAAGGCGCCCTTCTCGTGGCCGCAGAGCTCGCTTTCCAGCAGTTCGACCGGAATCGCCCCGCAATTGACCGGCACGAACGGCGATTCGCGGCGGCGGGAGTGGTAGTGCAGATTGCGCGCCACCACCTCCTTCCCGGTGCCGGACTCCCCCAGCAGCAGCACGCAGGCATCAGTGTCGGCCACCTTCTGCATCAGCTGACGCACATGCTGGATGGCACGGCTGGTACCGACCAGGCTGCGGAACAGGTTGGGCTCGCGCCACAGCCCGCGCTCGCGGGCCTGGCCGGACATCTCGTGGAAGATCTGGGCGCGGTGCAGGGCGTCGAGCAGCCTGTTGTAGCTGGGCGGCATCTCCAGGCTGGCCAGCACGTGGCGGCGCACCTCCTCGGGCCAGTCGACGGGCACGGGCTCGCCCAGCAGCAGAACCGGCAGGGACTCCTCCCAGCCGATGAGCTCCCTGACCAGTTCGAGCGCCCCGCCCGGCGTATCGACCGAGCCCACCAGCACGCTCAGCAGATCCCGGCCGGAATCCAGCGGACGAACGGTGTCCTGCCAGTCGGCACTGCCGCAGAGCAGATGCGGCTCATCGATGAAATCGAGGATGAGCCCCATGTCTCGACGCCGCTCCGGGGCGTCGTCGATCAACAGGAGTCGCGTGTTTCGCCACATACCGGGTACTGGATTGAGAGGAAGAAACGCCATCGCTGGATGGCGCGATGTTCCATGCCCTCCCGACAACGCAATACCGGCAAAGCAGTCGCAGGCCTATCGGTGCACCGTCACGCTCCAGGATCTCATCCGCTCGGCGGACGAAGAAGGCGCATGATCCTGGGCAGTCCGAGCGGCCTCTAGGCTGGAGTCTAGGACATGGGAGGACAGGGGGCGGGAAAGATTCCCGCCCCCTGTCGGGCCGCTGTCTCAACGCGGCAGGACGGCCGCATAGGCGGCCAGGTGGATGCCCAGCTCGGCCAGGCGCTGCAGGTCTTCGGGGCGGTCCACGTCCCAGAGCTCGGGCAGTAGCAGATGTTCCCAGCCCAGCTGCCGCAGGCGCTCGCAGGTCTGCGCCAGCACCTCCTCGCAGCCCCAGGGAATCTCCGCGAAGAGCAGCGGATCGACCCGGCGCAGGCCGAGCAGCACGAAGCCGCCATCCTCGGCCGGGCCGACCACGACATCACGCTCCTGCAGGGCCTCGCGGGCCGCAGCCAGGTAATCGCCATCGAGCACGGGGCAGTCGTTGCAGACCAGGATCACCGCGTCGTTGCTCGACAGCCCCAGCGTGACGATGCGCCGCATGCGCTCGCCGAGATCGCCCGGCGGCTGCTCGATGAGCGTCCACCCGTGCTCTGCCGCCAGTCTCTCCAGGGACTCGTCCGGGTCGCCATCGAGCCAGAGGATGCGGGGATCGAAATCGTCCGGAGGAAGCGTGATCAACGCGTGCTCGAGCAGCAGCCGCTGCAGATCGCACGCGCCGTCCTCGCCCAACGTGGGAATCAGGCGGAATTTCACCAGGCCGGGCTCCGGTGCGCGCGCCAGCATGTGCAGGGAAACGGACAGGCTCATGCTAGGGTCCTCCAAGATGCCTGCGGGTCAGCATTTCCGGAACTGGCACCGCAATCGTCGGCCAAGCGCATAACGCCATCGACCATACACTACGCCAGATTCCGCGAGCTTCCCAGCACCGGCCGGAGACCCCATCGCCGCGGTCGCCCCCTGCGGCTTTCGCACTCAGATCGTCTCGGCCAGGGTCTCCGGCTTCTGCTGCATCTGCTCGTGGACCAGCGCCTCGTCGACCCGCGGGTCGAGAGCCGCCAGCAGCGGAGAACTGGTCATGTTATCCGCGCTCGGGATGTGGTGCAGCGGTGCGTTCTCGACCTGATAAAGACGGGTCACGGCCTTCGGCTGGATGCGCCAGACCAGGATCAGCGCGCAGGCGATGTCGAAGGCGTAGAGCATGTTGCCGCCCAGATATTTCATCAGCACACCGGCGAGCAACGGCCCGATGCAGGCGCCCACCCCGAAGGTGGCCAGCAGCATGGCCGTCAACGACACCCGCCGCTCGGGCTCGACGTGATCGTTGGCGAAGGCGACCGCCAAGGGATACAGGCTGAACTGCAGCAGGCAGAGCAGAAAGCCGAGCGGCAGCAGCACCGGCAAGGGTACCGTCGGCATGAGCGCCAGCGGCAGGGCGAACAGGGCCAGCAGCATGGCGCAGAGACGGATCAGCCAGGCCCGGTCATGACGGTCGGACAACCAGCCGAGCGGCCACTGCACCAGCAGGCCGGCCAGAACGCAGCTCCCCATGAACAGGCCGATCTCATCGGTGGTCAGCCCTTGGCGCTTCGCATACAGCGGAGCCAGGCCATAAAAGGCGCCGATGACAAGACCGGAAACGGCGATGGTGGTCAGCGACTGCGGCACCCGCCGGAAGAAGAAGCGCGGCTCCAGTGGAGCCGGACGCAGGGGCGCCGGATGGAGCTTGTGGGTCAATGCCACCGGAACCAGGCAGAGGGCGAAGCACAGGGCCACCAGCATCAGCAGCTCGAGCCCGAGGGCCGGGTAGACGACCAATACCAGCTGCCCGAGCACCAGTCCCAGATAGGAAACGGCCATGTAGGCGCCGAACACCGTCCCGCGCTGGTCGGCTCCGGCCTGCTCGTTGAGCCAGCTCTCCAGCACCATGTACTGGCACATCATGCCGATACCGACCGCGAAGCGCAGCAGCAACCAGGCCGGCAGCCAATCGATGAGACCGTGGAGCAGTACTGCCGCCATGACCATCCCGGCGCAGGCGACATAGGCGCGGATGTGCCCGACCCGGGCGATCAGCCGGTGACCGGTCTTGCCGCCCAGGACCAGGCCACAGTAGTAGGCCGCCATCAACCCACCGACCCAGATGCCATCCACCTCGGTCGACAGGCGCAGGGCCAGATAGGTACTCAGCAGGCCGGAGCCCAGCAGCATCATCAGCGTGGCGAAATACAGGCCACGGAAGGATTTCAGGATCAGGGGCATCGCGATGGCAACCTCGATGGATATGGGCGGGCGGCCGCGATCACGGCCGAAGACGACGATCAGGCCTGGGTAGCCAGCACGCGCCGCTCCCAGGGACTGATCTCGTCGAGAAAGCTCGCCAGTTCCAGGGTCTTGCTGGCGAGGTACCCCTCGATGAACTCGTTGCCGAACAGCTGCCGGGCCAACTCGCTGCGTGCCAGACGAACCAGCGCTTCCTGCATGCTGCCGGGCAGGAGCAGATCGTCCGGCACCCGGAATTCGCCCTGCAGCGGCTCGCTCGGCTCGATTTGTCGCAGCAGGCCATGCAACCCCGCGGCCAGACTGGCGGCAATCGCCAGGTAAGGGTTGGCATCGGCGCCCGGCAGGCGATTCTCCACCCGCCGCGCCGCCGGCTCGCTGGCCGGAATGCGCAGGCCCGCGGTGCGGTTGTCGTGCGACCAGCAGGCATTGTTGGGCGAAGCGTAGGGATTGCAGAGTCGCTGGTAGGAATTCACATGGGGCGCGAACAGCAGGGTGAGGTCCGCCAGCGTCGCCTGCAGCCCGCCGATGAAATGGCGGAATGCCGGGGTCGACTGGCCCTGCTGGTCGCTGAACAGATTGCGACCGCTGCCCTCCTCCACCAGGCTCTGATGGATATGCATGGAGCTACCCGGCACATTGCCTAGCGGTTTGGCCATGCAGACCGCCATCAACCCGTGCTTGAGCGCCACCTCCTTGAGCAGGTGCTTGAACAGGAAGGTCTGATCGGCCAACTGCAAGGGATCGCCATGCAGCAGGTTGATCTCGAACTGACTGACGCCCATCTCGTGCATGAAAGTATCGCGCGGCAGCCCCAGCGCCGCCATGCAGCGGTAGACCTCGTCGAAGAAGGGGCGCAGACCGTTACTGGAGGAAATGCTGAAGGCGGAGAAACCGGCTTCGCGTCGTCCATCCAAGCCGTGCGGGGGCTGAAACGGCTGCAGGGGATCGGCATGGGGCGCGAAGACGAAGAACTCCAGCTCCGTGGCCACCACCGGCCGCCAGCCGTGACGCGCATAGGCGGCCAGGACCCGCTTGAGCTGCGCCCGGGTGGACAGCACCGAGCCCCCTCCCGTCAGCTCATCGGCATCGCAGATCGCCAGTGCCCGCGGCCGCTCGCTCCAGGGCAGGACGTGGATCTGCTGCGGATCGGCACTCAAAACCAGATCGCCATCATCCCCGCCATAGAAGCGCGTAGGCGGGTAGCCTCCCATGATGCACTGCAGCAACACCCCCCGGGCCAGCTGCAGCCGGCGCCCCTCGAGAAAGCCCGCGGCGGTCATCACCTTGCCCCGCGGCACGCCATTGAGGTCCGGGGTGACGCACTCGACCTCCTCCACTCCAGCCAGCCGTTCGACGAGAGCCAGTGGGTACTTGCTGGTCATGACAGATACCGTCCCTTCAAACTGCCGCCAGCACAAGGTACGCAGCCGTCATGCGAAAATTCAAGCCGTTCGGATGCCGATCTATGCCAGGCGGACATCCGGACAATGCCTATCCCTGCCGCCCCGTGCCGCCAGGGCGTTCTCAACCTGTTGGTAGCGAATGCGATGTCCGATCCGATGGCCTACGGCGGCTTGTTCATGCTGGCACTGGTCGCCGCCACCCTGCTGCCGGCGCAGTCCGAAGCCGCATTGGTCGGCATGCTCCTGAGCGGCGCTTATTCGACGGATGGCCTCGTGCTGGCCGCCACGCTCGGCAATACTCTCGGCTCGCTGGTGAACTGGCTGCTCGGTCGCTCCATCGAGCGTTACCGGGAACGCCGCTGGTTTCCGGCGAGCGCGAAGCAGCTGGAGCGGGCACAAAGCTGGTACCACCGCTACGGACGCTGGTCGTTGCTACTCAGCTGGCTGCCGCTGGTCGGCGATCCCCTGACCCTGATCGCAGGGGTGATGCGCGAGCCGCTTCCGAGCTTTCTGCTGATCGTCACCCTGGCCAAGGCCGGACGCTATCTGGTCCTCACGGCGCTCACGCTCGGTTGGAACTAGGCTCTGTACGAAAAGTACTGCCGTAGGCACCGCAGCGTACAAGCCAGCGTGACCATGGCGGCAAAACTTCTTGCTAGCTTATCGTAACGGGTGCCAATCCTACGGCTCTCCTTCAACCAGCCGAACATCCGCTCGATGATGTTCCGTTGCCGGTATTTAGGACGGTCGAATAGCCGAGGAGGCCCCGGTTTAGGCTTGCGCTTCATGGTTCGCAGCGGAATTACCGGCTGCATCCGGTAGCGGTCGCAGTACTGGCGCAGATGCTCAGCATCGTAGCC
>NZ_JBHRSJ010000030.1:113623-150124 GCF_042643485.1 Azotobacter bryophylli | reverse complement strand
GGGGCCGGTGCAGCGGCGGGCGCGGCGGCGCTCGGCTGGGCAGGGGCGGGCGTCGGGGTGGGGGCGGCCGGAGCTGCCGCCGCTGCCGCCGCCGGTGCGCCGGCGCTACGCAGGGTGAGGATCGGGGTGCCAGTACTCACCTCGTCGTTCAGCTGGACGGCGACGCTTTCCACCACGCCGGCGGCCGGCGAGGGGATCTCCATGCTGGCCTTGTCCGACTCCAGGGTGATCAGCGACTGCTCGGCCTGGACGCTGTCGCCCGGCTTGACCAGGACCTCGATGACCTTGGCCTTGCCGGCCGAGCCGATGTCCGGGACCTTGACCTCCTGGCTGGCGCTGGCCGCCGGCGCCGCGGCAGGTGCCGGGCTGGCCGGCTGGCTCGCGGCCGGGGATGGAGCCGGAGCTGCTGCGGCGGGCGCTGCGGTCGCTGCTTCGGCGTCGCGCAGGGTGAGGATCAGGTCGCCGGTGCCCACTTCGTCGTTCAGCGCGGCGGCGACGCTCTCCACCACGCCGGCGGCTGGCGAGGGGATCTCCATGCTGGCCTTGTCCGATTCCAGGGTGATCAGCGACTGCTCGGCCTGGACGCTATCGCCCGGCTTGACCAGGATCTCGATGATCTTCGCCTTGCCGGCCGAGCCGATGTCCGGGACACGGACTTCCCGGGTCGCGCCGGCAGTGCTCGGGGTCGCGGCGGGGGCGGTCGGAGTCGGCTCCTCCACTTCGTCGACCGCCTGGGTCGGCGCGGCGGGCACCGCTTCGGGGGCGGCGGCCTGGCCGTTGGCGCTGTCCAGTTCGATGATCGCATCGCCCTGTTTGAGCTTGTCGCCCAGCTTGGCGAGGATGTTCTTCACCACGCCGGCGGCCGGCGAGGGGACTTCCATGCTGGCCTTGTCGGATTCCAGCACCAGCAGTCCCTGCTCGGCTTCGACCCGGTCGCCCGGCTTGATCAGCAGTTCGATGACTTCGCCTTCGCCGCCGATGTCGGGTACACGAATGAGTTCGCTCACGTTGCTTCTCCTTAGCAGTCCAGCGGATTGCGTTTGTTCGGATCGATACCGAACCGGGCGATGGCGTCGGCCACCACCGAGGGCTCGATGTCGCCGCGCTCGGCCAGGGCTTCCAGCGCGGCCAGGGCGACCCAGTAACGATCCACTTCGAAGAAGTGACGCAGTTTCTTGCGGCTGTCGCTGCGGCCGAAGCCGTCGGTGCCGAGCACCTTGTATTCCTTGACCGGGACCCACTGGCGGATCTGGTCGGCGAACAGCTTCATGTAGTCGGTGGAGGCGACCACCGGGCCCTTGCGCCCGGACAGGCACTGCTCCACGTAGCTCAGCTGCGGCTTCTGCTCCGGATGCAGGCGGTTGTGGTGTTCCACCGCCAGGCCGTCGCGGCGCAGCTCGTTGAAGCTGGTGACGCTCCATACGTCGGCGCCGACGTTGTAGTGCTCGCGCAGCAGCTTGGCCGCCTCGCGCACCTCGCGCAGGATGGTACCGGAGCCGAGCAGTTGGACGTGGTGGGCGGCTTCCCGCTTGTCCTCCTCCAGCAGGTACATGCCCTTGACGATGCCTTCCTCGACACCCTCCGGCATGGCCGGCTGGATGTAGTTCTCGTTCATCACGGTGATGTAGAAGAACACGTTCTTCTGTTCTTCGGTCATCTGGCGGATGCCTTCGCGGATGATCACCGCCAGCTCGTAGGCGTAGGTCGGATCGTAGCTGCGGCAGCTCGGGATGGTCGCGGCCAGCAGGTGGCTGTGGCCGTCCTCGTGCTGCAGGCCCTCGCCGTTGAGGGTGGTGCGTCCGGCGGTGCCGCCTAGCAGGAAGCCGCGCGCCTGGATGTCGCCGGCGGCCCAGGCCAGGTCGCCGATACGCTGGAAGCCGAACATCGAATAGAAGATGTAAAACGGCAGCATCGGCTGGTTGTGGTTGCTGTAGGAGGTCGCCGCGGCGATCCAGCTGGACATGGCGCCGGCCTCGTTGATGCCTTCCTCGAGGATCTGGCCCTTCTTATCCTCGCGGTAGAACATCACCTGGTCCTTGTCCACCGGCTCGTAGAGCTGGCCGACCGAGGAGTAGATGCCGAGCTGGCGGAACATGCCTTCCATGCCGAAGGTGCGGGCCTCGTCCGGGATGATCGGAACGATGCGCGAGCCCAGCTCCTTGTCCTTGACCAGGTGCGAGAGGATCCGCACGAAGGCCATGGTGGTGGAGATCTCGCGGTCGCCGCTGCCGTCGAGGAGCGCCTTGAGGGATTCCAGCGGCGGGGTCGGGATGCTGATGCTCTTGCTGCGGCGCTGCGGCACGAAGCCGCCGAGCTTCTCGCGGGTCTTGCGCAGGTACTTCATCTCCGGGCTGTTCTCGTCCGGCCGGTAGAACGGCAGGCCTTCCAGCTCCTCGTCCTTCAGCGGGATGTCGAACTTGTCGCGGAATTTCTTCAGGCTCTCGATATCCACCTTCTTGGTGTTGTGCGCGGTGTTCTTCGCTTCACCGGCGCCGGTGCCGTAGCCCTTGATGGTCTTGGCCAGGATGACGGTCGGCTGGCCCTTGTGGTTGACCGCCTGGTGGTAGGCCGCATAGACCTTGTAGGGATCGTGGCCGCCGCGGTTGAGGCGCCAGATCTCGTCGTCGGACATGTCCTTGACCATTTCCAGCAGCTCGGGCCGGGCACCGAAGAAGTGCTTGCGCACGAAGGCGCCGTCCTTGGCCTTGTAGTTCTGGTAGTCGCCGTCGACCACCTCGTCCATGCGCTGCTGCAGCAGGCCGGCATGGTCCTTGGCGAACAGCGGGTCCCAGAAACGGCCCCATACCACCTTGTTGACGTTCCACTGGGCGCCGCGGAACACGCCTTCCAGTTCCTGGATGATCTTGCCGTTGCCGCGCACCGGGCCGTCCAGGCGCTGCAGGTTGCAGTTGACCACGAAGATCAGGTTGTCCAGCTGCTCGCGCCCGGCCAGGGCGATGGCGCCGAGGGATTCCGGCTCGTCGCACTCGCCGTCGCCGAGGAAGCACCAGACCTTCTGCTGGCCGGCGGGGATGAAGCCGCGGTGCTCCAGGTACTTCATGAAGCGCGCCTGGTAGATCGCCTGGATCGGACCGAGGCCCATGGAGACGGTGGGGAACTGCCAGAAGTCCGGCATCAGGTGCGGGTGCGGGTAGGACGACAGGCCGTTGCCGTCGACCTCCTGGCGGTAGTTCTGCAACTGCTCTTCGCTGATGCGCCCTTCGAGGAAGGCGCGGGCGTAGACGCCGGGGGAGGCGTGGCCCTGGAAGTAGATCAGGTCGCCGCCGTGTTCCGCCGTGGGAGCCTTGAAGAAGTAGTTGAAGCCGATGTCGTACAGGGTGGCGCTGGAGGCGAAGGTGGAGATGTGACCGCCCAGGTCCGGGTCCTTGAGGTTGGCGCGCATCACGGTGGCCAGCGCGTTCCAGCGTACCAGGGAGCGGATGCGGCGTTCCATGAACAGATCACCGGGCATCTGCGCCTCATGGGCGACCGGGATGGTGTTGCGGTAAGGCGTAGTGATCGCATAGGGCAGCTCGGTGCCGCTGCGGGTCGCCAGTTCGCCCATCCGGGTCAGCAGATAGTGGGCGCGGTTTTCGCCTTCCTGTTCAAGAACGGACTCGAGGGCGTCCAGCCACTCCTGAGTTTCGACGGGGTCAAGGTCTTGCATGTCTTGCTCCATGGCGGAAAGGCTTCCAGAATCGGTAGCCAGGATGCGCGCCCCACCTTTTGGGTGGGCGCGGTTTGTTATTCCTCTGTCGGGGGTGAACCGACGAGCTTGTAGTTTTACTACAAGACTTCGCCCTTTTCAGCCCCCTTCGGAGGAATTTTTCGTAGCAAAACTACATCGCGAATCGATCGCTCCCTTTCACTTCCGGGCACGCCTCGCGCCGATCCTGCCGAATTGCGAGGGTGCCGCCGAACAGGATAGATCCATGAGCCTGCCTCTGCTGGCCACATTGCCAGCCTCGCTGGAAACCTTTGTCAGTCGTGCCGAAACAGAGTTCGAGCGAGCCGTCGCGGGCCTCGACCGGGAGCCGGCGGCGTCTCTTTCCCGCTGGCCCGAAGCGCGTCGCCAGGCCTTCGCCCGGGTCTGCGCGGCCAGCGATTTCGTCATCGAGCAGGCGCTGCGCGATCCCGAGCTGTTCCTGGAACTGGCGGAGAGCGGCGAACTGGAGCGCTCCCTGGGCGACGGCGAGCTGCGCGGGCAACTGGCGGCGGCGCTGGAGGGCTGCGGGAGCGAGGACGAGCTGGCGCGGCGTCTGCGGCGTTTCCGTAACCGCCAGCAGATGCGCATCGTCTGGCGCGACGTGAACCGCCTGGCGGACCTGCGCGAGACCTGCCGCGATCTATCCGACCTCGCCGACGCCTGCATCGATCTGGCCTGCCAGTGGCTGTACGCCGGTCTCTGCGCCCAGTCCGGCACCCCCGTCGGACGGCGCTCCGGGCAGCCGCAGCAGTTGATCGTGCTAGGCATGGGCAAGCTGGGCGCCGGCGAGCTGAACCTGTCCTCGGACATCGACCTGATCTTCGCCTACCCGGAGGGCGGCGAAACCGAGGGGACGCGGCGCTCGCTGGACAACCAGGAATTCTTCACCCGTCTGGGCCAGAAGCTGATCAAGGCCCTGGACACGATCACCGTGGACGGCTTCGTCTTCCGTGTCGATATGCGCCTGCGCCCCTACGGCTCGTCCGGTCCGCTGGTGTTCAGCTTCAGCGCCCTGGAGCAGTACTACCAGGATCAGGGGCGCGACTGGGAGCGCTACGCCATGATCAAGGCGCGGGTGGTGGGCGGCGATCCGGTCGCCGGCAAGCAGCTGCTGGAGATGCTGCGGCCGTTCGTCTACCGGCGCTACCTGGACTTCTCCGCCATCGAGGCGCTGCGCAGCATGAAGCAGCTGATCCAGCAGGAGGTACGGCGCAAGGGTATGGACGCCAACATCAAGCTCGGTGCCGGCGGCATCCGCGAGGTGGAGTTCATCGCCCAGGCCTTCCAGCTGATCCATGGCGGGCGCGACCTGAGCCTGCAGCAGCGGCCGCTGCTCAAGGTGCTGGACACCCTTGAGGGGCAGGGCTATCTGCCGCCGGCGGTGGTCGCCGAGCTGCACGAGGGCTACGAGTTCCTGCGCTATACCGAGCACGCCCTGCAGGCGATCGCCGACCGCCAGACGCAGATGCTGCCGGACGGCGAGACCGACCGGGCGCGGGTCGCCTTCATGCTCGGCTTCCCCGACTGGGACAGCTTCCATGCCGGACTGATGAAGTGGCGCGAGCGCATCGACTGGCACTTCCGCCAGGTCATCGCCTCGCCGGACGAGGAGGGCGAGGAGAGCGAAGCGGCGCCGGGCGCCGAGTGGCTACCGCTGTGGGAGGATGCCCTCGACGAGGAGGCGGCCTGCCGGCAGCTCGCCGACGCCGGCTTCGCACAGCCCCGCGAGGCCTGGCAGCACCTCGCCGGCCTGCGCGACAGCGCCCAGGTGCGGGCCATGCAGCGCATCGGCCGCGAGCGGCTGGACGCCTTCGTCCCGCGCCTGCTGATGCAGACGGTCGAGCACGAGAGGCCCGATCTGGTGCTGGAGCGGGTGCTGCCCCTGGTCGAGGCGGTGGCCCGGCGCTCGGCCTATCTGGTGCTGCTCACGGAAAACCCCGGCGCTCTCGAGCGCCTGCTCGACCTTTGCGCCGCCAGTCCCTGGATCGCCGAGCAGATCGCCCGCTTCCCGCTGTTGCTCGACGAGCTGCTCAACGAGGGCCGGCTGTTCAGTCCGCCGGGCAAGGACGAGCTGGCCGCCGAGCTGCGCGAGCGGCTGATGCGCATCCCGGAAGAGGACCTGGAGCAGCAGATGGAGGTGCTGCGCCACTTCAAGCTGGCCCACCGCTTGCGCGTGGCCGCCTCGGAGATCGCCGGCACCCTGCCGTTGATGAAGGTCAGCGACTACCTGACCTGGCTGGCCGAGGCTATCCTCGACCAGGTCCTGGCCCTCGCCTGGCGCCACACGACGGCCCGCTACGGCGCGCCGCGCCGGGCCGACGGCAGCGCCTGCGAGCTGGATTTCGTCATCGTCGGCTACGGTAAGGTCGGCGGCATCGAGCTGGGCCACGGCTCGGATCTCGACCTGGTGTTCATCCACGACGGCGATCCGCAGGCCGAGACCGACGGCGCCAAGCCGATCGACGGGGCGCAGTTCTTCACTCGTTTGGGCCAGCGCATCATCCACCTGCTGACCGTGCAGACCACCTCCGGTCAGCTCTACGAGGTGGACATGCGCCTGCGCCCGAGCGGCAACGCCGGGCTGCTGGTCAGCTCGCTGGCCGCCTTCCAGCGCTACCAGGAGCAGGAGGCCTGGACCTGGGAACACCAGGCCCTGGTGCGGGCGCGGGTGCTGGTCGGCTGCCCGCGGGTGGCGGCGGCCTTCGAGCGGGTGCGCGCGCAGATCCTCGGCCGGTCGCGCGACCTGGCCGAGCTGCGCCGGCAGGTCAGCGAGATGCGCGCCAAGATGCGCGACAACCTGGGTACTCCGACCAGTGCCGGCGGCACCGCGGAGAATGCCTTCGAGCCCGCGGTTCCGTTCAATCTCAAGCAGGATGCAGGCGGTATCGTTGACATCGAATTTATGGTGCAATATGCGGCCCTCGCCTGGTCGCACCAGCACCCCGAACTGTTGCGCTACACCGATAACATCCGGATTCTGGACGGACTGGCACACGCCGGCCTGCTGGCTGGCGACGAAGTTCATCTGCTGCAGGAGGCCTACAAGGCCTATCGCGCCGCAGCCCATCGACTGGCCCTGCAGAAGCAGCCGGGTGTGGTCGGCGGAGACCAGTTCCGCGACGAACGCCGGGCGGTGATGCGGATCTGGCGGGAACTTGGGCTGAGCTGAATTCAGGGCAACCGATCCTGTCGCAGCGGGCGGCGTTGGCGCTGCCCGGTCTGGACGCGTTTTACGAATTGAAATCTTGAGGAGCAGGCTAATTATGTCGATGGCCGACCGTGATGGTGTGATCTGGTACGACGGCGAACTGGTGCAGTGGCGCGATGCGACCACTCATGTGCTGACCCACAGCCTGCACTACGGTATGGGCGTGTTCGAAGGCGTGCGTGCCTACAAGACCCCGCAGGGCACGGCGATCTTCCGCCTGCAGGCGCACACCGACCGCCTGTTTGACTCGGCGCACATCATGGGCATGAAGATCCCGTTCACCAAGGACGAGATCAACGAGGCCACCAAGGCCGCGGTGCGCGAGAACAACCTGGACAGCGCCTACATCCGCCCGCTGGCTTTCTACGGCTCGGAAGGCATGGGCATCCGCGCCGACAACCTGAAGGTCCACGTGATCGTCGCCGCCTGGCACTGGGGCGCCTACATGGGCGAGGAAGCGCTGGAGCAGGGCATCAAGATCCGCACCAGCTCCTTCACCCGTCACCACGTCAACATCTCCATGACCCGCGCCAAAGCCAGCGGCCACTACATCAACTCGATGCTGGCCCTGCAGGAAGCGGTGTCTGCCGGCGCCGACGAGGCCCTGCTGCTGGATCCGGAAGGCTACGTGGCCGAGGGTTCGGGCGAGAACGTGTTCGTGGTCAAGAACGGCGTTATCTACACTCCGGAAGTCACCGCCTGCCTGAACGGCATCACCCGCAACACCGTGCTGACCCTGGCCGGCGAGCTGGGCATCCCGGTGGTCGAGAAACGCATCACCCGCGACGAGGTGTACATCGCCGACGAGGCGTTCTTCACCGGCACCGCCGCCGAAGTCACCCCGATCCGCGAGCTGGACGGCCGTCAGATCGGCATCGGCCGCCGCGGTCCGGTCACCGAGAAGCTGCAGAAGGCCTACTTCGATCTGGTCAGCGGCCGCACCGACGCTCACGCCGAGTGGCGCACCCTGGTCAAGTAAGCGGGCTCGGGGAGGCAGGCGCGCGGGTTGGCTAGAGGCTCCGGCTGCCCCCAGCAAGAGGCGCCGCGCGTGTCGCACGGCGCCGAATCCAACCCACGGTCTGTCCGGACTCTTATGAATATCCTGATCATCGGCCCCAGCTGGGTCGGCGACATGGTGATGGCGCAGACCCTGTTCGTCTGCCTGAAGCAGCGCCATCCCGACTGCTCGATCGACGTGCTGGCCCCCGAGTGGAGCCGGCCGATCCTCGAACGCATGCCCGAGGTACGCCACGCGCTGGGCTTCCCGCTCGGCCACGGCGTGCTCGACCTCGCCGCGCGCCGGCGCATCGGCAAATCCCTCGCCGGGCGCTACGACCAGGCGATCCTCCTGCCCAATTCGCTGAAGTCGGCCCTGGTGCCGTTCTTCGCCGGCATCCCGATCCGCACCGGCTGGCGCGGCGAGATGCGCTTCGGGCTGCTCAACGACATCCGCACGCTGGACGAGGCGCGCCATCCGCTGATGATCGAGCGCTTCATGGCGCTCGCCTTCGAGGCGGACGCCGAGCTGCCGCAGCCCTATCCGCGGCCGTCCCTGCGCATCGACCCCGAGAGCCGCGCGGCGGCTCTGGCCCGCTTCGGCCTGGAGCTGGACCGTCCGGTGCTGGCCCTCTGTCCGGGCGCCGAGTTCGGCGAGGCCAAGCGCTGGCCGGCCTCGCACTACGCCCGGGTGGCCGAGCGGAAGATCCGTGACGGCTGGCAGATCTGGCTGTTCGGCTCGCAGAACGACCATGCGGTCGGCGAGGACATCCGCTCGCGGCTGATTCCCGGCTTTCGCGAGGAAGCGGTCAACCTGGCCGGCGCGACCGCCCTGGCCGAGGCCATCGACCTACTGTCCTGCGCCTATGCGGTGGTATCCAACGATTCCGGCCTGATGCACGTGGCCGCCGCGCTGGGCCGCCCGCTGGTGGCGGTGTACGGCTCCACCTCGCCGCAGTTCACCCCGCCGCTGGCGGAGCGGGTGGAGATCGTCCGGCTCGGTCTGGAGTGCAGCCCCTGCTTCGAGCGCAGCTGCCGTTTCGGACACTACGACTGTCTGCGCGATCTGCCGGCGCAGCGGGTCGACGAAGCGCTGGACCGCCTGCTGCCGCAACCGGTCGAGGGCGTGTAGCGTGAAAGTCCTGCTGATCAAGACGTCCTCCCTGGGCGACGTCATCCATACCCTGCCGGCGCTGACCGACGCGGCGCGTGCCATTCCGGGCATCCAGTTCGACTGGGTGGTGGAGGAGGGCTTCGCCGAGATCCCGGCCTGGCACCCGGCGGTGGCCCAGGTCATTCCTGTGGCGATCCGTCGCTGGCGCCGGAGCCTTTGGCAGACCCTGGCGGGCGGCGAGTGGCGGCGCTTCAAGCGGCGCCTGCGGGAGAGCCGCTACGATCTGGTGATCGACGCCCAGGGCCTGTTCAAGAGCGCCTGGCTGACCCGCTACGCCAAGGCGCCGGTGGCCGGCCTCGACCGTGCCTCGGCCCGCGAGCCGCTGGCCAGCTACTTCTACGACCGCCGATATACGGTGCCCTGGGGGCAACATGCGGTGGAGCGGGTGCGCCAGCTGTTCGCCCTGGCCCTCAACTACTCCCTGCCGGCCGGCTTGGGCGACTACGGCCTCGACCGCCGGCGCCTGGCCGACCGCTCGACCTTGCCCTACCTGCTGTTCCTCCACGGCACCACCTGGGACAGCAAGCACTGGCCGGAGAGCTACTGGCGCGAGCTGGCCGAGCGCATGACCTGGCTCGGCTGGTCGATCCGACTGCCTTGGGGCAACGCCGAGGAAAAGGCCCGCGCCGAGCGTCTCGCCGAGGGGCTGGACAAGGTCGTGGTGCTGCCGAAGATGAACCTCGCCGGGGTGGCCAAGACCCTGGCCGGCGCCAGCGCCTGCGTGGCGGTGGACACCGGCCTCGGCCATCTGGCCGCAGCGCTGGACGTGCCGACCCTCTCCCTCTACGGGCCGACCAGCCCCGGACTCACCGGCGCCTACGGCCGCGGCCAGGTGCATCTGGCCGCCGACTACCCGGCCTGCGTGCCCTGTCTGGCCAAGTCCTGCCAGTACAAGCCGACCGAGGCGGACCGCCGCCAGCTGGATCTCAAGCGCGAGCGCCCGGTGTGCTTCAGCCGGCTCGCGCCGCAGCGGGTGGCGACCGAGCTGGAAGGGCTGCTGCTGGACGAGGGGCTGCGTTGATGCAGCTGGCCTTCGTCCTCTACAAGTACTTCCCCTTCGGCGGCCTGCAACGCGACTTCCTGCGCATCGCCCTGGAGTGCCAGCGGCGCGGGCATGCCATCCGCGTCTACTGCCTGATCTGGGAGGGCGAGGTGCCCCCCGGCTTCGAGGTGAGGATCGCGCCGGTCAGGGCGCTGTTCAACCACCGACGCAACGAGCGGTTCAGCGCCTGGCTGCGGGACGACCTGGCGCGCCGGCCGGCGGATCGGGTGATCGGCTTCAACAAGATGCCGGGGCTGGATGTCTACTACGCCGCCGATCCCTGCTTCGAGGACAAGGCGCAGACCCTGCGCAGCCCGCTGTATCGCAAGTGGGGGCGCTACAAGCACTTCGCCGAGTACGAGCGGGCGGTGTTCGCCCCCGAGTCGAGGACCGAGATCCTGACGATCTCCGAGTTGCAGCAGCCCCTGTTCGTCAAGCACTACGGAACCCCTGCCGAGCGCTTCCATCTGCTGCCGCCGGGCATCGCCGCGGACCGCCGCGCGCCCGCCGATGCCGGGCTGATCCGCGCCGAGTTCCGTCGCGAGTTCGCTCTGGCGGACGACGAGCTTCTGCTGCTGCAGATCGGCTCCGGTTTCAAGACCAAGGGCCTGGACCGCAGCCTCAAGGCCCTGGCCGCATTGCCCCGGGAGCTGAAAAAGCGCACCCGGCTGATCGCCATCGGCCAGGACGATCCCCGGCCGTTCCTGCTGCAGAGCACGGCGCTGGGCCTCTCCGAGCAGGTGCAGATCCTAAGGGGGCGCAGCGACATCCCGCGCTTTCTGCTCGGCGCCGACCTGCTGATCCACCCGGCCTACAACGAGAACACCGGGACCGTGCTGCTCGAGGCGCTGGTCTCCGGGCTGCCGGTGCTGGTCACCGAGGTCTGCGGCTACGCCCGCTACATCGCCGAGGCCGACTGCGGCAGGGTGCTGTCCGGCCCGTTCCGCCAGGAGGCCTTCGACCGCCTGCTCGCCGAGATGCTCACGGATACGCCGCAGCGTGCGGCCTGGGGCCGCAACGGTCTGGCCTTCGCCGAGACGGCCGACCTCTACTCCCTGCCGCAGCGGGCGGCCGATCTGATCCTCGGGGAGGGCGCATGAGCGTGATCTGGAGGGTAGATAGCACGCGCAGCGTTTATCCACCGGCGATGCCTCGGCGGGCCAATGGTGGGCAAGGCTGCGCCGTTGTCGGCTCTACGGGGGGCATGGCATGAAACTGGTCCTCGGCGAGCCCTTCGGAGCCCTGTGGGCCGGGTGCGATCCGTTCGCCGGGGTCGAGCGGCTGCAGGGGCAGGTCTTCCGCGAGCTGGAGGGCCGGCGAACGCTGCGCATCGAGGTGGCGGGGCGCGGCTACTTCGTCAAGATCCACCGCGGCGTCGGCTGGGGCGAGATCGCCAAGAACCTGCTGACGGCCAGGGCGCCGGTGCTCGGTGCCGCCCGGGAGTGGACGGCGCTGCGGCGTCTCGCCGAGGCTGGGGTGCCGACCATGACCGCCGTCGCCTTCGGCGAGCGCGGCGCCAATCCGGCCCGCCAGCATTCCTTCCTGGTCACCGAGGAGCTGGCGCCGACCGTCAGCCTGGAGGACTTCTGCCGCGACTGGCCGAGCCGGCCGCCGGCGCCGCGCCTGAAGCGCGCGCTGATCGCCGAGGTGGCGAGGCTGGTCGGCGGCATGCACCGTGCCGGGGTCAATCACCGCGACTGCTACATCTGCCATTTCCTCCTGCACACCGACCGGGTCCCGGCCGCGGACGACCTGCGTCTGTCGCTGATCGATCTGCACCGCGCCCAGACCCGCGGGTGCACGCCCCGGCGCTGGCGCGACAAGGATCTGGCCGCCCTGTATTTCTCGGCCCTGGAGATCGGTCTGAGCCGACGCGACAAGCTGCGTTTCCTCAAGGGCTATTTCCGCCAGCCGCTGCGCACGATTCTGCGCGGCGAGGCGCCGCTGCTGAACTGGCTGGAGGCCGAGGCCCGGCGGCTGATGACCCGCTACCGGCGCAAGCGCGCTGCGGGAGTCGAGCTGTGAGCCGCTGGCAGCTGGCCGCCGGGCTGGACGACCAGACGGCTGCGGCTTTCGCCAGCCTGGATGCGGTATTCGCGCTGGAGGGCGAGCTGATCACCCGCGATCTCCTGTCCAAGGTCCTCCGCGTCGAGATCGCCGGCGTGCGCTATTACGTCAAGCTCTACCGGGGAGCGGGGAAGGGACTGCGCCGTTTCCTCGGCCGGCCGCGAGTCCAGGCCGAATGGCAGAATCTGGAGCTTTTCGCCGAGTGGGGCATCCCGACCGCTCCCCTGGTGGCCTGGGGACTCGAGCGTTCTCTGGGGGGCTTTCGTCGCGGCGCGCTGATCACCCGGGAAATCGTCGCCAGCCAGGATCTGGCCGCGATGGCTAAACGGGGCGATTCGCGCCTGGCCGACCCGCGCTGGGTGGATGCCGTCAGCCGCCAGCTGGCCCAGGCGACCCGCATCCTTCACGATCACCATTTCGTCCACAACGACCTGAAGTGGCGCAACCTGCTGGTGGACCCCGCGGGCCAGCTGTTTCTGATCGACTGTCCGTCCGGCGCCTTCTGGTGGGGGCACTGGCTGCGCTGGCGCATCACCAAGGATCTGGCCTGCCTGGACAAGGTGGCCAAATACCAGCTGTCGCGGACCCAGCGGTTGCGCTTCTACCTGCAGTACCGGCGGCGCAAGAAGCTGAACGCCGGCGACAAGCGGCACATCCGCAAGATCCTGAGCTACTTCGAGGGGCGGGAATGAGCCCTTTGCGGGCGTCACGGATGCCGCGCCGCTCCTGTTCTGCGGCGCACGCCGGGACTTATCGATAGAATCCCTGTATCGCGCGCTGCACCGGCGGCGGAGCCTCGAGGAACCCAGCACATGAACCTACGCCAGCTTGCCAGTGCCGGTCGCAATCCGGATCTGCCTCTGTCGGTCGAACTGGCCGATGCCGCCGGTCCAGCGACCCTGCGTCTGGAGCGATTGCTGCGCGTGCTGCCCGGCCAGCGCTACGTCGGTCGCGGCGAGTGGCGGGGCAAGCGGGTCCTGGTCAAGCTGCTGGTCGGCGGCAAGGCGGCGCTGCAGTTCCAGCGCGAACTGTCCGGTGCCCGCCTGCTCGCCGGGCAGGGGCTGACCACCCCACAGCTCATGGCCGATGGCCTGACGGAGGGGCAGGGCGGCTGGTTGCTGTTCGAGTATCTGGAGGGCTGCCACAGCCTCGCCGAGGAGTGGCAACGGGTGGCCCAGGAACCGCCGTTGTCGGACGGCCAGCAGACGGTACTGGGCGAGGCTCTGGCGGCCATCGCCGGACTGCACGCCAAGGGACTGTGGCAGGCCGACCTGCACCTCGACAACCTGTTGCGCCACGAGGGGCGAATCCATTTCATCGATGGCGGTGGCCTCAAGGCGGAAGAGCCGGGCAAGCCGCTGTCCCGCGACAGGGTGCTGGAGAACCTCGGCGTGTTCTTCGCCCAGTTGCCGCCCTCGCTGGAGCCCTTCACCGAAGAACTGCTGGTGCACTACCTGCTGGCCAATGCCGAGCATGCCCTGCCGCTGGAGGCCCTGCTCAAGGAGGTGGCCAAGGTCCGTCGCTGGCGCCTGCGCGATTTCCTGCACAAGCTCGGCCGCGACTGCAGTCTGTTCGACGTCCAGCGCAGCGCCAGGCTCCTGCGGATCGTGCGCCGAGACAGCGAATCGCTGCTGCGCCCGTTGCTGGACGACCCGGATGCCGCCATCGCCCGTGGCCATGTCTACAAGACCGGCGGCGCCGCCACCGTGGCGCGCGTCGAGGTCAGTGGCCGGACCTTGCTGGTCAAGCGCTACAACATCAAGGGCTTCGCCCACTGGCTGAAACGCTTCTGGCGTCCCAGTCGGGCCTGGCACAGCTGGGTGGAAGGCAACCGCCTGGATTTCCTCGGCATCGCCACCCCCCGCCCGCTGGCCGTGCTCGAGCACCGTTGCTGCGGACTGCGCGGTCGCGCCTACCTGATCACCGAGTACTGCGGGGGGCCGGATATCCTCGAGCGCTTCCGGCCGCTCCTGAACGGCACGCCGCCTGAAGAAGAGTTGCAGGCCCTGGAGCGGCTCTTTGCGACCCTGCTGCGCGAACGGATCAGTCACGGCGACCTGAAGGGCAACAACCTGCTCTGGCAGGACGGCCGCTGGCTACTGATCGACCTGGACGCCGTGCGGCAGCACACGGGCGCCGCCAGCTTCGCCGAAGCCTATGCCCGCGACCGGGCTCGCTTCCTGCGCAACTGGCCGGCCGACAGCATATTGCATCGGATGCTGGATGAGCGGTTGCCGAAACATTCTTCCCTTCAATCTGTAGGGGAAGAGGAGTGAGTGTGGCAGCTCCTGAAACTGGCAAGTTAGCGATAGTGCGGGCAGAAATTAAAGGGCCTATTCTGCTATAATTAAAAGATAATTCCTGTTGACGATTGCAAGTGTCTAGATGGCCTCGAAGCAAGTCGATCTGGATGGCTTTCGTCGCCTCCAGCTCCCGTCCGAAACTCAAATCATATCTGCCTGGAAGACTCGGGCGGATGCCCCTTTAGTCAGCGTCATTTGTATTACTTACAATCATGAGCGCTATATCGAAGATGCCTTGCGCGGCTTCTTGATTCAGGTCACTGACTTTCCATTCGAAATTATCGTGCATGACGATGCTTCTAATGATCGAACTGCTGAGATCGTAAAACGCTATCAGAGTCTCTATCCGCATATCATTAAGCCGATTTTTCAAACGGTAAATCAATACTCGACATCTCCGGGGATTCCTATCAGTCGTTGCCTTGAGGCGGCTGCAGGTGAATACATAGCACTTTGCGAGGGGGATGATTTCTGGATCCACCCGTTAAAGCTGAAGAAGCAGATCGATGCATTGTCTGACTCCCGCCATCAATCGGAGCTTTGCTTCCATTCGGCGATAAGGATCGATGCAACGAACGAGAATAGAAAAATAATCGGTCGATATGCGCAGCGATCATCGTTGGTGTCGGCGGAATGCATCATCAAACATACGCATGGGCAGATACCGACAGCCTCCCTCGTGCTCACGCGCGCGGCAGCAAGGCGCTATTATGAGTTTCTGAGGGATAATCCAGGACTTCCCGTGGGGGATATATACCTGCAGGCTATCGCTGCGGCCAGGGACGGTGCGTTATTTATAGCGGAAACCATGTCGGTTTACAGAATTTTTGCGGAGGGCTCATGGTCGGCGCGAACCCGCAATTCTTCTGTAAAAATAGCCCATGCTTTGAAGCGCTTCGAGGCTACTTTCGTGCTGGATAGACTGACCAATGGTCGGTTTCATTCGGCTTTCATGGCTGCGCTCAGCGATCAGTCGTGCGATATAGTTGTCCATAAAAGCTACGACAGACGCTTGAAGACCGATTTTTTACGAGAGACGGCATCGTATTATACAGCTTGCCAAAAGCTTATATTTTATCTCGTTTGCTATATGCCTAGGCCTTTGCTGAGAGTGATCAGAGTGTATCGGACCTTCAAAAGGGGACGATAAATTAAATGCAGGGAACTTGCCGGGCGTGAGGCTGCTCATGCCTGGCTAGTCGACATGGGAACGCTGCGTATCTCTTTTCAATGCCAGATCCATATCCCCTTGGCTCTGTTGTTCCGGTCTTGTAGCGGAAACTGAATCTACCAGGATCTTGCTGATTACTCTTGAGCTGTAATCAGGGACAGAATCTCTATCGGTGAAGTTTCGACCAGTAGCAAGTCTCAGTAGATTGAGGGTTTTCTGGCCGCCAACGTCATCAGACCAGTTCTTTTCCAGTATCTTGCGATTCTTGAGGATGCTGATGTCGTCCAGCGTCTCGTCCAATAGCCTCGGATGCTTTTCAAGCTCATGAACCGTATAAACGACCGCTCCCTGCTCACGTAGGAAGGCGTAGGTCGGACATTCCGCGCGCAAGAAAACCTTGGCCCCCATGTAAAGCATGATGACGATATTTCCTACCGCCTGCTGGCGGACATGATTCATGATCACGAAGCCGCAAGCTCTTAGGGTGGACATGTATTGGCTGAGTGGCATGAATTCGGTGATGGGCTCGAAATCATCCCCAAGCAGGCTTTTCCCATATTTGATGACGAGATCCTTGTATGCGTCATCTCCATAGCTAAGGGGAGATATGATTTTTCTCTTGCTGACGCCCATTGACGTTAGTAGCGAGAAGACATCAATATGATTGTTCTCGGCGGATGCGCTGTTTCCAACCAGAATGGCTGCCCCATTTGTCCGACTGTCCTGAAGGCCGTTCGACAGCATGCGCTCGAGGTTGCCGTAGTTCCATGATATGTACTGAGGGAATGTACTATCTGCGAATTTCTCTTTGACGATGCTGTATTCGTTTGCAAGTACAGGGGCGAAAAAGCTTATTTGGCTTATTAGTTTTTTCTTTTTTCGCGTGTTGAGTCTTCTCTTGGCAAGCCTTATGAGACTGGTGAGTACGCCGCTTCGTATCGCCTGCTTTCTCATGGCCTTTTGCGTCAATGGGAGGAGCATCTCATTGCGACTGCTATAGATTAAGTCGTAATAGTCGTAGCCCCACCCTAGCCAGACCAGAGGCGTTTCCTTCGAGATTTTGCTCAATGTTTTGAGCCAGGCGGGAATGAGTGAATGAATGATGATGAGATCATACTTCACGAATTCCTTGGAAAGGTTCCCGGTTCGCAACTCCTTTCGAGAGGCGATTTTGGCAGGGGACTTGACGTATTTCAGGTCTTTGGGGGCATAGAGATGCAGATCGTTGGCGCCTGGAGCGGCCTGCTCGAATGCTCTCAAGCCTTGGTCAACGAACTTTTCATCTCTTGCCAGGTGAAGTATTTTCAAGTCTTTCATATCTATCGGTCGCGCCCCAAAAAGGTGTTTTCTTTTGGTTCGCCTGTCGTGCGCCTGATTCATCGCCGGTTCGGCCCACGGGTTGGTCGTGGGCAGGAAGGGAGCGGAAATCATCTTTCCGTACTTTTTCGTGTTTTGTATTGGCCGTCATCGGCCTTAACTGGTTTTTATTATTTGTACGATTTTTTCTAGATCATCCTGTTCGAGCGCCGGATGAATCGGTAGACATATTACTTTTTCGGAAATCATGCTTGCCGTTGGCAAGTTTTCGCACGCTGCAGAAGCCATTCCGCGATACATCGGGAACTCGCTGATTAGCGGGTAGAAGTAACGCCGGGCGAAAATGTTGTTGTCCTTCAGACGCTGATAGAGTCCATTCCGAGTGAGCGGATAGTCTGTCTCTACCAAGATGGGAAAATAAGAATAGTTTGCCTTGGACTGGCCAGTCCCGTTGATCGTTTGTATGCCTTTCACGCAGTTGAGCTGATCACGATAATGGTGGTCGATCTCTCTGCGGCGTGCGATTGCTTTGTCGATATGCTGCAGTTGCAGTAGTCCGAAGGCGGCGTTGACCTCGCTCATCTTGCCGTTGATCCCTGGTGCTACCACTGTAACTTCATCGACGAAGCCGAAGTTCTTCAGTCGATCGATGCGTTGTTTGGTCTTGGCATCCGGGCAGATGATGGCGCCGCCCTCGAACGTATTGAAAACCTTGGTGGCGTGGAAGCTCAGCACGCTGAGATCGCCATGTCTCAGGATACTGCCTCCCTTATCTTCTACCGCAAAGGCATGGGCGGCATCGTAGATAACGCGAAGATTGTAGTTGTCGGCGATCCGCTGAATGGCTTCGACATCGCAGGGATTGCCGTAGCAATGCACCGGCATGATCGCCGTAGTGTTGGGCGTGATAGCGGCTTCGATTTTGGCCGGGTCCAGATTGAGCGTATCGGGATCGATGTCCACGAATACTGGATTGATGCCATTCCACAGCAGCGAGTGGGCCGTGGCAACGAACGAATAAGGCGTGGTGATCACTTCGCCCGTTATGCGCAAGGCCTGCAAGGCCGTCAGCAAGGCAATGGTGCCATTATTGAACAGAGCAACATGCTCGACCCCGAGATAGTCGGCCAGAGCCTGCTCCAGTTGCCGGTGCATGGGGCCGCCATTGGTCAATATCTTGCTGTCCCAGATATCTTGCAGATAGGGGATGAATTCTTCTAGTTGCGGTAGATAGGGCTGGGTTACGAAAACAGCTTTGTCACTCATATCAGTACTCGATGATGGGCTGCAGCTGTTGCCGATAGCTGCAACGACATGCCCTGGAGCATCGGGGCGCACTTTCTCTCTATAGGCGAGTTGGCTTTCGAAGTCAGCTGCGATAACGCGACAAGAAGTGCGAGTTTGATGGCATTATGCCTGTACGATCGTGCCAAGTTGGACGCGCCATTCTAGGACATTTTCTCTTTCCAGACTTGTATCCATGGCCCCGGAGTGTTGCCGCGTTTAACGGCGGCAGCAGGAGAAGGTCCGATAGCGAATAAAGTTGTCCCGTAGTTTTTGAGGGATTCGCCGACAGCAGCCAAAGATGCTGCAGCTCCCCCTTTGCGCCCGGTCTCATTCCTGAATGGGCGGCCAATGGATACCCATCGACCTCAATGGGGTGGGGCACTATCATGGCGCCTGTACCTTAGCCAGCTCTATGCCAGGGATCGGGCATACATCCTCGTAAAGGCTCGCCCCTCGCTCTGTAACGTTGCCCGATTATCCGAATATCGGCACCGACACCCGTTCCAAAGACAAAAAAGAGGCAAGCCCCTGTGGCATTGACGATTCTCGGCCTTTCCGGGGCCCTCAGCCATGACCCGTCCGCCGCCCTCTACATCGACGGCAAGCTGATCGCCGCCGTCGAAGAGGAGCGCTTCGTCCGCGACAAGCACGCGAAGAACCGCATGCCCTACGAGTCGGCCAAGTTCTGCCTGGCGCAGGCCGGGATCGAGCCGGCCGACGTCGACGTGGTGGCCATTCCCTTCGCGCCGATCAGCCTGTTCGACAAAGCCCGCTGGCACTACGCCAAGCGCTACGCCTACGCTCCGGATCGCGCCCTCGACGCCATCCTGTTCGGCAACCGCCGCTACAAGCGCTATCGCCAGCGCATCCAGTGGTGCCTGCAGCAGCTCGGCTTCGACCTGAAGAAGGTCAAGATCGAGGCGGTCGAGCACCACCTGGCCCACGCCTCCAGCGCCTACCACTGCTCCGGTTTCACCGAGAAGACCGCGATCATGGGCATCGACGGCAAGGGCGAGTACGCCACCACCTTCTTCGGCTGGGGCGAGAACGGCAAGATCCACAAGATCAAGGAATTCTACGACCCGGATTCGCTCGGCGGCCTGTACGGCGCGCTCACCGAGTACCTCGGCTTCGAGATGCTCGACGGCGAGTTCAAGGTGATGGGCATGGCGCCCTACGGCGACGCCAGCCAGTACGATTTCTCGCGGCTGGCCACGTTCGAGAAGGGCGAGCTGGTGATCAACACCGACTACGCCAACGTCATCGGCTTCCGCCGCTACAAGGAAAAGGGCAAGGGCTACTACTTCTCGCCCAAGCTGATCGAGTGGCTGGGCCCGAAGCGCGAGGGCGACATCGCCGACGACCCGTACATCCACTACGCCGCCAGCATGCAGGCGCTGTTCGAGCAGCTGGCGCTGGAGATGATGGACTACTACCTCGGCGACATCATCAAGCAGACCGGCAAACTCGCCTTCGCCGGCGGTTGCGCGCTGAACGTCAAGCTCAACCAGAAGATCATCGCCCGCCCGGAAGTGAAGGAGCTGTTCGTCCAGCCGGCCTCCGGCGACGCCGGCACCGCGGTGGGCGCTGCCGCCTACGTGTCGGTCAAGCGCGGCGTGCCGGTGGAGAAGATGGAGCACGTCTACCTCGGCCCGTCCTACAGCAACGAGGACATCGTCGCCGCCTGCGCCCGCCACCCGAACGCGCCGAAGTGGCAGAAGATCGCCGACGTGCCCGAGCGCATCGCTCGGATCATGGTCGACGGCAACCCGGTGGCCTGGTTCCAGGGGCGCCTGGAGTTCGGCCCGAGGGCGCTGGGCGGGCGTTCGATCATCGGCTGCCCGAGCGTGCCGGGCGTGGCCGACCGCATCAACGAGCAGATCAAGTTCCGCGAGCGCTGGCGGCCGTTCTGCCCGTCGATGCTCGACACCGTGGCGCCGCAGATGCTCAGCGTCGACCATCCGTCGCCGTTCATGACCTTCACCTTCGAGGTCAACGAGGGCTGGAAGGAGCGCGTTCCGGAAGTGGTCCACGAGGACGGTACCGCCCGCGCCCAGGTGCTGGAGCGCCGCCACAATCCGCGCTGGTACGACCTGATGGTCGAGCTGGAGAAGCTCACCGGCAACGGCGTGGCACTGAACACCTCGCTCAACCGCCGCGGCGAACCGATGGTCTGCTCGCCGACCGACGCGCTGGACATGTTCTACGGCTCGGATCTGCGTTACCTGATCATGGAAGACATCCTGGTGATGAAGGAGGGGACGGATGGCGACGAGCGCATCTGAGGACGGTCTGCCGGGCGCTGCGGTTCTCGCGGAGCAAGGCAGGGGTTCAGGGATTGGACGTTACGGGAGTGGATACATGCAGGGGATTCTGACCCGGCTCGGGCGGGTATCTCCGGTCTGGCTGGCCTTTTTCGGTAGTTTGCTGCTGTCGCTGGTGGCGGTGTCGGGCGTCGTCACCATCGCCAGGGATGCGGCGTTCTACATCGACATTGCCCAGCAGGTGAACGGGCAGGGGCCGCAGGTCGCGATGAAGCTGTTCGACTGGCCCTGGTTCCCGCTGCTGCTGGCCTATACCCATTCGCTGCTCGGATTGCCCTACGAGGCGGCGGCCTATCTCTGGTGCGCCCTGTTCATGGCCGGCACCTGCGCCTTGCTGGTCGACTGCACCCGCCAGCGGGTGCCCGATGCTGGCCATTGGGCATGCCTGGTGGTCCTGGCGATGCCGGCGTTCAATCAGTTCCGCTACGACATCCTGCGCGAGTTCGGCTTCTGGTTCTTCTGCTCCCTGGCACTCTGGCTGGCCCTGCGCTGGCAGGCGCGCGGCGGCTGGTGGCGGGCGACGTCGATCCACCTGGCGCTGCTGGCGGCGGTGCTGTTCCGGCTCGAGGCGCTGGTGCTGCTCGCTGCTCTGGCCCTCTGGCAGTTGCCGGAGCTGCGCTCACGGGAGGGACGATTGCGCATCCTGCAGCTCGCCGCCTTGCCGCTGCTGGCCGTGGCGGTCGGTGTGCTGGCGCTGCTGGCCATGGGTGGGCTGTCCTCGGCGCGGGTCGACTACTACCTGAGCCTGCTCGATCCGCGGCAGGTCCTCGTCTCGTTCGATGCCTTGTCTCGGCAGTTCTCCGCCAGTCTGATCACCAAGTATTCCAAGGACGAGACCGACCAGATCATTTTCTTCGGCCTGCTGGCCGCCCTGCTGATCAAGTTCGTCAAGGTGCTCGGGCCCTTCGCAGCGACCTTCCTGTCGCGGCGCACCTGGTCGGCGGGGCGCTGCTACTGGCAGGAGTTTCGTCCCTTCGCCTGGGCCGCCCTGCTGTATCTGGGCGTCCTGATGCTGTTCTTCGTACGTTTGCAGTTCATGAACGCGCGCTACACCAGCTTCCTGAACCTGCTGGTCGTGCCCCTGGTCGCGGTGTCGCTGATGCTGTTCGCGCGGAACTTCCCGCGCCTGGCGAAAGGGCTGGTGGTCCTGGCGCTGCTGGCGATGCTGGATAACGTCGTCTCCCTGAGCGCCAAGAAGACCCACTACATCGAGGCCGGCCACTGGGTGGCGCAGCACATTGAGCCGGCCGCGCCGGTCTACTACGACGACGGGCGCATCGCCTACTACGCCGGACGCGGCTATCCGAAGAGCGACCTGACCCGCGAGGCCGCCATGGGCCCGGAGCGCGCCGGTCAGTACCGCTATTTCCTCATCGAGGCCGACGCCGACGAACCCTGGCTGAAGGACTGGCTCGCCCAGCGGAATGCGCAGGTCCTCGCGCGCTTCGCCAATCGCAAGGGGGACGCCGTGCTGGTGATCGGCAACTGAGCCTTGCGGGGATGTCAGGAACGGCCGGGGCCCCGATGGGCGAGGGCGGTGCGCAGCGCGTCGAAGGGAAAGCTGTGCTCCAGTGCCTGCCGGCGCAGATAGCGCTGGAAATGCCCGAGGTTGCGCCGCGCCAGGGCCGGGCCGAGGGCGCGTCGATAGAAGCGCATGTCGGAAATGTCGATCAGGCCGAGCGTCCCCTCGGGGGTCTGCACGATGTTGCCCAGATGCAGGGAGCGGAAGTAGATGCCCAGTGCGTGCAGACGGAGGATCAGATCGACCAGCGCCGGCAGCAGCGACTGCCAGTCGAACCCCGGTTGCTCCGACAGCTGCTTGAGGGTCAGGCCGGCCAGCGGGCGGTAATGCACCGCCGTCAGGGTCGGGGATTCGAGCTGGAAGAGCCGCTCCGGGGTCAGCGTGGGGATGCCCAGCTGCTGCAGGCGCGCGGCGTTGTCGCAGAAGCGCTGCGAGTAGGGCGCCCAGAAGGCCGAGGATAGCAGCCGCTTGCGCCGGAACAGCTTGAGGAAACTGCCGTCGCGCAGGCGGAACACCTTGGGGCCATGGCTGTCGGCCTCGAGCGTCTGGGCTCCCTCGAGCAGGCGCGCCAGTTCGGCATTGGACAGTTTGGGATAGCGCATGCGTTGCAGATCGCGGGGACGGGGGCGACATGATGCCGAAAAAAGCGTCCGCGCCCCAGCCTTTTCGCGGTGCATGCCTGGCGGTGGGGCGGGTGGCGTCCGGCCGGGGGCGACGCGAGGGCTGTGCTAGAATCGCTCGCCTCACAGGTGACCGATGAGCCGCGCAATGACCGAAGTCCCTCCCAGGACGGAACAGCCTTCGGGCCCGAGGCTCCGCTTCCGTCGGCCCGATCGGCGGATTCGCCGCGAGGACGCGCGGCCATGCTGAGTCGCCTGCGCCTCTTCCGCGAGCGGGGCTGGACGGCCATCGATGCCGGCGCCTATGCCGAGATCTGGCAGCGTTACGGCGGCAGCGTGGCGACCCATCCGCAGGTGGTGGCGCGACTCTCCGAATTGGCCGGGATTCCGGTGCGCTACCTGGGTTGGTACGAAGACGACCAGCCGCTGGCGGCGATTCCCACCTGGGGGCGCCATCTGGCGCTTTCCAAGGAAGTGCTCAAGCGCCGGGGCAAGCGGGCCCTGTTCGACCTGGGCAACGCCGAGGTCATCCTGCCGGTCGCCCCGCAGGCGCACATCGTCCTGCGCCATCGGGCGCGCTATCTCTCCGACCTGCACCGCAACCGGATCCTCAACCTGCGCGGGCAGCCCGAAGCACTGGCGATGTGCCGCGCGCCTGGAGATCTCTCCAAGAAGTTCCGCTACAACCAGCGCCGTGAGCTGCGCCTGCTGGAGGAGGCCGGCGGTCGCCTTCGGCCGCTGGCCGAGCTGGCTCCGGACGAGCAGGCTCGCATCTATGGGGAGCTGTTCGAGCGCCGCTGGGACTTCGAGGTACCGGGCAAGGCCCGCCTGGCCGAGGTGTTCGGCCTGCTGCGCGAGTTCATGTGTGGCTCCGTGGTGTGGTTCGGCGACAAGCCGGTGGCGATCCAGATCCTCTATCGGGTCGAGTCCCCCGCCTGGATCAGCGTCGAGTACGTCAACGGCGGCGTGGCACCGGAAAGCAACGGGTTCAGCCCGGGCAGCGTGCTCACTTTCGTCAACACCCAGGAGGCCTGGGCCGATGCCGAGGCGCGCGGCAAGCCGCTGCGCTACTCCTTCGGTCGGGCCGACCGGGAGTACAAGGATCGCTGGTGCCGCCGCGTGCCGGTCTACCAGGTCTGAGCGCGGGAAGGAGCCATGAGCGAACGCAAGCAACGGCTGCTGAAACGGCACCGGCGCTGGAAGCGCCTGGCGCTGCTGGCGGGACTCGCCGGACTGGCGCTCCTCGGCGCGCTGGCGCCCTGGTGGAGCGTGCCGCTGGCCCTGGCGCTCGGCTGGCTGGCCCATGAGGCCTGGTTCGCCGACCACCTGTTCTATTCGCCGCGGGACGACTACCGGTACGCTTTCCCGGACGGCCATCTCAGCCTGCCGGTGGCGCTCGGCGCCCAGGGCCTGCGGATCGTTGGGGGAAGCCTGCCGGCGGAGGCCGAGACCCTGATCCTCGAACTGCGGGTCCGTGCCACCTGGCTGGGGCGCTGGCTCGATCCGCAGGTGCTGATCGAGGGCGAGGGCTGCGATCGCCAGGACCTGGAGCGCGGCGTCGACGGCCGACGCTATCTCAACCTCTCCGGACAGGGCGCGGCGCTGCGCGGCGGCCGTCTGCGCTTGCGCGGACGCTACTGCCGCCTGGCCGGCGAGGCGATCCTGCATGCCTTCGCCAACCCGGACTACGCGGCGCGGCGCCTGCTGATCGTCGCGCCCCATGCCGACGACGCCGAGCTGGCCGCCTTCGGCCTCTACAGCCGGGCCGCCGAAGTGGCCATCGTCACCCTGACCCGGGGCGAGATCGAGGCCGGGCACTACCGCCGGCTCGGTCTGGATGGGGCCGCGGCGGCACGCCTGAAGGGCCGCCTGCGCACCTGGGACAGTATGGCCGTGCCGCTCTGGGGCGGCGTGCCGGCCAGCCGCTGCGTGCAGTTGGGCTATTACTGCCTGCAGTTGCCGGCGATGAGCGCGGAGCCGGACCGGGCCGTCGGCTCGCGGGAGTCCGGCGAATGCGACGTGCGCGATGCGCGTCGGTTCAATCCGCTGCGCCTGCCGGCCGATGCGGACGGCGTGCCCAGCTGGAACAATCTGCTGGCCGATCTGGCGGCCCTGATCGAGCACTTCCGCCCCGAGGTGCTGGTCGCTCCGCACCCGCAGCTCGATCCGCACCCCGACCACGTGCACGCCACCCGGGCGCTGGAGCAGGCTGTGCAAATGAGCGCCTGGAAACCCGAGCTGCTGCTGCTCTACGCCAATCATCTGCACGACAACGACCGCTGGCCCATGGGGCCGGCCGGTGCCGGCGTCGCCCTGCCGCCCTGCATCGAGGCCTTGCCCGCCGATGGTCTGTGGAGTCCGCTGCTGGACCCGGCGACCCAGCTTGACAAGGCCCAAGCCCTGGCCATGCAGCACGACCTGCAGGCACCGTTGCCGTTCAAGAAGCGGCTGCGGCGCTGGGTTCAGCGCCTACTGGCCGGCCGGCGCTGGCCGGATACCGGCGAGAACGAGTTCTTCCGCAAGACGGTGCGCCGGCACGAACTGTTCTGGGTCCGCCTGCTGCGGCGCTGAACTCCTGCGCGCCCGGCCAGTCTTCTTCAGGGCGTCCCGCGCGAGCTCCGCCGTACGTCGCGCCGGGAGCGCTTTCCGTCACCTTCGCAAGGAAGCGAAACGCGATGACAGATACCCAGGCCACCACGCAGCGGTCGTCCGGGCGCGGACGGTCGCTCCGGCGAGCAGCTATACCGGCGCTGCTGCTCGTGCTAGCGGGCGCGGCGAGCGCGATTTTCTACTGGCCCCCGCAACTCTACGCCTACACCCTCGGCCGGCTCTCCAGCCCGTCCCCGTCGGCCTCCGTCGGGGACATCGGCCTGCCCGACTATCGGGTAGTCGTCGAGGCCAAGCCTGTTGCCGGCATCCGCGGCGATCTGTCCGGCATCACCTACGACTACGATCTGGACCGTCTGCTGGCGGTGACCAACGCCGGCCCGCCGGAGCTGTTCGTGCTCAGCAAGACCGGCGAGGTGCTCGAGCGCCATCGCCTGCGCGGTTTCGAGGACGTGGAGGGTCTGGCCTACATGGGCGACGGCCGCCTGTTGCTGAGCGAGGAGCGGGCGCAGCGGCTGCGGCTGGTCCGCCTGCCGGCTCCGGGAAACGGGGAGGCCATCGATGTCGGGGATTCGCCCTTCATCGCCCTGGGCATCAACCTGCAGGAGCGCAACCAGGGTTTCGAGGGCGTCGCCTACGACCGGCTGCACGACCGCCTGTTCGTCGTCAAGGAGGCGGGACCGCGCCAGCTGTTCGAGCTCGACGGGGCGGGGCGCTCGTTCGACGGCTTCCTGCAACTGAGCGTTCGGGATCTGACCGCCTGGATCGAGCGCAGCGTGTTCGCCAAGGATCTCTCCGACGTCGTCCAGGATCCGCGGACCGGCCACCTGCTGCTGCTGAGCGATGAGTCGAAGCTGCTCGTCGAGCTGGACGGCAACGGCAACTTCGTCAGTTTCCGCTCCTTGCGCCGCTACCTGTCGGAGCTGCAAGAGAGCGCCCCGCAGGCGGAAGGGGTGACGCTGGACGGGGCGGGCAATCTCTATGTGGTGAGCGAGCCGAATCTGTTCTATGCCTTCCAGAAGAAAGCGGCACCTTCCCCACTGAGCGAGACCGGCTCGAAGGCTGCGCCGCTTCACGCTTCCGGGCGGACGTCCGCAAATGTGCCTTTCCGGCTTGGCGGGGCTGGCCGGGCGGGCGAAGGTCCTGTGCTATATTCCCCGGCCTTTCACCGCGCGATATCCCCATGACCGGCACGCCTGCGGCGCCTTCCAGCCTGAAGATATACCTCCGCCTGCTCGGCTATGTGCGGCCCTACAGCGGCCGTTTCGCCCTGAGCATCCTCGGCTACATGATCTTCGCCTCCACCCAGCCGATGCTGGCGGGGATTCTCAAGTACTTCGTCGACGGGCTGAGTGATCCTAGGGCGGTGCTCTTTCCCCAGTTGCCCTATCTGCGCGACCTGCAGCTGCTGCAGGCGGTTCCCCTGCTGATCGTCGCGATCTGCGCTTGGCAGGGGCTGGGCTCGTTTCTCGGCAACTATTGCCTGGCCAAGGTCTCCCTGGGGCTGGTGCACGATCTGCGGGTGGCGTTGTTCGACAGCCTGCTGCGGCTGCCCAACCGCTACTTCGACCAGCACAACTCCGGGCACCTGATCTCGCGGATCACCTTCAACGTGACCATGGTCACCGGAGCGGCGACCGAAGCGATCAAGGTGGTGATCCGCGAGGGGCTGACGGTGGTGTTCCTGTTCGCCTACCTGCTGTGGATGAACTGGAAGCTGACCCTGGTGATGCTGGCGATCCTGCCGCTGATCGCCGTCATGGTCAGCCGGGCCAGCCGGAAATTCCGCAAGCAGAGCAAGAAGATCCAGGTGGCCATGGGCGACGTCACCCACGTGGCCTCGGAGACCATCCAGGGCTACCGAGTGGTGCGCAGCTTCGGCGGCGAGCGCTACGAGGCGGAGCGCTTCCGCGCGGCCAGCGCCGACAACACCCGCAAGCAGCTGCACATGACCAAGACCGCGGCGATCTACACGCCGCTCCTGCAACTGGTGATCTACAGCGCCATGGCGACCCTGATGTTCCTGGTGCTGTACCTGCGTGGCGACGCCACGGCGGGCGATCTGATCGCCTACATCACGGCGGCGGGGCTGCTGCCGAAGCCGATCCGCCAGCTCTCGGAGGTCAGCTCGACCGTCCAGAAGGGGCTGGCCGGGGCGGAGAGCATCTTCGAGCAGCTCGACGAGGAGCCGGAAGACGACCGCGGCACTGTCATGCGCGACCGGGTCAGCGGTCGTTTGGAGGTGCGCGGCCTGACCTTCCGCTATCCCGGCAGCGACAGCCCGGTGCTCAGCGACATCAGCTTCACCGCCGAGCCCGGCCAGATGGTCGCCCTGGTCGGCCGTTCCGGCAGCGGCAAGTCGACCCTGGCCAGCCTGATCCCCCGTTTCTATCACCACGAGACCGGGCAGATCCTCCTCGATGGCGTCGAGATCGAGGATTACCGCCTGCTAGACCTGCGGCGGCACATCGCCCTGGTGAGCCAGCAGGTGACCCTGTTCAACGACACCGTGGCCAACAACATCGCCTACGGCGACCTCGCCGGCGCCCCGCGCGAGGCGATCGAGCGGGCGGCGGAGGCGGCCTATGCCCGGGAGTTCATCGACCGGCTGCTCCGGGGCCTGGATACCGAGGTCGGGGAGAACGGCGTGACGCTTTCCGGCGGCCAGCGCCAGCGCCTGGCGATCGCCCGGGCCTTGCTCAAGGACGCGCCGCTGCTGATTCTCGACGAGGCCACCTCGGCCCTCGATACCGAGTCGGAGCGGCATATCCAGGCGGCGCTGGAGCGGCTCATGCGCGGGCGCACCACCCTGGTGATCGCCCATCGGCTGTCGACCATCGAGAGGGCCGACCTGATCCTGGTGATGGAGGCGGGCCGGATCGTCGAGCGCGGCAGCCATGCCGAGCTGCTGGCACTGAACGGCCACTACGCGCGTCTGTACGCCATGGGGCTCGAAGAAAAGGGCGCCGAGATCACGTGACGACGAACCCTGCTGGTATGCTCTGGCCCATTCCCCGGCCGCTTGCGGAGTCCCCATGAAGTTGACCATGCCCCGTTTCGATCAGGCCCCCGTGCTGGTGGTCGGCGACGTCATGCTCGATCGCTACTGGCATGGAGCCGCTTCGCGGATCTCCCCGGAGGCACCGGTGCCGGTGGTCAAGGTCGAGCACAGGGAGGACCGTCCCGGCGGGGCGGCCAACGTCGCGCTCAACATCGCCGCGCTGGGGGCCGCGGCGACTCTGGTCGGAGTGACCGGGGCGGACGACGAGGCCGACAGCCTGGCCCGGAGCCTGGCCTCGGCCGGCGTGACGGTGCATTTCCAGCGCATCGAGGGCCAGCCGACCATCGTCAAGCTGCGGGTCCTGAGCCGCCACCAGCAACTGCTGCGGATGGATTTCGAGCAGCCGTTCAGCGTCGATGCGCAGGCCCTGGCGAGCGAGGTGGAGAACCGGCTCGAGGGCATCAAGGTGCTGGTCCTCTCCGATTACGGCAAGGGGGCGCTGCGGAACCATCAAGTCTTGATCCAGGCGGCGCGCGCCCGGGGCATCCCGGTGCTGGCCGACCCCAAGGGCCGGGACTTCTCCATCTACCGCGGTGCCAGCCTGATCACGCCGAACCTGGGAGAGTTCGAGGCGATCGTCGGCAATTGCGCGGACGAGGGCGAGCTGGTGGCCAAGGGCGCGCGGATGATGGCCGAGCTGGACCTGGGGGGCCTGCTGGTGACCCGCGGCGAGCACGGCATGACCCTGCTGCGCCCCGGACAGCCGGCGCTGCACCTGCCGGCGCGGGCGCGCGAGGTGTTCGACGTCACCGGCGCCGGCGATACCGTGATCTCCACGTTGGCCGCGGCCCTGGCCGCCGGCGAGGAGCTGCCCCAGGCCGTGGCGCTGGCCAACCTGGCCGCCGGCATCGTGGTCGGCAAGCTGGGTACCGCGGCGATCAGCGCCCCCGAGCTGCGCCGGGCGGTACAGCGCGAGGAGGGCTCGGAGCGCGGCGTGCTGGGCCTCGAACAGCTGCTGCTGGCCGTCGACGACGCCCGCGCCCACGGCGAGAAGATCGTCTTCACCAACGGCTGTTTCGACATCCTCCACGCCGGCCACGTGACCTATCTGGAGCAGGCCCGCGCCCTGGGCGATCGGCTGATCGTGGCGGTCAACGACGATGCCTCGGTCAGCCGCCTGAAGGGGCCGGGCCGGCCGATCAACGCGGTGGAGCGGCGCATGGCCGTGCTCGCCGGCCTCGGCGCGGTGGACTGGGTGGTTTGCTTCGGCGAGGACACCCCGGAAAGCCTGATCGAGCTGATCAAGCCGGACGTGCTGGTCAAGGGCGGCGATTACGCTATCGACCAGGTGGTCGGCGCGCCGATCGTCGAGGCCTACGGTGGCGAAGTGCGGGTGCTGGGACTGGTGGAGGACAGCTCCACCACGGCCATCGTCGAGAAAATTCGCCAGAAGTGAAACGCGTGCCTTGCAGGCTCCGCCTGGGGGCTCAACGGCCTTGTCGAGCCTGTCGGGAGGGGCGGCGGGCCGGGGGCGAACTCAGCCCCGGGCCCGGCTGGGTTGCCGGGCGTTTCCGGCAATGCCCGTTTCCGTCGCCAGTGACGCCTGCCAGTCCTGCCAGCTGATCCGGTCCTCGCGTACCACCCAGCCCTGCTGCGGGGCGAAGCTTTCGGCCAGCCAGACGCCGCTGGTGTCGACCGGTTGCAGATCGCCGTGCTGCAGGATGTAGAGCTCGTCGGTGGGGAGGTCCTGGTCGAGGGCCAGCAGGTAGAGATCCGGATTGGCCTGGTCGAGACGGGTGACCAGGGCGCCGTTCTGCAGGCTCTCGTCGGCATGCAGCAGGCTGAGCGACTGGGCCTTCTCCGGCAGGTCCATGCGCAGGTCGTAGACCAGCTGCAGCGAGGCCGTGGGCAGATGCACGTAGGCGCGCGGGCGCTCCAGCAGTGGCATGTTGCCGCAATAGACCGGCAGGGCCGCGCCGGACTGCGGGCTCAGCTGGAAAGTGGTGTCGTCGCAATAGTGCAGCACGTTCTCGTAGGGCGTCGGCAGCCAGGTATCGCCGAAACGTCCGGTCAGCCAGCACTCGGGGATCTTCAGCAGGCATTCCTCGGCGATTTCCTGGATCGCCGCGAGCAGCGGAATGCTGAGTTCATGGGCCGGCACGTAGCCGGAGATCAGTTTGAGCACCTCGTCGCCCCGATCCTTCCGCTGCTGGCGTACCAGCAGCCAATAGTCACGGCCCTGCCAGGTCAGGGTCAGTTGCACGGATACCCCCAGGTTGGCCAGTTCCAGGGCGAAGCGCCGGTGGTCGTTCACTTCCACCGGACGGCGCCGCTCCTGCATCTGGCTGAAGTTCAGCGGGCGGCCCAGGCTCTGGTAGCTCAGGCCTTCCGGGGAGGCCTCGACGAACAGGGGAAGTGTCTTGAAAACGCTGGGATTGCGATGGGAAAGGATAGTCGACATAGCGGCTCCTTGCGGTAATCGGCCGAGCAAGCGGCTCTTCTTGTGGTTGACGACAGGGAACCTAGTATGACTTTAGTCGTATGACAGTTGCGGCTGTCGAAACATTCTGAGACAGGTGTTTCGGACTAACGGTTCCTATGATTGCGCTGCCGATTCCGGGGTGTCGGAACAGCAGCTCGAAACTGGCGCGCACGGGATCGTCGCCGGGCTGCAGACAGGCGTGGCCGCTGGCCAGTGCCTTCTTGATCAGGATGCCCTTGCCGTGGGCGGCGGCGTAGTCGGCCACCGGCAGTTCGCTCCGTTCGCCGAGATTCAGCGTGATCATCGCGCAGTCCCCCTCTTCGAGAGCCAGCAGCCCGCCCTCGACGGTCTTGCCGGAAAGGCCGAAGGCCCCGATCTTGCCCTCGCGCTTGAGTTCGGCCAGGGTCTGGTAGACCCCGCTGTCGCGCAGGATGGCCACATCGTTGCCGTCCGAGTGCACCAAGATCAGGTCGATGCGGTCGGTTTCCAGGCGCTTCAGGCTGCGCTCGACGGATAGCCGCGTGTGCTGCGGCGAGAAGTCGAAGCGCGACCGGCCGTTCTCGAATTCCTCGCCCACCTTGCTGACGATCACCCAGGCGTCGCGCTGGCCGCGCAGCAGCGGACCGAGCCGCTCCTCGCTGACGCCGTAGGCCGGCGCGGTGTCGATCAGGTTGATGCCCAGATCCCGGGCCAGGGCGAGCAGCCGGCGGGCTTCGTCGTCGTCGGGGATGCGAAAGCTGGCGGGGTACTTCACGCCCTGATCGCGGCCCAGCTTGACGGTGCCCAGGCCCAGCGGCGAGACCAGCAGGCCGCTGCTGCCCAGCGGGCGTTCGAGTCCGTGCAGGGTGGCGACGGTCATTGCAGCAGCTCCTCCCAGGCCGGAAGCGCCCGCGGCGGGCGCGGCAGGTCGGGCAGGGGCGGTTGCCCGGACGGGCGGATGGCATCGCGCTCCAGGTTGGCGAAGACCCGGTCGGCCAGGTCCGGGGCCAGGGCCAGCTTGGTCGGCCAGCCGACCAGCAGGCGCCCCTGTTCGGCGAGGAAGGCGTTGTCCGGGCGCGTCAGGCCGGATTGCGCCGGCTCGGCACGATCCACCCGCAGGGTCGCCCAGCGCGCTTCGCCGAGATCGACCCAGGGCAGCAGTTCGCCCAGTTCCCGGCGGGCCTGTGCGATCTGCTGCGAGGCGTCGCGGGCCACGCCCTCGGCCTCGGCCAGTTCGCCGCCCAGGTACCAGACCCACTGGCCGTCGGCGGCAGGGTGGCTGGTCACGGTGAGGCGAGGTTTCGGCCCGCCGCCCAGGCAGTGGGCGTAGAGCGGCTTCAAGGTCGGGGCCGCGAGCATGACCATGTGCAGCGGGCGGGTCTGCATGGCTGGTCGGTCCAGACCGAGGGCGGCCAGCAGCCCGGCGTTGCCCTGGCCGGCGCAGAGGACGATGCGCCGGGCGCGGATCGCTCGGCCGTCGACGAGCAGGCCGACGAGCTCGCCGCCCTCGTGCAGCGGCACGATCTCCCGGGCGGCCAGCAGGCCGTCGCCGGCTAGCTCGGCGAGGCGCCCGATCAGGCTGGGCACGTCCACCACCAGCTCGTTCAGACGATAGACCCTGCCCTTGAAGGCGGGATGCTGCAGCGCCGCCGGCAGGTCATCGCCCCGGACCGGGTCGACCCGCGAGCGCACCGCCTTACTGGCGAAGAAGCCCGCCAGGTTGCCCGCCAGGGTGCCGGGCGACCACAGGTAATGGGCCTCGGACAGCAGACTCACGCCGGAGAGGTCCAGCTCGCCGCTGCCGGCCAGGGCCGCGCGCCAGCGCCGCGGCATGTCGGCGATGGCTTCCGAGGCGCCGCTCAGCGCGCCGTGCAGGGCGTACTTGGCCCCGCCATGGATGATGCCCTGGGACTTGACGGTCTGGCCGCCGCCAAGGCTGGCGCGCTCCGCCAGCAAGGTGGCATAGCCGGCACGGCGCAGGCGGGCATTCAGCCAGAGGCCGGCGATACCGCCGCCGACGATCAGGACGTCGGTGCTGAGCGCTTGGGACATGGCGTGCCTCGTCGAAGAAAGGGGGCCGCAGTATAAACACAGTTCCGGCATCGGCCGGACGGTTCAAGCGAACCGGCGGATGAGCGGAACTTAGAAGAGAGAATGGCGCGCATTCATTGATTTCAATCAGATCGCCGGGGATCGTGCCGCGCCTGTGACAACGGGTCCTTGGTGGCATTTGCGTGGCGCTTCGGAGGATCGGCCCCGGATCCGTTCGCTCTTCCGAGCGGTCGCTTGTTAAGCTGCGGCACCATGAACCGCACCCTCTATAGCCTGCTGCTGCAACTGGCCCTGCCGCTCATCCTCCTGCGTCTGGCCTGGCGGGCCCGGCGTGCGCCGGCCTACCGGCGGCGCGTCGGCGAGCGTTTCGCCCTCGGTCTGCCCGCGCTGCGGCCGGGCGGGATCTGGGTGCATGCGGTGTCGGTGGGCGAGAGCATCGCCGCCGCGCCGCTGATCCGCGCCTTGCAGGCCCGCCATCCGGAGCTGCCGATCACCGTCACCTGCATGACGCCGACCGGCTCCGAACGCCTCTGCGCCCTGTTCGGCGACCGCGTGCAGCACTGCTATCTGCCCTACGACCTGCCCTGGGCGGCGTCACGCTTTCTCGACCGGCTGCAGCCACGCCTGGCGGTGATCATGGAAACCGAGCTGTGGCCCAACCATGTGCACCAGTGCGCGCGGCGCGGCATTCCAGTGGCGCTGGCCAACGGCCGGCTGTCGGCGCGCTCGGCCCGCGGCTACGGACGCTTCCCCGGACTCACCGGCCCGATGCTCGCCGAGCTGAGCTGGCTGGCGGTGCAGACGGCCGCCGAGGCGGAGCGCTTCCGCGCCCTGGGCGCACGTCCCGAGACGGTGGCGGTGACCGGCTCGATCAAGTTCGACCTGGCCGTCGATCCCGAGCTGCCAGCACGGGCAGCGGCGCTGCGCGTGCAGTGGGGCGCGGCGGATCGTCCGGTGTGGATCGCCGCTAGCACCCATGCCGGCGAGGACGAGATCGTCCTGGCTGCCCATCGGCAGCTGCTGGCGCGCTTTCCCGCGGCGCTCTTGATCCTGGTGCCGCGCCACCCAGAACGCTTCGATGCCGTGTTCGAGCTGTGCCGCCGGCAGGGCTTCTCCACCGTGCGGCGCTCTGGCGGCACGGCGGTCGGCGTCCGGGACGCGGTGCTGCTCGGCGACAGCATGGGCGAGCTGCAATTTCTCTATGCCCTGGCCGATTGCGCCTTCGTCGGCGGCAGCCTGGTACCGAACGGTGGGCACAACCTGCTGGAGCCGGCCGCGCTGGGCAAGCCGGTGCTCAGCGGGCCGCACCTGTTCAACTTCCTCGAGATCGCCGCGCGGCTGCGCGAGGCCGGCGCGCTGCGGGAGGCCGGCGACGCCACGACGCTGGCGACGGAAATCGCGCGGCTGTGGGCCGATCCTGCCTGCGCCTGTGACATGGGTCGGGCCGCTCTGACGGTACTGCAGGCCAACCGGGGTGCCTTGGAGCAGCTGCTGGCGGGCCTGGATCGGTTGCTGGCGCAGGCGGCGAGTCCGCGAATTTCCGGGCGGTAAACGGTTCTTTGATTGGAGTTATCGGCGTGGCTTGATTAGACTTCGCCGGTACTTGTCGGGGTGCCCCAGCCGGGGCTGAGATCGGTCCAGACCGGATCCCGTTGAACCTGATCAGGTTGATGCCTGCGTAGGGAACAAGACGTCCTCGCCCATCGGCGGGTTCTTCTCCATGCCGTCCGGCATGTTTCCTCAGGTCGACTCCGACAATCCGTGCCCTGGATGAAGTGGAGTGCCTTGATGAGCGCCAAAGAACAACAGAAGAACCTGAGCGAATCCGCCCAGGTCGACCAGCAGTCCGTACAACCCTTTCCGCGTTCCCGGAAGATCTACGTGCAGGGCTCGCGGGCAGACATCCGCGTGCCGATGCGCGAGATCAGCCTGGACGTGACCCCCACCGCCTTCGGCGGCGAGATCAACGCCCCGGTCACCGTCTACGACACCTCCGGCCCCTATACCGACCCCGACGTGCAGATCGACGTGCGCAAGGGCCTGGCCGACGTGCGTTCCCGCTGGATCGAGGACCGCGGCGACACCGAGCTGCTGTCCGGGCTGACGTCCGAGTTCGGCCAGCGTCGCCTGTCCGACCCCGAGCTGTCCGCCATGCGCTTCGCCCACGTGCGCAACCCGCGCCGGGCCAAGGCCGGACAGAACGTCTCGCAGATGCACTACGCCAAGAAGGGCATCGTCACTCCCGAGATGGAATACGTCGCCATCCGCGAGAACATGAAGCTGGCCGAGGCCCGCGAAGCCGGACTGCTCGATCAGCAGCATCCGGGCCACAGCTTCGGCGCGTCCATTCCGAAGGAAATCACCCCCGAGTTCGTTCGCCAGGAAGTGGCCCGCGGCCGCGCCATCATCCCGGCCAACATCAACCACACCGAGTTGGAGCCGATGATCATCGGCCGCAACTTCCTGGTGAAGATCAACGGCAACATCGGCAACTCGGCGCTGGGCTCCTCCATCGAGGAAGAAGTGGCCAAGCTGACCTGGGGCATCCGCTGGGGCTCGGACACCGTGATGGACCTGTCCACCGGCAAGCATATCCACGAGACCCGCGAGTGGATCATCCGCAACTCGCCGGTGCCGATCGGCACCGTGCCGATCTACCAGGCGCTGGAGAAGGTCGGCGGCATCGCCGAGGACCTAACCTGGGAGCTGTTCCGCGACACCCTGATCGAGCAGGCCGAGCAGGGCGTGGACTACTTCACCATCCACGCCGGCGTGCTGCTGCGCTACGTGCCGCTGACCGCCAAGCGCGTCACCGGCATCGTCTCGCGCGGTGGTTCGATCATGGCCAAGTGGTGCCTGGCGCATCACCAGGAGAATTTCCTCTACACCCACTTCGAGGAAATCTGCGAAATCATGAAGGCCTACGACGTCAGCTTCTCGCTGGGCGACGGCCTGCGTCCGGGCTCCATCGCCGACGCCAACGACGCGGCGCAGTTCGGCGAACTGGAAACCCTCGGCGAGCTGACCAAGATCGCCTGGAAGCACGACGTACAGACAATGATCGAAGGCCCCGGCCACGTGCCGATGCAGATGATCAAGGAGAACATGGACAAGCAGCTGGAGTGCTGCGACGAGGCGCCGTTCTACACCCTCGGCCCGCTGACCACCGACATCGCTCCCGGCTACGATCACATCACCTCCGGCATCGGCGCGGCGATGATCGGCTGGTTCGGCTGCGCCATGCTCTGCTACGTGACGCCGAAGGAGCACCTCGGCCTGCCGAACAAGGACGACGTGAAGACCGGCATCATCACCTACAAGATCGCCGCCCACGCCGCCGATCTGGCCAAGGGCCATCCGGGTGCGCAGATCCGCGACAACGCCCTGAGCAAGGCGCGCTTCGAGTTCCGCTGGGAGGACCAGTTCAACCTCGGCCTCGACCCGGACACCGCGCGCAGCTACCACGACGAGACCCTGCCCAAGGAATCGGCCAAGGTGGCGCACTTCTGCTCCATGTGCGGGCCGAAGTTCTGCTCGATGAAGATCACCCAGGAGGTGCGCGACTACGCCGCCGAGAACGGGCTGACCGAGGAGCAGAAGGCCATCGAGGCCGGTTTCAAGGAGCAGGCCGAGCGTTTCCGTG
>NZ_JBHRSJ010000030.1:386-113514 GCF_042643485.1 Azotobacter bryophylli | reverse complement strand
GGCTTCCGGGCTTCGGCCCGGAAGCCGCTTCGTCATTTTTTGCCCCTGGGAAAGTATTCCGCCTTGAGGATGCCGTTGAGCTGTGGGTAGGGGATCAGCAGCTCCGGATGGCCGCTGGAATAGGGGGCGATGCTGTAGACGTCGTACTTGAGCAGCAGGCCGCTGCGGCTGAGGGCGATGTGCGGGGTCTTGCGGAAGGGCCAGATACGGGTGAACTGTTCGTCGGCGGCGAAGCCCTGGGCGACCAGCCAGCGCCGGTGCGCCTCCTCGGCCTTGGCCCAGAAAGCCTCCTCCTGGCCCGGCAGCAGCAGGTCGGACAGTTCGAGGGCCTTGTGCTGGCGCCGGTCGAAATCGATGAAGCCGCGTCCGGGCTGGCCATGGGCGCCGCCGGTATAACGATAGCTGGACAGTTCGATGAGGATGCGTCCGTCGGCCTGCTCGCGCACCTGGGCCTGCAGGTAGCTGCTCCAGCCGGGGCGGGCGCTGGCCAGGAAGTCGCGTTCGTGACTGGCCAGCGAGGCCGGCAGCGGCGCGCCGGGGCCGTCGGCGGCCAGTTCCAGGAGACGGCGCTCGATCAGTCGGTCCAGGGCCGGCTCGGCAGGAAAATGCAGGGTGTCTATATTCACCAGCGGGCATTCCTCGCCGTGACAGCCGGCTGGCGTGTGTTCCCAGGCATGGCGCTCGTACCTAGCCGGCTCGTCGGAAGGGGCGAGGCTCTGGCAGGCGCTCAGGAGCAGGCCGAGGCTGGCGCTGATGAGCAGTTTCGGAAGGGCGTGGGAATTCATCGGGGCCTTTACAGTCGTTAGTGGATCGTCCGGATCGAACCGGGCTTGCCGGGCGCGCGGCTGCAAGAGTGACAACTCGTCGGGTTTCTGCAAAGAGGCTGCTTTAGCCAGAACGGCGCGCTAGGATGACAGCGAATTAAACCTCAAAGAGCGAGCGGTGGAATGAGCGAATTCTTCAAGCCCGACCCGGATGCGGTGGAAATCCTGCGTCGCGAGAGCTGCTTCAGCGGCTTCTACCGTCTGGAGCGCCTGCATCTGCGGCATCGGCAGTTTTCCGGCGAAATGGGGCCGCTGCTCAGCCGCGAGCTGTTCGTGCGCCACGATGCGGTCTGCGTGCTGCCCTACGACCCGCAGCGCGACGAGGTCGTGCTGATCGAGCAGTTCCGCGTCGGCAGCATGGGCAAGTGCAGCAATCCCTGGCTGCTTGAGCTGGTCGCCGGTCTGATCGACAAGGACGAGGAGCCCGACCAGGTGGCGCGCCGCGAGGCGGTCGAGGAAGCGGGGCTGGTGCTCGGCGAGCTGTGGCCGATCAGCCGCTACTTCCCGTCCCCGGGCGGCAGCGACGAACTGGTCCATCTGTACGTGGGCCGCTGCAACAGCGAGGGGGCCGGCGGGATTCACGGCCTGGCCGAGGAGGGCGAGGACATCAGGGTGCATGTGCTGCCTTTCGAGGAGGCGCTGCAGGCGGTCAAGGACGGACGGATCAACAACGCGGCCAGCATCATTGCCCTGCAGTGGCTGGCGCTCAACCGTACCGAGGTATGTGGACTGTGGCTGTGAGTCTGTTGCGCGAGCGCTACCGGGTCGACCTGATCGACCTGCAGTCGACCTGCGAGGCCAACTATGCGCGGCTGATGCGGCTCTTGCCGGACATGCGCGACATGCCCACCGCCCGGCGGGTGGGGGTCAGCCAGGGCGAGCGGCTGCTCGGCGTGCTGGCCCTGGAGGTGCTCGAGGCCTGTCCCTATACCACCACCCTGCAGGTGCGTCAGGAGCACGGTCTGCCTTGGCTGCCGGCGCCACGGCTGGAGGTGCGGGTCTACCACGATGCGCGCATGGCCGAAGTGGTCTGCGCGGAGAGGGCGCGGCGCTTCCGCAGCCGCTATGCCTATCCCAACGCCGCCATGCACCAGCCGGACGAGAAGACCCAGCTCAATCTGTTCCTCGGCGAGTGGCTGAGCTACTGTCTGGCTTGCGGACACGAGCTGGAGCCGGTTGTCTGAAGCCGAAGGCGCTCGTTAATTTTCTGTGAACCGTGCCTGATTCCCGGGCTTACCCTGATATTGCATTGCTACGATAATCTGCCTGCTTCTGTCCTAGGAGAAGGTCTTGTCGAGCCCGTCCGCCCCCCCTGTTGATACCTCGTTGCTGCTGGTGCAGCTGACCGACAGTCATCTGTTCGCCGATGCCGGAAAACGGCTGCTCGGCATGCAGACGCAGGACAGCTTGCGACAGGTGATCAAGCTGGTCTTGCGCGAGCAGCCGCGGATCGACATGGTGCTGGCCAGTGGCGATATCTCCCAGGACGGCACGGCCGAGTCCTACGCGCACTTCCGCCGTCTGTGCACGGAGCTGCCCGCCCCCGTGCGCTGGGTCCCCGGCAATCACGACGAGCTGCTGCCCCTGGAGCAGGCCGCCGAGGGCACCGAACTACTGGAGCCCGTCACCGAGCTGGGCGGCTGGCGTATCGTGATGCTGGACTCCTCGATTCCCGGGGCGGTGCCGGGGCGTCTGTCCGACGAGCAGCTGGCCCTGCTCGAGCGCTCCCTGCAGGAGGCTCCCGAGCGGCACCATCTGATCTGCCTGCACCACCACCCGGTGTCCATCGGCAGCGCCTGGATGGAGCCCATCGGCCTGCGCAACGCCGAGGCCCTGTTCGCCCTTCTGGATCGCTACCCGCAGGTGCGCGGCCTGCTCTGGGGGCACGTGCATCAGGAATACGATCGGATGCGCCAGGGCGTGCGTCTGCTGGCATCGCCTTCGACCTGCGTGCAGTTCACCCCTGGCTGCGACGATTTCAGCGTCAGCCAGGAGGCGCCCGGCTACCGCTGGCTGCGCCTGCACGCGGACGGGCGCCTGGAGACCGGCGTTTCCCGGGTGACGGGATATCGCTTCGTGATCGATTACGGCAAGGGCTATTGAGTTCCAGCCGCAGGCAGCAGGCCTGGTGTCGCGGTGCGGCGCCAGGCAAAGTCGCGGGATGGCTTGAGTGAGTCGCTTCGCGCTTGTAGCCTTCCCCTTTCGCCACTGCCGCCTACTCCCCATGCCCAGCGCCGCGCCGACCATTCTCTATATCCACGGGTTCAACAGCTCGCCGGCTTCCGGCAAGGCGCGGCAACTGCTCGGCGCCATGCGCGGACTCGGGCTGGAGGAGCGATTGCTGGTGCCGGAGCTGCACCATCACCCGCGGCAGGCCATCGCCCAGCTCGAGGCGGCGATCGCCGAGCTGAGGAGCCCCTTGCTGGTCGGCAGCTCACTGGGCGGCTACTATGCGACCTTCCTGGCCGAGCGCCACGGGCTCAAGGCCCTGCTGGTCAATCCGGCGGTCGCTCCGCACCGGCTGCTGCTGGGCGACTATCTCGGTCCGCAGACCAATCTGTACACCGGCGAGGTCTGGCAGCTCACCGAGGATCACGTGACCGCGCTGGCCGAGCTGGAGGTGCCGCCGCCCCGGAGTCCGGAGCGCTACCGGGTATGGCTGCAGACCGGCGACGAGACCCTCGACTATCGGCTCGCCGAGGCTTACTACCGAGACTGCACGCTGCAGATCCAGGCGGGCGGCGATCATGCTTTCCAGGGCTTTGCCGAGCGCATCCCCGAGCTGCTGGTGTTTGCCGGCTTCGCTCCCGGGCGGTGGCGCGATTTCAACTTTTCCGATCTCTGAACAAGGCAACCATGGCCCAGACTTACAACGCGGACGCCATCGAAGTCCTCTCCGGTCTCGATCCGGTGCGCAAGCGCCCGGGCATGTACACCGACACCACGCGGCCCAACCACCTGGCCCAGGAGGTGATCGACAACAGCGTCGACGAGGCTCTGGCCGGCCACGCGAAATCCGTGCAGGTGATCCTGCATGCCGACAACTCCCTCGAGGTCATCGACGACGGCCGCGGTATGCCGGTGGACATCCACCCGGAAGAGGGCGTGCCGGGGGTCGAGCTGATCCTCACCAAGCTGCATGCCGGCGGCAAGTTCTCCAACAAGAACTACCAGTTCTCCGGCGGCCTGCACGGCGTCGGCATCTCGGTGGTCAACGCCCTGTCGACCCGGGTGGTCGTCACGGTCAAGCGCGACGGCAACGAGTACCGCATGAGCTTCGCCGACGGCTTCAAGGCCAGCGACCTAGAGATCGTCGGTAGCGTCGGCAAGCGCAATACCGGCACCAGCGTGCACTTCTGGCCGGACCCGAAATACTTCGACTCGCCGAAGTTCTCGGTGAGCCGCCTCAAGCACGTGCTCAAGGCCAAGGCGGTACTCTGCCCGGGCCTGTACGTCAGCTTCGAGGACAAGGCCAGCGGCGAGAAGACCGAATGGCACTACGAAGATGGCCTGCGCTCGTACCTGAGCGATGCCCTCGGCGACTTCGTGCGCCTGCCCGAGGAGCCCTTCATCGGCAGCTTCGCCGCCAGCAAGGAAGCGGTGGACTGGGCCGTGCTCTGGCTGCCGGAGGGCGGTGAGAGCGTGCAGGAGAGCTACGTCAACCTGATCCCCACCGCCCAGGGCGGCACCCACGTCAACGGCCTGCGCCAGGGCCTGCTGGACGCCATGCGTGAGTTCTGCGAGTTCAGAAACCTCTTGCCGCGCGGGGTCAAGCTGGCGCCCGAGGATATCTGGGAGCGCATCGCCTTCGTCCTCTCCATGAAGCTCGCTGAGCCGCAGTTCTCCGGGCAGACCAAGGAGCGCCTATCGTCCCGCGAAGCCGCCGCCTTCGTCGCCGGAGTGGTCAAGGATGCCTTCAGCCTCTGGCTCAACGAGCACCCGGAGCTGGGCCTTGCGCTGGCCGAACTGGCGATCAGCAACGCCGGCCGCCGACTCAAGGCGGGCAAGAAGGTCGAGCGCAAGAAGATCACCCAAGGCCCGGCGCTGCCCGGCAAGCTGGCCGACTGCGCCGGGCAGGACCCGCTGCGCGCCGAGCTGTTCCTGGTGGAAGGGGACTCGGCCGGCGGCAGCGCCAAGCAGGCGCGGGACAAGGAGTTCCAGGCGATCATGCCGCTGCGCGGGAAGATCCTGAACACCTGGGAAGTGGACGGCGGCGAGGTGCTGGCCAGCCAGGAGGTGCACGACATCGCCGTGGCCATCGGCATCGACCCGGGCTCCGCCGATCTGTCCCAGCTGCGCTACGGCAAGATCTGCATCCTCGCCGACGCCGACTCCGACGGTCTGCACATCGCCACCTTGCTGTGCGCCCTGTTCGTCCGCCACTTCCGCCCGCTGGTGGATGCCGGCCACGTCTACGTGGCGATGCCGCCGCTGTACCGCATCGACTTGGGCAAGGACATCTACTATGCGCTGGACGAGGCCGAGCGTGACGGCATCCTCGAACGCCTGGCCGCCGAGAAGAAGCGCGGCAAGCCCCAGGTCACCCGCTTCAAGGGCCTCGGCGAGATGAACCCGCTGCAGCTGCGGGAAACCACCATGGACCCGAACACCCGGCGTCTGGTGCAGCTGACCTTGGACGACTTCGACGCCACCGCCGAGATCATGGACATGCTGCTGGCGAAGAAGCGCGCCGGCGACCGCAAGAGCTGGCTGGAATCCAAGGGCAACCTCGCCGAGGTCCTGAGCTGATGCGGCGCTGGCTGCTGCTGGCCCTGTGCCTGGTCAGCGCGGCGTTGCAGGCCGAACCGGCGCCGGAGTCGTTGCGCCTGGTCGCCGAACACCCGGTCGACGACATGGTGAGCGGCAACCTTTCCGGCCTGGCGCGCTGCGGCGGCGAGTTCTGGGCGGTTTCCGACCGCGACGACGAGCGTCTCTATCGCCTGCACGATGCGGCACCGGTCTGGCGGGCGGAGGCGCAGACCTTCAGCATCCCGCCGGTGCCGGCCAGCGGCCTGCCCTGGGGGCTGCGCACCCGCGCCTGGCTGCTGGGCAAGGTGCGCGGTGGCGAAATGGATTTCGAGGGGCTGACCTGCGACGCCCAGGGCAACCGTTATCTGGTCAGCGAGGCGCATGCCGCCGTGCTGCAGCTGCCGCTCCAGGGCGAGCCGCAGTGGCTGGAGCTGCCGGCGCCCCTGCTGCGCCAGGCCCGCGCCAGCGGCATGCTGCTGCAGATCAACGGGATGCTCGAGGGGATCGCCATCGACCCGGCCGGCCAGCGCCTGTGGCTGGCCGCCGAGCGCGAACGCCGAGGACTGCTGGTCAGCCACTGGATCCGGGAGCGCTGGCGCTGCAGCGGCAGTTGCGTGCTGCTCAGCGAGGACGGCCCGGAGGAGGCCCCGGCGGCGTTGCGGGCCAAGCGAGCATGGTCGAAGAGTTTCAGCGGCCTGGCCTTCTACGACGGTCGGCTGTTCACCCTGGAGCGCCTGTCCCACCGCATCTGCCGGCGCGATCCGAACACCGGGCAGGTCGAGCGCTGCTGGTCGTTCGCCGAGGAAGCGCTCACCGATGCCCGACGCTACCGCAACCAGCCCTGGGGCTCGGCCGAAGCCCTGTGGATCGACGCCGACGGCGCCTGGGTCGGCGTTGACAACGGTAGCCATAATCCCCGTGGCGACGGCGAGGCCAGACCGATCGTCTGGCATTTCGCCGTCCCCGCCGGCGGCTGGACGGGCGCGGCCGAGCCGCCGGCGCTCCAGCCTCCGGCTTCGCATTCATTCGGCGTGACGGCACCTTCGCCAGCGCGCCAGACACCTCTTGTGGACTGACTTCATGAACCACTCCTCAGATCTCAGCCTGGATGGCGTGGAGCGTCGCTCCCTGGCCGATTTCACCGAGCAGGCCTACCTCAACTACTCCATGTACGTGATCATGGACCGCGCCCTGCCGCACATCGGCGACGGCCTGAAGCCCGTGCAGCGGCGCATCGTCTACGCCATGAGCGAACTGGGCCTGGATGCCGACGCCAAGCACAAGAAGTCGGCGCGCACCGTCGGCGACGTGCTCGGCAAGTTCCACCCCCACGGCGACTCAGCCTGCTACGAGGCCATGGTGCTGATGGCCCAGCCGTTCAGCTACCGCTATACGCTGATCGACGGACAGGGCAACTGGGGCGCGCCAGACGATCCCAAGTCCTTCGCCGCCATGCGTTACACCGAGGCGCGTCTGTCGCGCTATTCGGAGGTGCTGCTGTCCGAACTGGGGCAGGGCACCGCCGACTGGGTGCCCAACTTCGACGGCACCCTGAACGAGCCGGCGGTGCTGCCGGCGCGGCTGCCCAACCTGCTGCTCAACGGCACCACCGGCATCGCCGTGGGCATGGCCACCGACGTGCCGCCGCACAACCTGCGCGAGGTCGCCAGCGCCTGCGTGCACCTGCTGGACGAGCCGCATGCCAGCATCGAACAGCTCTGCGAGCACATCCCGGGGCCGGACTTCCCGACCGAGGCGGAGATCGTCACGCCCCGGGCCGATCTGCTGAAGATCTACGAGAGCGGCCGCGGCTCGGTGCGCATGCGCGCGGTGTACCGCATCGAGGATGGCGACGTGGTGATCACCGCGCTGCCGCACCAGGTCTCCGGAGCCAAGGTGCTGGAGCAGATCGCCGCGCAGATGCAGGCCAAGAAGCTGCCAATGGTCGCCGACCTGCGCGACGAATCCGACCACGAGAACCCCTGCCGCATCGTCATCATCCCGCGCTCCAACCGGGTCGACGTGGAAGGGCTGATGCAGCACCTGTTCGCCACCACCGATCTGGAGTCCAGCTACCGGGTCAACCTCAACATCATCGGCCTGGACGGCAAGCCGCAGGTGAAGAACCTGCACGCCCTGCTCAGCGAGTGGCTGGTGTTCCGCATCGGTACCGTGCGCCGGCGCTTGCAGTTCCGCCTGGACAAGGTGGAGAAGCGCCTGCATCTGTTGGAAGGCCTGCTGATCGCCTTCCTCAACCTCGACGAGGTGATCCGCATTATCCGCACCGAGGACCAGCCCAAGCCGGTGCTGATGGAGCGCTTCGGACTGACCGAAGTGCAGGCCGACTACATCCTCGACACCCGCTTGCGCCAGCTGGCGCGTCTGGAGGAGATGAAGATCCGCGGCGAGCAGAACGAACTGGCCAAGGAGCGCGAACAACTGCTGGCGCTGCTCGGCAGCGAGGCCAAGCTGAAGAAGCTGGTGCGCAAGGAGCTGCTGGCCGACGCGGAAACTTATGGCGATCCGCGGCGCTCGCCGATCGTCGAGCGCACCGAGGCCCGGGCGCTGTCGGAAACCGAGCTGATGCCCACCGAGCCGGTGACCGTGGTGCTTTCCGAGAAGGGCTGGGTGCGCTGCGCCAAGGGCCACGACATCGATGCGGCGGCGCTCTCCTACAAGGCTGGTGACAATTTCAAGGCTGCGGCCCAGGGCAAATCCAACCAGTATGCGGTCTTCATCGATTCCTCCGGCCGCAGCTATTCCCTGCCTGCCCACTCGCTGCCGTCGGCGCGCGGGCAGGGCGAGCCGCTGACCGGGCGCCTGACCCCGCCCCCGGGGGCGAGCTTCGAATGCGTGCTGCTGCCCGAGGACGAGGCGCTCTACGTGGCGGCATCCGACGCCGGCTACGGCTTCGTGGTCAAGGGTGAGGATCTGCAGGCGAAGAACAAGGCCGGCAAGGCGCTGCTCAGCCTGCCGGCCGGTGCCAAGGTGCTGCCGCCGCGGCCGCTGAACGACCTCGACGAGGACTGGCTGGCCGCGGTGACCACCGAGGGCCGCCTGCTGCTGTTCAAGGTCGCCGACCTGCCGCAGCTGGCCAAAGGCAAGGGCAACAAGATCATCGGCATTCCGGGGGACCGGGTCGTCAGCCGCGAGGAGTATCTCTGCGATCTCGTCGTCTGCTCCGCGGCCGCGACGCTGGTCCTGCAGGCCGGCAAGCGGACCCTGTCGCTCAGGCCGAGCGATCTGGAGCACTACAAGGGCGAGCGGGGGCGGCGCGGCAACAAGTTGCCGCGCGGTTTCCAGAGGGTCGATGCGATATTGGTCGAAGAGCCTGCATAATGGCAGAATGCATGGGCAACATGCTGCACATCACGGATCGATACATTGACAAGCATGAGTCGCTCGGCGCACAGCCGCCGGGTGGATGCCGGACGAGCGCCGTCTGGCTGCCGTCAGGCGACTCTTTGGGTGAGGATTGATGAGACGGCTGCATTTTCCTTCTCTTGTTCTATTGGTTGCCTTTTCTCTTCTGGGCGGGTGTTCGGCTTTCCAGTCGCCCAAGCTCTACACGCTCGATAGCGGCAACCCCGAGATCCCCGAACGCAACGGCGTCGCCGTCCTGCTCGACCCGGTGGAATTGGCGGATTACCTGAAGCGCGATACCGCGCTGGTCCAGCGCAATGCGGATGGTAGCCTCAGTACCGTTCGCCACGCCGAGTGGGCGGGCGATCTGCAAGGCAACATCGACCAACTGCTGTTGCGCCAGTTGGCCTGGCGCCTGGGCAGCCAGCGCCTGGCGCTGGAGCCGGCGCAGGGCTTCAAGCCGGACGTGACGGTGGAGGTCAGCGTCTCCCGGCTCGATTCCGGCCCGGAACAGCCGGTGGTGCTGGAGGCGCAGTGGCGCCTGCTGGATCGGCAGGGGCAACTGAGCGACAGTCGCCTGGTCCAGTTGCAGGAAATCCATAGCGGGACCATCGCCGATCAGGTCCGGGCACAGAGCGCGGTGCTGCAGCGCCTGGCCGATCAGATGGCGCAGGCCATCCGCCCCCTGGCCCAGCGCCCTGCGTCGCAGGCGTCGCGCAAGACCGCACAACGGTCCCGGCCGAAGGTGGTAATACCACAACCGGCCGAACCGGCGATTCCGATGGCGACGCCGACCCGGAATGTCGAGGTCTACCGCTTCTAGCTGAGGGCCGGCGCGATCCGCCGGGGGTTCGGGCCGCTGCCCACGGCACGCTTCCCCGGCAAGCGGAGGTCTGCCGGTTCCGGGAAAGACAATCAGAGAGCGCTCCCGGAGCGCCTGTCGTATGAGGAGGCCCGATGTCCTGCCCCCAGGTCTGCAGCACCGCGACCCTCACGTGCAGCTTCGGCCTAGCGCCGTCGATGCTGAACGTTCTGCCGGTCAACCGCACGCTGACCAACAACCTTCCCGCGGCGAATCTTTCCGACCATATCCCGTTGGTCAATGTCCTGCCCTTCGGCCTGTGCCAGAGTCTGGCCAATCCGACCGTGGCGGCGGCGACGGCGGCGGCCTCCGGCGTACTGACGCCGATGCCCTGCATTCCCGCCACGGCCACGCCCTGGATTCCCGGCGGTGCTCCCTCCGTGCTCTTAGGCAATATGCCGGCACTGGATGCCAACGGCACGCTGATGTGCAACTGGGGTGGGGTGATCAAGATCGTCGCGCCGGGCCAGGTGCAGATGCTGATTCCCTGAGCCTGCCGCAGGCCTTCAGGCTTCGTCGGGCTCCGTCCAGCGCCGCCACCACCAGCTCAGCCGGGAAAGCGGTTTACCCTGCTCGTCCAGCGGGCGGCCGTCCGCCGCGTACATCCGCGCCGGCTCCAGCAATCGACCCTGGCGATACTGGGCGCTCAGTGCCAGCCGGCCGTTGGCATGGAAGCGCCGGTACGGCCCCTCCCGCACGCCGTCCCGATAATGCTCGACCTCCACCGGACTGCCATCGGCGAAGTAGTTGATCGCTTCACCATGCAGTTGTCCCTGGCGATAGCCGGCCTTACGCTGTAGCCAGCCTTCCGGCGCATGGAAGGTGGCGATGCCGTGCAGTCTGCCCTGGGCATAGACCATCTGCGCGGCGGGTTTGCCATTGGGATGGTAGAGCACCAGCGGACCCTCCAGCTCGCCCCGGCGGTAGGTCAGGCTGGCTTGCGGCCGGTCTGAGTCCTCTATCCGCAAGGGGCCTTCGAGGCGGCCGTCGAGTAGGGTGCCGGAGAGGTGGCTATCGCCGCGGGCGAGGTCGAATTTGCCGGATGGGGTCATGGATATTCCTCAGTTGACCTTGATCAGGCCACCCTTGATGGTCAGCATGCCGCCCCCATCCACCGTCTGCTCGGCGCCGGCCTTGCTGGTCAGGCTGACGCCGGCGTCGTTGGTCAGGGTGGTGCCGGCCTTGTTCTCCAGCGAAGTGCCGGCCTTCTGGGTGATCGAGGTGCCGGCCAGATGGCTCAGAGACAGGTCGCTCTTGGCGGTGAAGTCGCCACCGCTCTGCAGGGTCAGGGTGCCGCTCACCTTGATGGTCAGGTTGCCGTCCACCGTGAGCTCGTAGTTGCCGCTGACCTTGTGGTTGTAGTTGCCGCCGGTGCTGTGGGTCTGGTCGGCACCGACGGTGACGGTGCGGCTGTCCTTCACGTCGAGGGTATCGCTGCCGGTCTGGATGGTCACCGTGCGCTTGCCCTTCTCCAGGGTGATGGTCTCGTCGCCTTCCTTCACCGTGCGGGTGCGGGCGTTCTGCACCGTGAGGGTCTCGTCGTGGCCGATGGCGGCAGTGCTGTCGTTGAGCACGTTCACCTTCAGGTCCTTCTGCGCCTGGAGGAAGACCTCCTCGGCGTCCTTCTTGTCCTCGAAACGCAGCTCGTTGAACCCGCCGCCGCCCTTGGAGGAATTGGTCTTGATGCCGGACTGGGTCTGGTTGTCCGGTAGCGCATAGGGCAGGGTGTTGTCGCCGTTGTAGACGCAGCCGGTGACCAGCGGGCGGTCCGGGTCGCCGTCGATGAAGGTGACGATCACCTCCTGGCCGATACGCGGGATGAACTGCATGCCGAAGCCCTTGCCGCTCCAGGGCAGCACCACGCGCACCCAGCAGGACGAGGTCTCGTCGTTCTTGCCGTCACGGTCCCAGGGGAACTGGATCTTGATGCGGCCGTACTGGTCGGTCCAGATCTCCTCGCCGGCCTTGCCCACCACCTGCGCGGTCTGGGTGTGCATGCGCGGCTTGGGCGTGACCCGTGGCGGGCGGTAGGCGGTGGCCTTGGGGATGGCCTCGAAGCGGTTACGGTAGTGCTCGTGGCTGGCGTCATGGGTGACGGAGGTCACCACCCAGTCGATGTTGAGGCTGGCGTCGTCATGCCCGGTGAGGGTGAACCAGTGGCCGGGCACCAGCCAGCGGCAGTCGCTCTCGCCGATCAGGCGCTTCTCCTGGCTGCGCAGCCCGTCTACGCGCTGTTTGGTCAACGCATCGCCCCGCGCCTTGGCGATGTAGCCGCCCGGGTGCTCGTACATCGACAGCGGCCCGGCCAGCGCCTCGGCCTTGCTGTAGAGCGAGGTGGTGGGGGTGGTGAAGGCGTAGTCCGTGGCGCTGTACACCCCGCTCACCGCCTGCACGCTGTACTGCGCCGAGCGGATGCCATGCAGCTCACGCACGCCGACGCCCTGGCCCAGGTAGGGCACCTTCGGCCCGTTGGGGATCTGCACGAAGGCATCGCTGCTGTCGCCCAGCACCAGGGTGTGCTTGCCGTCCTCGTGGGTGAAGAACCAGAAGATCCCTTCCTCCTCCAGCAACCGCGAGACGAAGGCGAAATCGGTCTCGCCGTACTGCACGCAGTACTCGCGCGGCTGGTAGCTGCCGGAGAGCGACAGCTTGAAGTCGGTGAAGCCGTGGGCCTTGAAAATCGTGGTGACGATGTCGCTGGTGGAAAGGTTCTGGAATACCCGGTTGTTGCTGGCCAGTGTCAGCCACCAGAGCCAGGGACGAAGGACCACCTGGTAGCGGTCGGCGGTGGCATCGGCGGGGAGCTGGCGGATCTCGGCGACCAGGGCGTCGAGGGGGCGCCGGTTGGCGTCGTTGTAGAGGGTGAGGGTGAGGGTGACGTGGGTGGCAATGGCATCGGGGAGGGTGAGGGCGGTGGCGCTGTTGCCGTTGAGGGTGAGGCTGCCCAGCTCGTTCAATGCCTCGTCACCGGAAAGCACCTGAGGGTAAAGATCAGCCAGTGCGGGGGCGCTGAGGGATAGGCTGCTGTTGGTGTCGGTGGGGCGGGGCATCAGGAACCTCGTTCAGCCTAGTTTGGGGGTATGGTCAGAATACATCGGCAGATGCTTAATATGGATTTTCTGAGGATGTGCTTGAGGGTAATGCTCCGTTATATTGACTCTTTAGATTTCTATGTGCAGTAAGTCCATTAATTGCCGATCGAACTATGGAAAGAGAGCGTTTCTAGCTTTTCGTCAGCGGTTTTTCTAGCTGTCTCGCGTTTAGTCGTTCTTGAGGTGAGAGTCAGACAACTACCAGCCAGCCGATTCCGTCCACGCAACTGCTTTCCTCCCATTTAATACCCTTGGTCGTTACTTGAACCGGCTTTGTTGTTGGTAGTTTAAGGCTTGTTTCGAGTTTGTTTAGAAGGTCTTCCAGATTCCCCCCTCGAGGTGTTGCGGCGACAGGGTTATTTCCTGGTGTAACGACGTCATAGTGTTTATCGATTCTGTCGCTAATGCTTGAGTTGGTCTGAGAAAAGCCTAGATATAGGTTGTCATCCGCCTTGTCGAATTCGTTGAGAATACTATTAAATTCCGCAGCGGCGTTCGGTTTGCTAGATTTCTGCGACAGGTCACTCTGAATGCTGCTGATCGTGGAGGTCGCATAACCTGAATAACCAACGCCATTGAGGCCGCATACTAGATTGAATAAATTGGTCCAAGCGGCGTCAGTCTTGGGAGGGTTTGCATTGGCCAGAGCTAACATGCATCGCTCAATACCTGCGTAGGGGATTTTATGGCATATGGCATAACCATATGTTGATAAAAAATTTTTTGCCTTCATTTTTTTGGCAATCTGGTAATAATTTCCTTTTCCCGATGGATCAAGAATAGTAAGCAAGTTCTGCTCGGCTTCATTCAAAGGCTGCTTGTTGATGATATCCAGTACAATGTTGGCAAGTGTGGAAATGTTAAGGTGTCCGCTTGGGCGGCTGCCGTTTGAGATGAAGTTATCTAACCCTTGGTTGTAAATTATGCTCATCTGGTGGAATCCGTACTATTAGATTTCATGGTAAACTTAGCGTCTGTTGGGTGTTTTTGTTAAAGTAAGGGCGAAAAGAGCAGCGAAAAAAGAGGTGGATATATTGTTTGGTAGGTGAGGGTGTTGGTAAATAAATTAGTTTTTTTGCATCATGGGGCGTTGCTGGAATTGAAGTGGTGGTGGCGTTTTGGTGTATGCCCTTCTTCGGGCTTCGATAATGACTGTTTCCAATTCTAAGATTTCAATACTCATCGTTTTCCCAGTAGGCCTTGGTAGAATTAGACTGTACGCTAGTTGGGGTGTTGAGATGCGTCCGTAACTTTAAACCGTACAGTGCTTTTACGAGGTGGTTGTCGGTTACCAATTTGCCGTTCAGCCAGCGCACCTTCACTTCGATGGTATTAGTTTCGGCAAATCCGTTCCCCATGCTGCTGTAAAGGCGACTGCTTGTCTGGCTTTGCGTGACGACAGCTAGGAAGCTAGCAGGGCGATTTCCTTGTAAATAGGGAAGCAAGGTAGAATTGCTAGTAGCCTTGTTGATGGCAGCCGCTGTGGCATCCGATACAGCAGACTCGACTGCGGCCTTAATGTTTGACAGTGTCGGGACGTGCAGGTGGTCGAATGGCCATGGATTTTCTTCCGAATATATATAGAGCTGAATCGCCCTTCGACGGTCTCCGACACGTTCGCCGAAATCTCCGGCGAGCTGCTTCATTGCCTTATATAAAGCCTTTTTTACTTCCGCTGGATTATCGGCCACAGTGACTTTCTGCTGGATCGCTTTATCGGTGAGAACAATATCTGCCACACCCTTGGGTTGGATAGGATTCTGGTTCTTGCCGATGGCATATCTATAATATTGCTCGACCTGTTCGATTTGCCCTAGCGATGTTGCAACGAGATTATTTGCCTGGCTGTTCATGTAATCGAGAACGAATTTTTCGTTGACCGATAGGGGGGCTTTTCCCTCCAGAATATCGCAGATTAATAACATTCTGCCAATCGAATCTTCAAGTGCTTGCAGCTTGTTTCTCAGGCCCATGGAGGCAGCTTCCTTCTTGATATGGATCGCTTAGTTAGTTCTAATTCTCAAGCTCTACGCGTGCCGGGGTAGTAATCCCATTGATTTCATCATGATTCGTGCTAGTGGTGATTTCAAATATATAGTCATGGCTTTGAAGTTGTTTAGCTTTCGCTAGGAGGCAAGCTTGAGAGTGTTAAGGAATTGCTGTTAATCAAAATGGGTATTTATTTTTGCTTGGTGATGATGTCAGTTAATCTGCCTCCATTTTTTGGATGATTGCTTGCTTTAAGTCGCAGTGTGGGTAATAAAGCTTCATGCAGGTTTCTATTTCTCCTTCGTTCAACTAGTGAGCAAAATTGGTTTAAGTTATTTGTGCATAGGTTTCTAAGGCGATGGTCAAATGTAGGTTTAGGTTTCCAACACCCACTCCGCCAACTTCCCCGTCACCTGTGCCATCAGCACATTCTCGATATCTCTCGCCCCCGCCGAGCTGCACCTGGCGAGAACGGCCTTGACGATTGCCGGATCGAAATCGAACTGCTTGCCGGTGGCGGCCTTGTAGCGCTCCCGCAGTTTTTCCAGCTTGGCCAGGACGATGCCTTCCAGCGTGGTTTCGTCCAACGGGCGGTAGGGCACGATGGTCATGCGGGCGAGGAAGGCGGGGCGGAAGGCCTGTAGCAGCACCTTGCGCAGGCGTTCGTTGAAGGCGTCGCTGCCGAGCTGGTCGGTGGGGGTGTCCAGCACCAGTTCGGCACCGACGTTGCTGGTGGCGAGCATCACGGTGTTCTTGAAGTCCACCACCAGGCCGGTGCCGTCTTCCATCACGCCCTTGTCGAAGACGTTGTAGAAGGCTTCCAGCACATCGGAGTGGGCCTTTTCGATCTCGTCCAGCAGCACCACGGAGTAGGGCCGGCGACGCACCGCTTCGGTGAGCACGCCGCCCGAGCCGTAGCCGACGTAGCCGGGCGGGGCGCCCTTGAGCTGGCTGACGGTGTGGGCCTCCTGATACTCGGAGAGGTTGATGCTGATGAGGTTACGTTCGCCGCCGTAGAGGGCGTCGGCCAGGGCGTAGGCGGTCTCGGTCTTGCCGACGCCGGTGGGGCCGACCAGCAGAAACACGCCCACCGGTTTAGCCGGGTCGGTGAGGCCGGCGCGGTAGGCCTGGATGCGCTGGGCGATGGTGGCGAGCGCCGCGTCCTGGCCCATCACCCGCTGGCCCATGCGCTGGGCTAGGGTGCGGATGGCGTGGGCCTCGTCGGCGAGCATCTTGCCGACCGGAATGCCGGTCCAGCCGGCGATCACCGCGGCCACGGCCTTGGAGTCCACCTGTTCCGGGACCAGCGGGTCGTCCTGGCGAATGGCTTCCAGGCCGGCTTCCAGGCGCAGCAGCTCGGCGGCCAGGTGGTCGATGCGCCCGTCGAGCTCCTCGTCGGGATGGCGGGCATCGGCACCGTCGCTCAGGGCGAGCAGTTCCCGGCGGGTCTCCAGCAGGGCACGCACGGCCTGGCGCTCTTCCTGCCAGCGGCTTTCCAGCTCGCGGATCGTCGCGGCGTTGCCGGTCGACTCGTCCTCCAGGGCGGTGATGCGCTCGCGGTGGTCGAGACCGGTAGCCTGCTCGCGGCGCAGGCGTCGCAGCTCTTCCTCCAGCGCCAGCTCGCGGTGGCGCAGGCTCTCCAGCGGCGGCGGCACGTCGTGCTGGCCGAGGGCGACGCGGGCGCAGGCGGTGTCCAGCACGCTGATGGCCTTGTCCGGCAACTGGCGGCCGGAGATGTAGCGGTGCGAGAGCTTCACCGCGTCCTGGATGGCCGCGTCCAGCACCTGCACGCCGTGATGCTGTTCCAGCTTGGCGGCGACGCCGCGCAGCATCTCCACGGCGGTGGCCTCGTCCGGCTCCTCGACCTGCACCAGCTGGAAGCGCCGGGCCAGGGCCGGGTCCTTCTCGAAGTACTTCTTGTATTCCAGCCAGGTGGTGGCCGCCAGGGTGCGCAGCTCTCCGCGGGCCAGGGCCGGCTTGAGCAGGTTGGCGGCGTCGCTGCCGCCCTCGCTGCCGCCGGCGCCGATCAGGGTGTGGGCCTCGTCGATGAACAGGATGATCGGCTGCTCGCTGTTGCGCACGGCGTCGATCACCCCCTTGAGGCGCTGCTCGAACTCGCCCTTGACCCCGGCGCCGGCCTGCAGCAGGCCGAGGTCGAGCACCCGCAGGATCACATCCTGCAGCGACGGCGGTACTTCGCCGGAGGCGATGCGCAAGGCCAGGCCCTCGACCACCGCAGTCTTGCCGACGCCCGGCGCGCCGACCAGGATCGGGTTGTTCTGCCGGCGGCGCAGGAGGATGTCGACGCACTGGCGGATCTCGCCGTCGCGGCCGACGATGGGGTCGATGCGTCCGGCGCGGGCGTCGGCGGTGAGGTCCTGGGTGTACTGGTCGAGGATCTCGTCGCGCGGGCCCGGCCGCTCGGCTTTGCCTTTCGTCGCTGCGCGCGCGGCGGCCGGCTGCTCGCGGGAGCTTTGAGTCCACTCGGCCAGATTCTGGCGCAGCGCCTCGCGCGGGATGCGCAGCAGCGACGAGGCGCTGTTCAGCAGCAGGCTGCGGCGTTCCTCGCGGTCGAGCAGGGCCAGCAGCAGGAGCCCGGAGCGGATGCTGTCCTGGCCGAGCAGGCTGGCCTGCACCACGGCATCTTCGAGCAGGCCGACGGTCTGCGCGGAGAGCGCCGGGGTACGGGTGTTACCGGCCCGGAACAGCTCCAGCGCGCAGTTGATCTCGCTGGCCACGGCGTCGCGCTCCAGGCCGAAGCGCGGCAGCAGATGGGCGAAGTCGCCACCCTCGACATCCAGCAGCTCCAGCAGCAGGTGCTCGATTTCCACGTAGTGGTGGGTGCGCTGCAGGCAGCGCTGGGCGGCGTGCTCCAGGGCTCGACGACATTCCGGGTTGAGGCGTCCGATCAGGCTGCCGAGTTCCATGTCAGGCGACCTCCGTGTGGTACAGGCGGGTATCGAGGCGGCGGATATCGCTGTCGGCCTGTCGGTGCAGTCCGCCGCTCCAGTTGAGTCGCGGCGGCGCGCGGCGGTCCAGCGCCAGCGGCCGGGCGCCCTTGACCAGCAGGCGCAGCGCGCAGTCCAGGTCCGGGCCGAAGTAGAGGGCGGCCAGGCCGGCGAGTTGCCGGTGGGCTTCGCCGCCCGGCAGGAACGGCTCGGCCTGTTCCGGCTCCAGCGGGCCGAGGATCAGGCGGATGCCGGCATGTTCGTCCCAGACCCGGGTGCCGGCCACGGCGTCCCGGCCCAGGCGCAGGTTGCGACGGCCATGGCCGAGTACGCTGCGGCTGGCCGTCGGGATCGGTCGCCAGGCCCCTTGGTAGGCTTCGGCCTGCACCGGTAGGCGGAAATGGTGGCGGGCGATGGCGGCAAAGCCGGCCAGCGAGCGCCGGCCGCCGGCGAACAGCGTGCTGCGGGCGAGGATCGCCGCGTCCGGCAGGGCCTGGCGCTCGCGCAGTCCCTGCGGCAGCAGGCCGGCGAAGGCGCGCAGCTGGTCGTGCACCGGCGTGCTCTGCGGGGCGTCGAAGCCCAGGGCGATGCGGTGCTTGCGCAGAGTGCGGTAGAGCAGGCTGAGCAGGCGGTGCTGGAACAGGTCGAGGAACTCGGCGGGGGCATGGTCCTTCTGCCGGGCTTGTTGCTGCAGCCATTCCTGGTAGGCGTAGGGCAGCGGCCCGTCGGGCCCGCCGAGGCCGAAGACCGGCGTGCTCAGCAGTGGCCGCCCGTCGTCCCCGTCCTCCAGACTTTGCACCTGGCTGGCGGCGAACAGCGGCGTCAGCGGGCCGCGCAGGCGCAGCGCCTCGGCGCCAGGCACGCTGCCGCTGCCCAGCGGCGTCGCCTGCGGGCGTTCGCGCTCGAGCAGCAGCAGCGCTTGCAGCAGCTCGAAGGCCTGCGGCTCGCGGCGTAGGCGCGCGCTCAGAGGGAGAGCGGCATTCCGGCGGGCGGCTGCCATGTCTTGATCTCCTTGTCGGCCTGGACCAGCGTGGTGCGCACGAAGCGGTTGGCACTGGCATAAAGCGAAAAGAACTGCGCGAGGACGCCGGAAAACAGCACGGCGCTGCTGCCGATGAAATGCTGCGGGTCGAGGTGGACGCGCACGCCCAGACCGTTGCGCCAGCCGCGCCAGGCGTCCTCGCCGACCCGGGCGACGATGCGTTCGCAGTCGAGCCGGGTCAGCCCGTCGATCTGCCGGCGTGCGGCGGGCTCGTCGCCCAGGTTGTGCAGCTGGAGCATTTCCCGGAGCGCGTCCAGGGCTCGCTCGCCCTCCACCAGCGAGAGATGGTTGAGGGTCAGTTGCGAAACCAGGCGCCAGCGCGATTCGCCGCCCAGCCGGGGCAGGGTCTGCGGCGTCGGCGGGTTGCGCAGGATGGCGCGGGCCACCGGGCCGGGGCGCTCGAAGTCCAGCCGGGTTCCGGCGGCCAGGGATTCGGCGAGGTGCCGGCTGGTGCACAGCAGTTCGGCTGTCAGGCTGTAATCTGGAGCCTCTCGCTGCGGATCGAAGCGGGTGTCGACCAGGCTCAGCAGCAGGTCGCTGCCCAGTCGGTTCGGCGCGAGCCCGAAGATGCGCCGTGCGTGCCAGTAGAGGCGCTGCTCGCCGAGGGCGTGCTGACAGCCGTAATAAGCCGGAACCTGCCGCACCCCGTCGGCCGAGCAGGCGCGCAGCGTGCGGATGCTGTGGATCTCCACGCTGTTCTCCCGGTAGCTGTCGGCGACCAGTCGGTACTCGCTGCGCGTGCCGTCCGGGCGCAGGGGCTCGGAGGTGCGCGGGAACAGGTTGATCAGCGGGGCGCAGCCGAGCGCCAGGTCGGTCGCCTGCAGGTGGAGGCGGCCGGTCGGGGCGCGGTCGAAAGCGATGTACAGCTGGAGTTCCTCGCCCGTGCCCGGCGGGGCCTGTACGGGAACGTCGAAGAAGGCGAACTTGTCCGGAAAGGCGAAGTATTCGGCCAGCAGGCGCAGTCCGGGATGGACGCCGTCCTCGTCCGGCAGCAGGGCCTCGTCGGCGGCGAAACCGAGCGGCTGCGGCAGACCGGCGATAGCCTGTGGCCGAGTGCCGGGCGGTCCGGCGAGGACCTGCAGGGTATGGGCGCCGAGCAGGTCGTAGAGACTGGCATTGACCATCGGCGAAGCGGCCAGGTGCAGGCGCAGCCGGCGGACGGGCAACGCCTGCCAGCTGGCCGGGGGCAGGCAGCGCAGGCTCAGGCGCAGGGCGGCGCGGGCCTGGGCGACACCGGTCAGGGCGCAGGCGGCGTCGCCGGCGAGAAAGCTCGCCTCGGCGATCTCCAGCGGCCACAGTTCCACCTCGGCGGTGGTGCGAAAATGCACGCTGGCGCCGTCGGCGCCGGTGACGAACAGCGGTGTATCGCGCGGCAGCCGATAGCCTTCGGCGAGATTGCCCTTGGTCGGGTCCGGTTCGAACCGGACGATGGCGCAGGAGGGCAGGGGACGCAGGGCCAGGGGGTAGAGCTGCTCCAGCAGGGCGTCGCTGAACTCGCTGTAGTCGTCGTCAAGGCGCCGCTGCAGGCGCGCGGCGAGCAGGGCGAAGCCCTCCAGCAGGCGTTCGACGTGGGGGTCCGGGCATTCGCCGGGGGACAGCTCCAGGCGTCGGGCGACCTTGGGATAGCGTTCGGCGAAGGCCGAGCCGGCATGGCGCAGCCAGGTGAGCTCGCGTTGGTAGTAGTCGAGCAACGTCTCGTCAATCGAGCTGCTCATGGCGTACCTCGAAACCGCCGTCGCCTTCCTCGATCAGGAAGGCGGCGGGCCAACGGCGCTGGCCGTCGCGCAGGGCACCGCTCAGGCGCACCCGCAGTCGCTGGCGCTGGCCCTCGATGGGCAGCAGCTCGACCTCGGCCAGTTGCAGGCGCGGCTCGAACTGCCCGATGGCTGCGCGGATCTCCCGGCTCAGCAGCCGGCGGTCGGCGCTGTGGTCCGCGTACAGGGCGCTCCAGTCGGCGATGCCGTAGTCGAGCACGCTCGACGGTGTGGTGAGCGGGCGCGACCCGCGGCGGGTATTGAGCAGCCGCAGCAGCTCGCGCCGCACCGAGTCGGCCAGTGCATCCCGGTCGAACTCCGCGGCTGCGTCGTCCGCCGCCGTGGCGGCAAGGCGCTCGAACAGCGGCGGGCGGAGCTTGGATTCCAGCATGCCGGACGGGTCCCGTTACTTGACCACCTTGTTGGCGGCCAGGTCCCAGGTGGAGGCGGAGGTGCCTTCCTTGCTGCCGTCGTTCTTCTGGGCGGTCAGTTCCCATTTGATCTTGGTGAAGTTCAGGGACAGGGTCTCCACCGGCTTGCCGCCGGCCCCGCCGCTGACGCTGACGTTGGACAGCACCACGTTGTTCAGGGTGTAGACGATGAAGGGCAGGATCTTGCCGTCGTTTTCCGAGGCGTTGCGCCCGATGGTGATCTTCACCTCGGGGATGGACTTGCCGGCGCAGCAGTATTCGTTGAGGGTCGGGGTCGAGGTGTCGACGAATTTGGTCACGGTGAACTCGCCGATGTGCGGCTTGCCGGAGGTGCGCTCCGTGTTGCTGACATCGTTGGTCACCTGCATGGCCACGTTGTGGCTGTAGGACATCAATTCGATCTTGTCGCTGTAGCCCTCGAGCAGGCAGTCGCCTTTGATTTCGTCGCCGAGGTCGAGAATGATCGCATCCATCGCGTGGAGCTCCTGAGTCTATGCCGTATGGGTAAGGGGAAAGCACACCCGCCGGGCTTGGCCGGCGGGCGCGACGGTCAGGCGGCGGCCGGCGGCGGCAGCATGGCGACCAGGCGGATCGAGGCGGTCAGCTCCTCCAACTGGAAGTGCGGCCGGAGGAAGACCGTGGCGCGGTAAACGCCGGGCTTGCCGGCGACCTCGGTGACGTCGACCCGCGCTTCGCGCAGCGGGTACTGCGCCTTGATCTCCTGCGGGGCGTTGTCGTTGATCAGCACGTAGTCGGCGATCCAGTTGTTCAGGTAGGTCTGGACGTTATCGCGGGTCATGAAGCTGCCAATCTTGTCGCGCATGATCACCTTGAGGTAATGGGCGAAGCGCGAGGCGGCCAGCACATAGGGCAGCATGGCCGAGACGCGGGCGTTGGCGTTGGCCTCGTTGGTGTTGTAGACCTTGGGCTTGTTGGTGGTCTGGCTGCCGAAGAACACCGCGAGGTCGCTGTTCTTCTTGTGGCAGAGGGCGACGAAGCCGAGGTCGTTGAGCTCCTTCTCGCGGCGGTCGGTGATCGCCACCTCGGTCGGGCACTTCAGCGAGATGTCGCCGGAGCTGGTACGGAAGGTATGGGTCGGCAGGCCGGCGACGGCGCCGCCGCCTTCCACGCCGCGGATCGCCGCGCACCAGCCGTAGAGGGCGAAGGCTTCGGTGATGCGCAGGGCCAGCGCCCAGGCGGCGTTGCCCCAGAGGTACTTGCTGTGGTCGCTGCCGTCCACGTCCTCCACGTAGTTCATGCCTTCGACCGGCCTGGTCTCCGGTCCGTAGGGCAGGCGCAGGAGGAAGTTCGGCAGGACCAGGGAGACGTAGCGCGAGTCTTCGCTTTCGCGGAAGGCGCGCCACTTGATCAGCTCCTGGCTCTCGAAGATCTTCGCCAGGTCACGCGGCACGGCCAGTTCGGTGAAGCTGCCCATGTCGAACAGGCGCGGGCTGGCGGCGGCGATGAAGGGGGCGTGGGCGGCGGCGGCGACGTTGGAGATCTTCTCCAGCAGACCGATGTCCTGGGGGTGGCGGCCGAAGGCGTAATCGCCGACCAGCAGGCTGAACGGATGCCCGCCGAAGGTGCCGTACTCCTCTTCGTAGATCTTCTTGAACAGCGCGCTCTGGTCGAATTCGACGGCCTTTTCCAGGTCCGTCTGCAGCTCCTTCTGCGACACGTTGAGCAGGCGCAGCTTCAGGCGCGAGCTGGTCTCGGTGTTCTTCACCAGCATGTACAGGCCACGCCAGGAGGCTTCCAGCTTCTGCAGATCGGGGTGATGCAGGATCTCGTTGAGCTGGTCGCTGATCAGGGCGTCGATCTGGGCGATGCGGTCGTTGATCATCGACACGGTGTCCTTGTCGACGGCCATGCCTTCGTCGAGGACCTGGGTGGCGAATTCCGCGAGCATGTCGCGGGCGTAGTCCTGCTGGCTCTCGTCGTGGGCCATGCGGCCTTCGGCGACGATGCGGTCGAGCAGGGACAGGGTGATGTTCTCGCTGGTTTGGGTCTCGCCGGCAGACGACTGGGCCATGGCGAATCCTCCTTGAAAGGGTGGTGGTCGGTCAGGCTTGCGGTTCTGCTGCCGGCTCTTCGGCCGTCGGTTCGACACTGGCAGCGGCGGCCGGGGCCTCGCCCTGCGGACGGGCCGAGCGGATCTCTTGCAGGCCTTGGGTGTTGTCCACGACCTCCTGCAGGAGCTTGTCCAGGTCGTCGTTGCCGTCGAGCTTGGTGAGCAGGTCGCGCAGGCGCTGGCGCGCCTCGAACAGCCGGCGCAGCGGCGTCACCTGCTTGACGATGCTGACGGGATCGAAGTCGTCGATGTGGTTGAAGCGGAGTTCGACGTTCAGTTTGCTGCCGTCGTCGCTGAGGGTGTTGTCCACTTGGATGGTGGTGCGGGGGGCGATGGAGGCGAGGACGTCGTTGAAATTGTCGCGGTCGATCTCGACGAAGCGGCGATCGAGCAGTCTGGGCAGGGGCTTTTCCGGTTTGCCGGACAGGTCGGCGAGGATGCCGACGACCAGGGGAAGCTCCTTCTTCTCGATGGCGTTGCCGGTTTCTACGTCGTACGTGATCTGTACGCGGGGAGGGCGAATCCTATCGAGCTTATGCTGCGTACTCTCGGCCATGGGGGCGATTGACTCCGATGCGGTGGTTCGAGCGCAATGCATCGGTACTTTCCCGGCCATCGCACTCCCTTGCGCGGACCAATCGGGCGCGCTAGCTCCAGCTGGTCCAGTCGAACTCGTCATATCAACGAGCTATGAAAAAAGGTAAAACGGGTTTATAAGGGAATGCAAGCAAAACCTTTATTAGAATTTATGAGACAGGGAAAGTTCAACCCATTAGTCAGGATTTTTGGTCTGTGTGTCGTCGCGGCGCTGAGTGGCTGCGGTCTCTTCGCCCCCAAGGTCGAGTTGGACTCCCTGACCCTGGACGTGGCGCCGCGGGCCAATGACAACACCCCGATCGCGGTCGACTTCGTCGCCGTACGGGATCCGGAACTGCTGAAGCTGATGTCCGGAATGTCCGCCAAGCAGTGGTTCGCCGAGCGCGAGCAGTTGCAGCTCGATTACCGCAACGCCTTCTCGGTATGGGGGCTGGAGCTGGTGCCGGGCCAGGTCCTGGCGTTCGACCGCTTCCCCTTGTCCGGAACGCCCGCCGCCGGGCTTCTGGTTTTCTCCAGCTACGACACGCCGGGCGTCCACCGTCTGCGGCTGGACGAGATGAGCGTGGTGCTGCTGCGTTTCGAGAACCGGGACATGCGGCTGTTCGGCCCGGACGAGCAGCGCTACGGGTTGCGCTGGTTCCACTGATCGATGGTCGCGACGGACTTTTTCGCGCGTTTCCGAACGCTAAAGGGATTCGTATGAGTGTGTTACCCGAGGCAGTCTGCTGGCACGAAGGCATGCAGCTCTTGCCCCAGCATTTTCAGCTCCAGGAATTGCGCGCGGAGGCGCTGGCCGGACATCTGGCCAGGGCCGGCAATCCCTGGTTCTGGGGCGTCGAGACCCTGGAGGTCGACCTGCCTGCCCTCTCGGCCGGACGGGTGCGTCTGACCGCCATCGAGGCCACCTTTCCGGACGGGCTGCCGATCCGGCTGCGGGCTGGTAGCGAGGAGGGAGCGCTGGAGCTGGATGTGGCGGAGGCGATCGCCGCCTCCGCCGATGCCACGGTCACCGTCTATCTCGCGATCACCCCCCGCGCGCGCGCGGGCCAGCTGTTGCCGCTGAGCGGCGGGCGGTTGCGCTCGGCGGTCGGCGATGCGGTGCCCGATCTGGCCAGCGGCGAGCATCCGGAGCCGATCGTCGTCTGGCGACCGAGCCTTCGTCTGGTCACCGGCGAAGGACGGGCGGATTCGGTGTGCATTCCCCTGCTGCGGATCGGGCGGGAGGGTGGCGGCTATGTCCGGTTGCCCTATGTCGCGCCGACGCCGCGCATTGTTCCGGAGTCCCCCTTGGGCGAGAAGGTCCAGGCCCTGTGCGCCCGGGCCCGGGAGAAGTGCGTGTTCCTCGCGGGGCGTCTGCGCCAGGCCCAGCAGGCGGGCAACGCCGAGGACATCGCCGAGCTCCGGCTGCAACTGGCGGCCGTCTGGGCCCGGCTGCCGGAGGTGGAGGCGATGCTGAACGGGCGGATCGCCGATCCGGCGAGTCTGCACTGGCTGCTGGTCGGCATGGCCGGCTCCTGGTCCGTGCTCGATCCCCTGGCTGGCGTCCCGGCTTTCCGCGCCCTGGAGTTCGACGAACTGCTGCGGGGCTACGACGAGGTGCTCGACTGGCTCGGGGCGGCGCTGACGCGAATCCGCGCCGGCTACCGGAGCATGCCCTTCGAGCGGGACCGTCAGGGCTTCCATATCCTGCTGCCGGACCGGGAGCAGCCCCGCCAGCGCCTGGTGATCGGTCTGCGCATGCCGGCCGGCGTCGGCGAGCAGGCGGCGCGGGAGTGGCTGGAGCAGGCCATCGTCGCCTCCGAGGCGCATGTCTCGACCCTGGCCCGCCAGCGCATGGGCGGTCTTCCCCGGCAGCCCATGAATCGCCAGGAGCAGGTCGCCTACGGCGTCGGCGAGGACACGCGGCTCTTCGTGCTGCAGGCGACGGGCGACTGGTTCGATCCCCGTCAGGCGCTGCGCATCGTGTCCGGCGGCTCGGTCTCCGGCAGCCAGCCCTGGGAGATCGTGCTGTTCGCCAGCGCGCCGGGCGAAGGAAGCTAGCGCAGCAAGGAGCCATCATGGTCAGACAGGAAGTTGATCTGTATTCGTCGCGGCCTGGCGAGGCGCCACTGAGTTCCGCTTTCGGCCAGGCCTGGCGCGCATGGCTGGATTTTCGCCGCGACCTCGACGGCGCCGAGGACAGCGAGAGCGACCTCGTCGCACGGGTGGCCGAGCAGGCCGGAGGCATCGTCCGCCGGCTCTGGCGCGGTGCTTTCGCCAGTGCTGGCGACTCGCCGACTCAGGTCAAGGAGATGGTTTACGCCTTCGTCGCGCTGGTCGACGAGAGCCTGCTGTTCAACCCCTGGCCTGGGCAGGCGGCCTGGCAGGAGAAGCCGCTGGAGCTGCGCCTGTATGGCAGTCGCAAGGCCGGCGAGCGCATTCCGCGGGCGATCAAGACGCTCCTCGAGGAGCGGGCGCCGGCCACCCGGGATCTGGCCAATGTCTATCTGCAGTGCCTGATCCTAGGCTTCCACGGTCATCTGCGGGGTCCGCGGGGGCAGGCGCTTCACGAGAAATGGCGCCACGCGCTGTTCGACTTCGCCTGGCAGCGCGAGCCCGCCATGGCCGATGTGACCGAGTTGATCGGCAGTCCGGCGGCCGTCGAGCCGGTGCGCCTGCCGTCCCGCCGCTCGTTGCCCGACACCCTGCGTCTCGCTCTGGCGATCCTGGGCGGGGCCGTGCTGTTGACGCTGGTCGGCCACCTGTTCTGGCGCGACATTGCCGGTTCGCTGGAACCGGTCCTGTCGACCGAGCAGACGCTCATGCCGGAGCAGAAGCCATGACCCTGCCGGAAATCGACGCAGCCATCATCGTCGTGGTCCTGCTGCTGCTCGCCGCCGCGCTGTTCGTGTTCTGGCTGCGCGGCAAGGTGGGCTCGGCCGTGAGCGGCTTCTATGCCGCCGTCCGCCAGATGGAGCAAGACAGGGCGGTCAACGACCGCTACCAGACGCCCTGGCTGCTGATGCTCGGCGACCAGGACCGGTGTACCCAGTTGTGCTTGGACTGGCGATTGAAGGCGGCCGGCAAGCCCGCCTGGTTCGGCAGTTGGTGGAGCGACGCGGACGGCGCGATGCTGGCCGTGCCGGATACCCTGTGCCTGCAGGAGGAGGGGCGCTCCTCCCGCTCCGGCGCCTGGTGGCGCCTGCTAGGGCTGTTGCTGCGGTTGCGCTCGAGTCGCCCGCTGGATGGGGTAATCTGGGTGGTTCCGGCGGCATCCTTGCTGGACCCCGAGCAGGCCGTGGCCAAGGGCCTGGTCGCACGGCGCACCTTCATCGAGCTGCTGCAGCGCCTGGGGCTCAGCCTGCCGGTCTATGTCCTGGTCACCGGCATGGAAGAAGTGCCCGGTTTCCACGAGCTGACCGCGGCGCTGCCCGAGGAGGCGCGCGATAGGCCACTGGGCTGGTCCTCGCCGTTCGCGCCCGACGCCGCCTGGCAATCCCACTGGAGCGACATGGCCCTCGACCGCCTGAGCGGCGTCCTGTCCGAGGCGATCGTCGAGGTCGGTGCGCTGACGGGGCAGATCGGCGAAGAGCTCTACCGTCTCCCGCAGCGCTTCGAGGACATGCGCGACGGACTCCACGCGTTGATCGATCCGGTATTCCAGGGCAACTCCCTGGGCGAGGCGCCGCGCTTTCGCGGTCTGTATTTCATCGGCGGACAGTCGGCTGCCGGCAGCGAGACCGAGTGGGCGCTGTCGGGGCTCGGCGTGCCGCCCTTGCGTGGCGTGTTCTCCCTCCAGCTCTGGCAGCGCCGCATATTGGCCGAACAGGGGCTGGCCCAGGCGGTTCCGCGCATCCTCCAGCTGCGCCAGCGCTGGCAGAAGGTGGTCGGTTGCGCCGCTCTCGCACTCGGTGCCCTCTGGATCGGCTCCATGCTGTGGGTCTGGCATGGCTCGTCGCGGGATGCCGAGGAACTGGCCAGCCAGATACAGGAGACCCGCAACCACTATGTGGCGCTCGGCGATGACGCGCGTCACCGGGAGCTGGCTCGACAGAACGCGCAGGCCTTCTGGGGGCTGCTGGAGCGGGCGCCGCGCTGGCATTTCGCCTCGGTGGCCTTCCCGACCTCCTGGCTCTCGCCGCTCGACGGATGTCTGCAGGAGACCCTAGCGGGCGCCGCCAGGGAGCGCCTGTTCCAGCCACTGCACGACCAGATGGTCGCCGACCTGGAAGAGCTGAGCGCGATCCGCAATACCGCGCGGCATTCCAACCTCGAGGGCGACGCTCCCGAGCAGTGGCAGAACTACGTCCTGGCCCGGACCCTGGTCGAGCGGGTAGTGCGGATCGAGCGGCAGAACCGCTGGTTCGCCGAACTCCTGGGGCGTCCCCAGGCGCCGCTGGAGACGCTGGCGGCCCTCGGCAAGGACTCCCTGGGGCTGCAGCCGGGGGCCGGGCCGATGCGTCACGAGGTCTTCTACAACCAGATCCTGCGCACCGCCCCCTCGCCGGCGATGCAGCCCTTGAACCTGCATGGGAACAGGGTGGTCGCCGAGCACTTCCAGGGGCTGATGCAGCTGTGGCTGACCCAGTATTTCCTGGCCGACAACTTCGTCCGCCCGGCCGGCTATCTGAAGATCCACACCCAGAAGCTGCAGGCCGGATACGGCAACTCCCTGCAGGAACTGGAGGAAGTGGATGGTCTGATCGACAACCTGCAGGACCTGATCGCCATGACCAACTCGGCCTGGGGCCGCGGCAACGGGCGCGATCTGGTGCCGGGATACGAGGCGCTGCTGGACAGCGTGCGCGAGAGCACGCTGCTCGGGCCTGCGGTGGAGCAGGCCATCAACCACGAAGCGTCCCGGCTGCAGAAGAGCTTCCGCGATCAGTGGATCGCCCAGGCCGGTTCGAGCGGCAACCTGCTGGTGCTGCAAAGCGGCGGTACTCTGCAGTTGCAGGACCATGTCTCCGGGCTGGACAAGTCCATCGAGAACCTGCTGCGGCATGACTTCGTCGCCGTCGCCCTGCAGCAGGAGGACGAGGCGGAATCCCGTACCCAGCCGCTGGCCATCGATGCCCGTGCGCTCGACGACGCGCTGGGTTACCACGCCAGCTACAAGGTCTACGCCAGCCAGGAACTGTCGCAGATTCCGCCGCAGTATCGTGCCGCTCTGCTCGGGGCGGCCGCGCGCTCGGTCACCCAGGCGATGTGGAGCGCCCTCGAGTCGAAGGCCGATGCCCTGAGCCTGGGCGGCGAGCAGGCGTTCGACGTGCCGGCCGACAAGGCGCTACAGCTACAGGAGGCATTCGCCGATCTGAACCGCAGCGATCTCGCCCAGGCACTGCTGGACAATCTCAATCGCAGAGCGCTGGGCGACGTGAAGAGGGCTCTGGCCGAGATCGAGGCGTTGCCCATGTTCCACCAGGCTTACGACGTCGGCCTGTGGGACGGCAGCAAGAACCTGGGCGTGCGGATGTTCCGCTCCCAAGATCTGCAGGATCTCAAGCAGGGGCTGGCGCAGCAGTTCGCCGTCATGCTGGATTCCACGCAGGCGAGCACCCGTGCTCTTGAGTGGCTGCAGATGCACCGTTCGCAGCTGTCGCTGGCCGACTACGAAAAGGTCTTGCGCCTGACGGCCCTGGGCGAGGAGATGCTCAAGCACAAGGCGCAGAACCCGGCCAGCGCACCGGCGCTGTTCCAGCAACTGGTCGCCCGCGATTTCGTCGAGATGGACAGCGAGAACTGCGCCGGCATTCTCCAGGCGGCCTATCTGGCGCCCGGAAGCGACGACCTCTCCCGACGCGGCCAGGCGTTGTGGGATAACGCCCGGCAGCGTTGCGATTTCCTCCAGCAGCAGCGGGCGGCCGAGGCCTGGAACAGTCTGGCTGACTATTTCAATCAGTACCTGGCCGACCGCTTCCCGTTCGCCTACAACACGCGGGCCGCCGATGCCGACCCCGACCGGGTGCGCTACATGCTGCGGCTGATCGACCAGCACATGGCTCAGGCGGAGGCCGGGCTGCAGCTCGCCCAGCCGCAGGACCGGCAGGCCGCGCAGGATTTCCTGCTGCGCCTGAAGCAGGCCGCCGGCTGGCTGAAGCCCCTGCTGGAGCGGGACGAAAACGGCAAGGAGGGAGTCGATGTCGAGGTGCGCTGGCGTACCGACCGTGTCGATGAGCAGGGCGCCGATCAGGTGATCGCCTGGGTGCTGCAGTCGGGGCGCCGGGAGATCGCCTATCCGGGCGACGACCAGCAGCGAGTGCACTGGACCGAGGGGACTCCGATCAAACTGGTGCTTCGCTGGGCGAAGAACGGCTCGCTACGCCCGGTGAACGATCCGCAGCAGCCCAGCCTGGCGGTCTACGATCTCGAGGCCGGCTGGGAGTACACGGGCCCCTGGGCGCTCCTGCGACTGATGCGAACCCATGTCGCGGTGCAGCGTCAGCCGAACATCGACTACACCGACTTCCCGCTGACGTTCCAGTTGCCCGTCTACGGAAGCGACAACGGAGACGGGCGGGCGATGATGTTCATGCGCGTTGCGCTGATGACCCAGGGGGGCAAGGCTCCGCTCTCCATCCAGTCGCTTCCGGTGCGGGCCCCGCGCTCCCCGTTCGGCGCGCGCTCGTTCCCATTGCAGCAGTACTGGTGAGCTTTGGAGGTAGTCTTGAACTCGGCCGTACATTCGCTTTCCCCATCGCTCGCCAGCTTGCTCGAGCCACTGTCGGTCGAGTCGCCCTGCGGCCCGAGCCTGCGTTACGACCCCGATCTCGATCGGCTGCGCGACGCCCGCCGGGAAGACGACGCGAGCCTGCCGAGCGGTGTCTGGCAGGCAGAGATCAAGCGCAGCGATTGGGCGGCGGTGGAGATGCTGGCCAGCCAGCTCCTGCTGACCCGCAGCAAGGACCTGATGGTAGCGGCTTGGCTTGGAGAGGCCTGGCTGCATCGCAAGACCTGGGAGGGGCTTCCCTCGGCGCTGGACCTGGTGATCGGGCTGTGCGAGCGCTACCCGGAGGAACTGCATCCGCAGGCCGAGGACGGGGACCGCTCTTGGCGGGCGGCGCCCCTCGACTGGCTGATTCGCCGATACTCGGAGCTGCTGCTGGTCCGCCTGCCCCTGTTCGAGCCGGAGATCGACGAGGTCGGTCCCTTCGCCCTGAACGATTGGCGGCAACTGCAGCTGCGTCAGGTCGCCGCCAACGATAGCAAGGTAGCCAAGACCTCTGCTGAGGAGGCTCGCCACCGCCAGCAGAAGCTGAACGAGCGCATCCGGAGCACGCCGCTTGATATCTGGCTGCAGCGCCGGGCCTATCTCGAGCAGAGTGCACGCTCCCTGGATGATCTGGAGCGCTGGAGCGACGTCTATCTAGGCGATCTGGCGCCAGCTTTAGGCCCCCTGCGGGAAGTCGTTCGTCAGCTCATCGTCCTGATGCAGGAGTTCATAGCCATGCACCCGCAAGCGTCCGCAGCCATCCTGTCCGCATCCGTCGCCCCCGAAGAGCCTGAGCCTGCTCCCCTGGCGAATGCTCCTGTCGCGAGCGTGCCCTCCCAAGGGGCCCCCGCCAGCCGCGAGCAGGCCTATCGCCAACTGAGCCTGATCGCCGACTACCTCGCCCGTACCGAGCCGCACAGTCCCGTGCCGTACCTGATCCACCGGGCAGTGGAGTGGGGCAACAGACCCCTCAGCGACCTGCTCTCCGAATTGCTGTCGGCCGACCCTGAGGCCCGGCGCGTTTGGACCTTGCTGGGTATCTTGAAGTGATGGCTGCTGGAGGGTGGCTCAGATTGAGGGGCATCGAGCCAGAGAGGGAGGGGCGAGGAGCAAAGCATCGAGTGGATGAGCATGCCCTCGTGCCGGCCTGGTGGGTATACCGGGTGCTACCGGGTACTAGATAGAACAAAGCCCCGCAAATCGGGGCTTGTCGAGTGATTGGTGGAGCCGGGGGGATTTGAACCCCTTCCTGCCATGGATAGTTTCGGCGTTCGCTGGATAGGCATTGCCACTTCATGGGCTGCATGTGGTTGCTGTTGGACTCGTTAGGTCTGTATTGGCATGCGTCTAGGCAATGTTTGGGCAAAGTAGTATGCATGCCCCTCCTCGGTCGTCCTGGTCTCCGATGGCGGGGGTACGCGCATCCTTCCCATGTCCTCCTGCCGTTGGATCGATCAGGGGCGCTACGTGCTCTGCGATGTCGATGGCGAACGGGTGACGCCTTGGACTGGTCGCGGCGCAGTGACGCGCGTAGTCGATCCAGAAGCCTCCCCTGCTCCGTTATCACCAGCCGAGGCGAGTAGCGAGCGGAGCGACCTACGCGCCTCGGCTGGGGATAACGGGTAGGTGGTGCCGATGGTTCGCCTGCCGGGTCGCTTCGCGGCTCCAGGCCTGACGTCCCTGTAACACGTCAGATAGCAGGGATATACAACGGATAGGATTGGATAGGTTTGGTTTTTTGGGGCGCATGTCTTGTCCATGGCGCTTAATAGGGAGTGTGCTTGCTTGATACTTAAAACATATGTATGTTTGATGCATGGTATACATTGAAAGGATGTTCTTTTTATGAGGTTCTCAGCCGATGATCGTAGGGAGCTGTTGAGGCTCATTTCTGAGATTAATGGCTACTCGAAAGCTCAGGCAAAGTCCTTTTTTGATGTGCTGTCACCGGCTGAGAGACCAGTGGTTTTGAGGGGTTTGAGGCAGCAAAAGGCGGATTTGGATGCTTCGCCAGTTTCAGTTTCATTGGGGTTTTTCGGTAGTTCCTCTCAGGTCATAGATGTTCAAGCAGATCCTGCCCCTTTGCCTGTGGAGAGTCCTGGCAAGCGTTCTAAGCCCAAAAAGGTGCCGTATACGTTGCTTCTTCAGCCAGAGCAGCTGGAAGCCTTGAAATCGTGTTCGGAAAGTGATGGTGAGACGGTTTCGTACCATATCAGGCAGGCGATTAGGAGCTATCTAGATGAGTTACATAAGCGAGGGGCGGGAAAGTCCCATTGATGAGTTGCAGCTGATTCTGAGGGCCTTTGAGGGGCTTGGGGTGCTCTCAGATTCGTCGTGTTATGAGGGAGAGTTAGTAGGGGCGTTGATTCGCCAGCTTAACAAACGCTTTGCGGATGAGTTGGCCAGGCTCGGGAGCGAATCAAAAGTCGTTACGCTACCTTCGCTGAGGCCCGTTTAGCGCGCTTCGCTTGCATTTGCTGGGCTCCTCCCAGGAGGGGGGCTAGCGAAGTCTGTCCCCCTCCTGGGAGGAGCAAGCAAGCGAAGCGCGCTAGGGGGCTGGCAAGAATTGGGGGAAAAGGACTGTGAAAAGCAAAACCCCCTGAAATTCTCTAGGAAAATCAGGGGGTTAGCGTTGTTGATTTGGTGGAGCCGGGGGGATTTGAACCCCCGTCCGTCAGCTCTCCGCTATCGGTTCTACATGCTTAGCCAGCTCTACTGAGTTAACTCCGCGCCGCCCGAGTGGCAGGGTGCTTGGAGCGAGCTGTATAGATTTTAGCCGTTACGTCTACAGCGAACTTGGCGGCGATCCTGTTCTATCTGACGATCACTTCGGGTTTACAGGCATCCCCTGGTGATCGCTGGCGCCGAAGCGACCAGATGAAGGTTAGGCGGCTAGCGCGTAACCTTCGTAGTTGTCGTCGTTGGCAACTATGAGTTTGCAACAGTGGATTTACGAGTTCTGTTACCAACTCGGCATGCCCCTCAAGTTTCGTTACCGGCGTCGAATCCTAATCGGCCCCAAAACCTTTGGTTGGTATGAAAAGTGTACGGCAAAGGTCGTAGAACGTCGATACCCGAATAGGGGGAGAAAGCCCTCGGTCGACTGCTATATGATGTTTCCTTTTGTTTCGCAGGAGGCGTGTGGATCGGTATGTCGCGCGCAACGCGTTGTTCCCTGCGTCAATGGATCTGGCGGGCCTTTGTCCAGTGCACCTTGATTCCGTTGATTCTGGTCGAGTCTGTGCTGATTGGCGTCTATCTGGTGAGCAACCTGGCCATTCGCGACTCCCAGCTCGAGCATCTGCAGGAAAATGCGCTACAGGCCCTTGCCGTATCCGCCCGGCGGGAGGTGGATCTCGTCGATCGCCGCCTCCAGGAGGTCGAGCGGCAGACCCTGATTCTGCGCAAGGCGGCTGCCAATGCCTTGCAGGATTCGCGTTTTCAGCCGGATGAGCTGGAGCGCACCAGACATGTGCTCAGCCCGGACGGGGTGTACTACGCCCGCAGCAACGACGGGCGCGCCGCTTCCTTCTATTCCAGCCACACCCCGGTGGCGAGCCAGGATCGCGCCAAGGCACTACACCTGTCGCAGCTGGACCCGCTGATGAAGGCGATCGAGGAGAGCAGTCCTCTGGTCAGCGCCGTCTATTTCAATAGCTGGGACAGCTACAACCGCGTCTATCCGTTCTTCTCCACGCTGGACCGGTATCCCCATGACATGGCGATACCTGACTACAGCTTCTATTACCTGGCCGACGCCAGCCACAACCCCGCGCGCGAAGCGGTATGGACCGATGTCTATCTCGATCCTGCCGGCCAGGGCTGGATGATGTCGTCGATAGCGCCGGTTTACCGGGGGGATTTCCTCGAAGGGGTCGTGGGCGTCGATATCACCGTGGGCCAGATGCTCGACGAGATCGGCCAGCTCCAGGTCCCCTGGGGGGGCTACGCCGTGCTGGTCGGCCGGGACAATCGCATCATGGCCCTGCCGCAGGCCGGGGAGCGGGAGTTCGGCCTGCGCGAGCTTCGCGAGCATACCTACGCCGGGGCCGTTCGCCAGGATCAGGCCAAGCCTGAGCAGTTCGATCTGGGCACCAGGCCGCAGATGCAGCCGCTGCTGCAGGCGATGAGCAAGGGCGATGGGCGGGTGCAATCCCTGGTGCTCGATGGGCACCGGCATCTGGTGGCCTGGAGCGAGATCCCGCAGACCGGCTGGCGTCTGCTTCTGATCGTCGACGAGGACAAGATCTTCCAGGCGACCCGGGGGCTCGCCTCCCACTACCAGCAGATCGGCTATCTGCTGATCGCCGGCCTGGTGCTGTTCTACGTGATGTTCTTCGTCTGGATGTGGCTGCGCTCGCAGCGCCTGAGCGACGACCTGGAGGGCTCCTTCAGCGGCATCGAGCAGATGCTGCGCCAGCTGGGGCAGGGCGACTTCGAGCCTTCCGCGCCAGCCCAGCGGATCATCGAGCTGGATTCCATGACCAAGGCGATACGCCAGACCGGGCGCCAGCTGCAGGCCAAGGAGCAGGAGCGCTCCCGGGCCCAGAAGCTGCTGGAGCTGGTCATGGAGAGCACCACCGAAAGCCTCTGGGAAGTCGATACCCGCAAGAGGCAGATCAAGCTGAGCTATCGCTTCGCCAAGCGCTTCAATCTGAAGGCCAACCTGATGACCTTCGATGAGCTGAACCACTACGTCCACCCGGACGATCGGGAGCGGCTCGCCCAGTTGCGCCGGCGGTTCTTCTCGGGGGTCGACAATGCGCTGGATGCGGAGTACCGCTGCATCGACCGGGAAGGTCGCTCGTTCTGGCTGCTGGCCCGCGGCCAGGCCCTTGAGCGGGACGGCGAGGGGCGGGTACTGCGCGCTGCGGGCACCCATGTGGATATCTCGCGGCTGAAACAGGTGCAGGAAGACCTGCGCAAGGCCACCCTGGAGGCCCAGGAGGCCAGTCGCGCCAAGAGCCGCTTCCTATCCAGCATGAGCCACGAGCTACGCACGCCGCTGAATGCCATCCAGGGGTTCGCGCAACTGATCGAACTGGAGCTGGAGGGCAAGGCCGGGGTCAGCCAAGAGTCCGACTACGCCCGGGAAATCATCAATGCCAGCCGCCACCTCACCGCGCTGGTGGACGACATCCTCGATCTCTCCAGCATCGAGTCCCAGCGCCGGCAGCTGCAGCTCGGGCCGGTGGAAGTCGGCGCGCTGTTCGACAGCTGCGCCGAGATGATCCAGCCGCAGATCCGGGAGCAGGGGCTGCGCTTTCAGGTCAGGAGCGTGGACCCGCCCCTATACGTGAAGGCCGATGCCCGTCGCCTGCGGCAGATCCTCCTGAATCTGCTGTCTAATGCGATCAAGTACAACCGCCCGCAGGGCAGCATCGTGCTGGGATACGAGGTTCGCTCGGACTGTGTGCGCCTGTGGGTGGAGGACTCCGGGACGGGGCTCGACAGCGAGCAGCAGAAGCGCTTGTTCCAGCCCTTTCAGCGACTCGGGCGGGAAGGCTCGAACATCCCGGGAGCCGGTATCGGCCTGGTGCTTTGCTACGAACTGGCCGCGCTGATGGACGGCAGCATCGGCTTCGAGAGCGAGCCCGGCCGCGGCAGCCGCTTCTGGGTCGATCTGCGCAGCAGCGCGGCGGTGCCGGACACCGATGTCGCCGAGACCAAGGGGGCGGTCGGGGAGTCCGGCGAAGACTGAGCGGGCGCCTCACTCGCTGCTTTTCAGGATTTTCAGCGCCAGGCCCAGGGTCTTTTGCGCCTGGCCCTCCTTCCCGGCCTCGTGCAGTTTCTCGCCCTCGGCGCGCAGTTGCCGCACCTTGGCCAAGGTGGCGGCGTCCCTCGGCGGATCGCTGCTTAGCATCTGGTCGATCTCGGCCATCTGGGGCGGGTATTGCGCGGCCAGGAGCGGCAGGCTGAGCAGGCTGGCGCAGATGAAGAGGAGCAGGCGTTCCATGGCGCACCTCCGAGAGGAAGAAATTTCCAGTATAGGCGGGAGTGAGCGGTCGGCGACGAAGCCCAGCCGCCTGTCCGCCGCCTCTGCACCCGCTGCGAGGAAAGGCGGCGGGCGGCACGGGCGTCCCATCGATATTCGCCCATTCGCCATGCCCCGGCGCTGACCTGCGGCAAAAAAATCCCCGCACGGGGCGGGGATCTTTGGGGGCGGACTCGGCTGTTTCAGGCCCTGGGCCGCGTCACCCGGTCGACCAGGTAGACCAGGCCGTGGTAGTCGATGCCGCCGTGACGGCTCAGACCGATCTCGCAGGTGCGGCTGGTGGACACCCCTTCGCCGCAGTACTGCACCGCGTCCTTCAGCGAGCGCAAGGCATGGGTGTTCAGTTCGGGGACGTTGAAGCCCTTGTCGCCAGCGAAGCCGCAGCAGTGGATGCCTTCGGGCACCACCATCTGCTCCGTGCACAGGCGGACGATGTCGAGCAGGCCCTGCGCCTCGCCGAGGTGCTGGGTGCTGCAGGTGACGTGCACCGCCACCGGCGCCTGCTGCGGGGTGAACTCCAGGCGCTCCAGCAGGTGGGTGCGGATGAAGCGCACTGGATCGAAGATCTGCAGGCGCGGATCGTCCAGGTCCTGGAGCAGGCGCAGGGTGCACGGGCTGGTGTCGCAGTAGATCGGATCGAGGCCGCCGCGGCTGGCCTGCAGCAGGGCGAACAGGAGCTCCTGGCGCTTGGCGTCGGCCTGCTGCGGGTAGCCTTTGGAAGCGAACGGCTGGCCGCAGCACAGGTTGTCCAGGTTGTCCGGGAACACCACCTGGTAACCGGCCTTCTCCAGCAGCGCGCGGGTCTTGTCGAGCAGCGGCACCTGTTCGGCGTCGCCGGCGGCCGGGCCCATGGCGCGCGACACGCAGGCCGCCAGGTAGACCACTCGCGGTTTTTCCGTTGTCGCCGGCGTTTCCGGCAGCGCCAGCTTGACCGCCTGCGGCATCGCCGGCGTCCACTGCGGCAGGCGCTCGCCGGAGAGTCGGCGCAAGCCGGCCGAGGCGTTCGCCAGCAACGGCGCGCCGAGCAGGCGGCGGCTGCCGTCGGCCAGGCGCAGGGTCAGGCGGGTGCCGCGCATCACTGCGGCGAAATTGCGCGCCAGCCAGGTCGCGGTGCTGGCATGCTGCGCGGCGCCGGCACGCAGCTTGCGCACCAGATCGCCGGTATTGATGCCGACTGGGCAGCGCTGGGAGCAGAGGCCTGTGGCGGCGCAGGTGTCGACGCCCTGGTAGTGGTAGGCGCGCTCCAGCTCCGCGGTGTCGATGCCGGCGCGCTTGCGCGCCTGGATGTCGCGCCAGATGACGATGCGCTGGCGCGGCGTCAGGGTCAGCCCGCGCGACGGGCAGACCGGCTCGCAGAAGCCGCATTCGATGCACTTGTCGACGATCTCGTCGGCGGCCGGCAGCGGCTTGAGGTTCTTCAAGTGGATCTCGGGATCTTCCGAGAGCACCACGTCGGGGTTGAGGATGCCCTGGGGATCGAGCAGGCGCTTGATTCGCCACATCAGTTGGTAGGCTTCGCTGCCCCACTCCAGCTCGACGAACGGCGCCATGTTGCGCCCGGTGCCGTGCTCGGCCTTGAGCGCGCCGCCGAACTCCACCGCCACCAGTTGCGCCACCTCGCCCATGAACGCCTCGTAGCGCGCCTTTTCCGCGTCGCTGTCGAAGCCCTGGGTGAAGACGAAGTGCAGGTTGCCCTCCAGCGCGTGGCCGAACAGGATCGCCTCGTCGTAGCGGTGCTTGTCGAGCAGCTCGAGCAGACGGTTGACGCCCTCGGCCAGACGCTCGACCGGGAAGGTGACATCCTCGATGATTACCGTGGTGCCGGTCCGGCGCACCGCGCCGACCGCCGGGAAGGTGTCCTTGCGGATCTTCCATAGCTGATTGTAGACCGCCGGGTCCTCGCTGAAGTCGACCTGCTTCTCCACCGGGAAGTCGGCGATGGCCGCCATGATCTGCCCGATCTGCTCGTGCAGCAGGCTCCGGCTGGCGGCGCGCGACTCGATCAAGAGCGCGCAGGCACCGTTCGACAGCTCCTTCACCCACGCCGGCATGCCCTTCATGTTCTCCACCGAGCGCAGGCTGCGGCGGTCGAGCAGTTCCACGGCGGACACAGGCTGGCGCTTGAGCACCGGCACCGCGCGGCAGCAGGTCTCGACGTCGGGGAAGACGATCAGCGCGCTGGCCTTGTGCGGATGGTCCGGCACCGTGTGGTAGGTCACCGCGCTGATGAAGCCGAGGGTGCCCTCGGAGCCGACCATCAGGTGGTTGAGGATGTCCAGCGGCTCGTCGAAGTCGACCAGCGCGTTGAGCGAGAAGCCGGTGGTGTTCTTCAGCCGGTACTTGTGGCGGATCTTCGCGGCCAGTTCGGTATTGGCGCGGGTTTCTCTACCCAGTTGGGCCAACTGTTCGAGCAGCGTGGCGTGGCTCTGGCGGAAGGCTTCGACGCTGGCCGGGTCCTCGCTGTCGACCACGGTGCCGTCGGCCAGCACCAGGCGCAGGCCGGCGAGGGTCTGGTAGCTGTTCTGCGCGGTGCCGCAGCACATGCCGCTGGAATTGTTGGCGACGATGCCGCCGATCTTCGCCGCGTTGATCGACGCCGGGTCCGGGCCGATCTTGCGCTGGAAGGGCGCCAGCACGCTGTTGGCGCTGGCGCCGATCACTCCCGGCTGCAGACGGATCTGCGCGCCGTCCTGGCGGATCTCGCGGCCGTTCCAGTTGTCGCCGAGGACGATCAGCACCGAATCGCTGATCGCCTGGCCGGACAGGCTGGTGCCGGCGGCGCGGAAGGTCACCGGCACGCGGGAGGCGGAGGCCTGCTTGAGCAACTCGACCACTTCGCGCTCGGACTCGACGCGCAGCACCAGTTGGGGGATCAGCCGGTAGAAGCTGGCGTCGGTGCCGAAGGCCAGGGTCGAGAGCGGGTCGTCGAAGCGCCGCTCGCGGGGAATCAGCCGCTCGACGGCGTTCAGGAAGGAAAAAGGCAGACTCATGCGTCCTCCAGGATCAGCACGACCAGATCCTTGGGGCCGTGGGCGCCGTAGGCGAGGACCTGCTCGATGTCGGCGGTCTTCGACGGCCCGGAAACCAGCAGGGCGTTGGTCGGCATGCCGGCCGCCCAGCGCATCTTCTGCTGGACCTCGTAGAAGTTGTCGTACACCTCGCTGGCCTTGAGCAGGGCGAAGTGTATCGGCGGCACCAGGCTCATCAGCCGCGGCTCGCGGCGATCCGGCCAGAGGATCAGGCTGCCGGTGGCGGCGATGGCGCCGAGGGTGCCGGTCAGGCTGGCAGGGGTGTCGTTGAACAGCTCGGCCTTCCACTCCTCGACCGGGCGGTCGTAGGCCTTGAGTCGCGGCAGCCCTTCGCGGCCGGCGAAGTGTGCGTCGAGCTGGGCGCCGTGCTCGGTTGCGGGGGCGATCAGCAGGCTGGGCAGCTGACGCTCGGCGAGTAGGCGCTCGAGCAGAGCCGGCCAGTCGGCGCGGGTGGTCAGGTGGGTTTCGGTGTGCACCGCTTCCATCAGCTGGCGCAGGCGGGTGATGCGCTCGCTGGCCGGGTAGGTCCAGGGCGCGGTCACCAGTTGCACGTCGTAGTCGTCGGTCACTGGCTGGGTGCCGGCCAGGCTGTTGCGCAGCTTGGCGAGGATGTTGGCTTTGGCGCTCATGCTCATTTTCCCAGATGTTCGCGGGCCAGCTCGTGCAGCGAGCGGGGCGCCGGTTTCGGCGCGCTGTGGTTCTGCGTCCAGGGGCCGATGCTGTCCGGCATCAGGTCGCGCAGGCGGGTGGCGAGCAGGCCGGCGGCGCGGAACAGCGCCGGTCGGGTATTGAGCAGGCGCCAGCCTTTCCACAGCAGACGCTCGCTCGGCGAGTACTTGCTGCCCTGGCCGCGCATCACCCGGTTCGGAGCGTCCGGCTTCTTGACGTTCTCCTCGCGCAGGCGGCGCAGCAGGGCGGGGATCGGGATCTTCACCGGGCAGACCTCGCCACAGGCGCCGCAGAGGGAGGAGGCGGACGGGTGGTCCGGGGTGTTCTCCAGGCCCATCAGGTGCGGCGAGATGATCTTGCCGATCGGCCCGGGATAGACGGTGCCGTAGGCCTGACCGCCGATGCGGGTGTAGACCGGGCAGTGGTTCATGCAGGCGCCGCAGCGGATGCAGTTCAGCGTCTGGCGCAGTTCGCCGTCGGCGAAGGCCTGGCTGCGGCCGTTGTCCAGCAGCACCAGGTGGACCTCCCGCGGCCCGTCCAGTTCGTCGGCCTTGCGCGGCCCGGAAATCATGTTGACGTAGGTGGTGATGCCCTGGCCCAGCGCCGAGCGGGTCAGCAGCGAGAGCAGCGGCACCACGTCGCGCAGGTTCTCCACCACCTTCTCGATGCCGGTGACGGCGATGTGCACCGGCGGCACCGTGGTGCTCATGCGGCCATTGCCCTCGTTCTCCACCAAGAGCAGGGTGCCGGTTTCGGCCGCCGCGAAGTTGACCCCGGAAACGCCGATGTCGGCCTCGAAGAACTTCTGCCGCAGCACGCGCCGGCCGGTCTGGATCAGTGCATCGACGTCTTCGGTGTACTCCACGCCGAGCTTGTCGTGGAACAGATTGGCCACCTGGCGGGCGTTCTTGTGGATCGCCGGCATGATGATGTGGGTGGGCTTCTCGTGGTCGAGCTGGATGATGTACTCGCCCATGTCGGATTCCAGGGCTTCGACGCCGTGGGTCTCCAGCACATGGTTCATCTCCATCTCTTCGCTGACCATGGACTTGCCCTTGATCACCCGCTTGGCCTCGTGGGCGCGGATGATGGACAGGACGATGTCGTTGGCCTGCTCCACCGTTTCCGCCCAGTGCACCTTGACCCCGTTGTGGATCAGGTTGGCCTCCAGCCGTTCGAGCAGTTCGGGCAGCTTGGACAGGGCGCGGGCGCGCACGTGGTTGCCCAGCTCGCGCAGGTGCTCGCGCTCGTGCTCGTCCGGCATCGACGCCAGACGCTTGGCCATCAGCGAGTCCATGGCCTTGCGCATGTTGCCGCGCAGCTGGTAGTCCTGCAGCGCTTCGTGGGCGTTGTGCTTGAGTTCGCGGCTGGAGATCTCCAGCGCGGGGATGCGGGCCTGGGTGTTCATCGGCTGCCTCCGGTGCGCTGCCAGAGGAAGCTGGCCAGGTGCTGGCCACGCAGCGGGGCGTTCTGCTTCTCCAGGGCGCCGTTGATGTTCAGCAGGCAGCCGCAGTCGGCGCTGACCACCTGGGCGGCGCCGGATTCCTGCAGGGCGCGGGTCTTGTCGGCGACCATGGCGCCGGAGATGTCCGGCATGCGCACGCTGAAGGTGCCGCCGAAGCCGCAGCACTCGCTCTCGTGATCGTGCTCGACGCGCTCGACCCGTTCCAGCTGGGCGAGCAGGGCACGGCCGTGCAGGTGGGTGTTCATCTCGCGCCGCGCCGAGCAGGAGGTGTGCAGGGCGACCCGGGCCTGCGCGCCCTGGTCCTTGAGCTCGACCTTGCACACGTGGAGGAGGAACTCGGCCAGTTCGAAGGTGCGCTCGGCCAGGGCCTGCACTTGCCTGAGCGTCGCCGGCTCGTCCTTGAACAGCTCCGCGTAGTGCTGGCGAATCATCCCGGCGCAGGAGCCGGACGGCACCACCAGCGGCCAGTCCTCGCGGAACAGCTTGAGCTGGGCGCGCGCCACGGCGCGCGCCTCCTCGGTGTAACCGGAGGTGTAGGCCGGCTGGCCGCAGCAGCTCTGCGCCTGCGGGAAGTGCACGCGGATGCCCTCGCGCTCGAGCAGGCGGATGGCGTCGAGCCCGGCCTCGGGAAAGAACAGGTCGAGCACGCAGGTACCGAACAGGTAGACCTGACCCGGCTTGGCCGGGTACTGCCGCGGCTCGGGCAGCGGCGGCGCGATGCGGGTCGCGTTCGGCGCGGCGTTGTAGAACAGATCGCTCATGGGCAATCGCCTCCTCCGGTGTGGCGTGTCAGTGAATCAACATGCCGGTGAACACATAGGCCTGGGCCAGGGTGATCAGGCCGACCATGGCGGCGAAGATCAGGCTGTGCTTGAGCGTGAAGCGGAACAGGTCCGACTCCTTGCCGACCAGGCCGGTGGCGGCGCAGGCCACGGCGATGGACTGCGGGGAGATCATCTTGCCGGTCACCCCGCCGCTGGTGTTGGCTGCGACCAGCAGGGTCTGGTCGACGCCGATCTGTTGGGCGGTGGTGGACTGCAGCGAGCTGAACAGGGCGTTGGACGAGGTGTCCGAGCCGGTCAGGAAGACACCCAGCCAGCCGAGGAACGGCGAGAAGAACGGGAAGGCCGCGCCAGTGCCGGCCAGCACCAGGGCGAGGGTGGAGGACATGCCCGAGTAGTTGGTGACGAAGGCGAAGGCCAGCACCATGCCGATGGAGAGGATCGGCAGCTTCAGCTCGAGGACGGTGTCCCGCAAGGTGGTCAGACCAGTTTTCAGGTCCACCTTGAGGATCAGCATCGAGATCAGCGCGGAGAAGAAGATCGCGGTGCCGGTGGCGGACACCGGGTCCAGCTTGAAGACCGCGGCGATCGGCGTCGGCTGGGCGACGATCGGGGCGACCTTGATCACCAGCTTGTCCAGGTGGGGAATGGCGAACTGGAAGACCCAGGCTTCCAGCGGGCCGCCGGTGGCGAACAGGGCCTTGAGCGGCTTCAGGGTCCAGATCGTGACCATGGCGGTGAGGATCAGGAACGGCGACCAGGCCTTGAGGATCTGCCCCAGACTGTAGGGCGACGGGTTGCCGCTGCGCGGGCCGCCGAACCCGCCGAGTACCGCACCGCCGCCGGAGATGCCGACCACTGCCGCCGCTTCGGCCCGCTTGGGCTGCCAGAGGTGGAGGAACAGGGTCAGGGATACCAGGCTGACCAGCGCCGAGGTGATGTCCGGCAGTTCCGGGCCGATGAAGTTGGACGTGAAGTACTGGGTCAGGGAGAAGCTGCCCCCGGCCACCAGAGCCGCCGGCCAGGTCTCCTTGATGCCACGCCAGCCGTCCATCATCGCCACCAGCCAGAACGGCACGATGATCGACAGCAGCGGCAGCTGGCGGCCAGCCATGGCACCGATATTGAAAGCGTCGATGCCGGTGACCTGGCCGGCGACGATGATCGGGATGCCCAGGGCGCCGAAGGCCACCGGTGCGGTGTTGGCGATCAGGCAGAGGCCGGCGGCGTACAGCGGGTTGAAGCCGAGGCCGACGAGCAGGGCGGCGGTGATCGCCACCGGTGCGCCGAAGCCGGCGGCGCCTTCGAGGAAGGCGCCGAAGGAGAAGCCGATCAGCAATACCTGCAGGCGCTGGTCGTCGGTGATCGACAGGACCGAGCTGCGGATCACCTCGAACTGGCCGCTCTTCACGGTCAGCTTGTAGAGGAACACGGCGGCGACGATGATCCAGGCGATCGGCCAGAGGCCGTAGAGGAAGCCGTAGCCGGCGGCGGCCAGGGCCATGTCCGTGGGCATGTTGAAGGCGAAGATCGCCACCAGCACGGATAGCAGCAGGGTGATGCTGCCGGCGACGTGGCCCTTCATGCGAAATACCGCCAGGGCGAGGAAGAAGAAGACGATCGGGATGGCTGCGGGCAGGGCCGACAAGACGAGACTGCCGAGCGGATTGTAGAGCTGTTGCCAGGCTTGCATATGGGGGTTCCCTGATTGTTGTTAGATGGGCGCACGTCGAGCGGCCAGACTGGAGTGCGGTCCTTTTGGGAATCCAGTCCGGCGGACTTGATATTGGTCTTACCAATTTACAAAATTGTTCGGTCAGAGTAAGAGTCCGTCGCCGGCCCTGTCAATTCTCGTCTCTACGACCAATGGCGAGTTCCTTCTCCTGGGACTTTTCGACCGGGCTGCCGGCGTCGGCTGGATGCGGCATCGGCTCGGTGAGCATTCCGGGCGCTCTAAGGGGCTTCGGTCGGATCTTCGTCCACCGGCGTCTCCTGAAGGGGGAGGGACGCGATAGACTTGGCGGCTGAGCAGTCGAGCCCCGGATGGCCGGGAAAAAGCAGAGGTTATCGAGTTATGGAAATTGACCAGGTGCGCCAGCGCCGCTTGTCGGATCACATCGTCGCGCGGATTGAAACCCTGATCCTCGAAGGTACGCTGAAGGCCGGCGAGCGGCTGCCCGCCGAGCGGGTCCTGGCCGAGCAGTTCGGCGTCTCGCGGCCGTCGCTGCGCGAGGCCATCCAGAAGCTGGTGGCCAGGGGGCTGCTGGTGAGTCGGCAGGGTGGCGGAACCTACGTGGCCGATTCGCTCGGCTCGACCTTCAGCGATCCGTTGCTGCAGCTGCTGGAGAGCAATCCCGAGGCGCAGCGCGATCTGCTGGAGCTGCGGCATACGCTGGAGGGGTCATGCGCCTACTATGCGGCCCTGCGTGCCACCAAGGTGGATCACGAGCGTCTGCATCTGGCGTTCGAGGCGCTGCAGGACTGCTATCAGCGCCACGACGAGGTCAGTCGCGCCGAGGAAGGGGCGGCGGATGCGAGCTTCCATCTGGCGATCGCCGAGGCCAGCCACAATGCGGTACTGCTGCACACCATCAAGGGGCTGTTCGATCTGCTCAAGCGCAACGTGGTGACCAATATCGGCGGCATGTACGCCCAGCGCAGCGAGACCCGCAAGCAGCTGATGGGGCAGCATCGGGAACTCTACGAGGCGATCATCGAAGGGCGCGCGGAGGAGGCGCGGGAGATCGCCAATCGGCACATTCATTACGTGCAGGAAGTGCTGGCCGAGGCGCAACAGCAAGCGCGGCGCCTGGCCCGCTCGCAGCGACGCCAGGAACATGCGGACGGCAAGCTCTGATGGAGGGCTCGGGCAGGCGGCCAGCGCGATGCGCTGGCGCTTATTCGCCCTTGCCCTTGGTGCGCATGGCGCGCTGGATCTCCCGGTCGGAGTCGCGCTCCTTCTCGGTATGGCGCTTGTCGAACTCTTTCTTGCCCTTGGCCAGGGCGATCTCGCACTTGATCAGGTGCTTCTTCCAGTACAGGGATAGCGCAACGCAGGTGTAGCCTTTCTGCTGCACCGCGCCGATCAGCCTGTCGAGCTCGCGCTTGTGCAGCAGCAGCTTGCGCGTGCGGGTCGGGTCGGCGATCACGTGGGTACTGGCGGTGGTCAGCGGGGTGATGTGGCTGCCCATCAGCCAGGCCTCGCCGTCCTTCAGGAGGACATAGCTGTCGACCAGTTGCGCCTTGCCCGCACGCAGGCTCTTCACCTCCCAGCCAGCCAGGGCCAGACCGGCCTCGAACTTCTGCTCGATGAAGTAGTCATGCAGCGCTTTCTTGTTGAGGGCGATGCTGCCCTGCGGTTGTTTCTTTTGCTTAGCCATAGGGCGCGCATTATATGCAGTTGGAATCGAGCTGGCGACACCAGGCTTGAGGGGGCGCGGCTAATCTCGGACAATGCCCGATCTTTGCTGCATGCCTATGGATGCAGACATGGCGAACGAGAAGGTCGTCGCCGGCATGGCTTCCCGGATACGTCCGCTGCCCATGCGAGCCTTCTGCACTGCTTCCGTCGAGCGCGCTCGGCGGTCCGGTCGCGTTTGCCTGCGAATTGACGAAGTAACCGAGAGTTCATTGAATGGCGACTCGCATCCACCGCTCGGCCTTGCTGCCCTATCCGGCGCGGGCCCTCTATGATCTGGTCAACGACGTGGCCCGTTATCCGGACTTTCTTCCCTGGTGCAGCTCCACCGAGGTGCTGGAAGTCAACGAGACGCAGATGCGCGCGAGGCTGGAGGTGGCCAAGGGCGGACTGAGCCAGCGCTTTCTCACCCGCAATTCGCTGAGGCTGGGCGAAAGCATCGAGATGCATCTGGAGGAGGGCCCCTTCACCCATCTGCACGGGATCTGGACCTTCAAGGCTCTCGGCGAGAAGGCCTGCAAGATCAGCCTCGATCTGACCTTCGACTACGCGGGCTCGCTGGTCAAGGCGACCCTGGGACCATTGTTCAATCAGGCGGCCAATACCCTGGTGGACGCATTCTGCGAGCGTGCCAAGCAGATCTATGGATAAGCAGAGCATCGTCGTCGAGGTGGTGTATGCGTTGCCTGACCGGCAGTGGCTCATCAGCCTGACGGTGCCGCGGGGCGCCACCGTTCGTGAGGCTGCGCTGCGCTGCGGTCTGGACCGACATTTCCCCGGTCTGGATCTGGCGAACAGTCCGCTGGGCATCTTCGGCAAGGCGGTGCCCAGACCGGAAGAGCGTGAGCTAGAGACGGGAGATCGGGTGGAGATCTACCGGCCTCTGATCGCAGATCCCAAGGAGGTTCGCAAGCGGCGCGCCGAGAAGGCAGCGAGGTTCCGGGTGGGTGAGGAAGCGGGTGGCTGAGTCGTTCGCACCTGTGAAAGAATGAAAGAAGCCCGGAGGCCCGGGCTTCTTCCTGGCACTGGCTCAGGGGCGAGGGTCGAGGGGTTCGGGAACTGGAACGGGTACGGGCTTGGCTTCGTCCACGCTACGCTGGATTCGTTCCTGCAACGAGCCGGGCTTGGCTCCTTGCTGCTGTTCGAGGGTGGTCTCGGTGCCCTTGCCAAGGATCTCTTCGTCGCGGCTGGCTCCGGGCATGAAGTCGCCGGATAGACCGACCAGTCGGTCGTTGGCATCGAACGTCAGGGTCACGCGTTCCTGCTGACGCTGGCCGCCGCCCGGCTGGATGCTGTATAGGTAGTCCCAGCGGTCGGCATGGAAGGTATCGGTAACCAGCGGATTGCCCATGATAAACCGCACTTGGCTACGGGTCATTCCGGGGCGCAACTGGTCTATCATGTCTTGCGTTACGACATTGCCCTGCTGGATGTCGATTTTGTACACGCCAGGAATAATTGATGAGCAGCCGTTTAGTGCGAGCAGGCCTGCGAAGGTGAGGCTGCTCAGCATGAGCTTGGTGTTTTGCATTGCTGGGCGATTTCCACTATCTGGCTGGGCAACGAATCCGGGATGATACCCGCATTGGAGGAGGCTGCGAAGCTGCAGCGATTAAGTCAACTATGGTTGAAAACAACGAACTGCGTAAAGTCGGCCTGAAAGTAACCTTGCCGCGCGTCAAGATCCTGCAGATGCTCGACTCCGCCGGTCAGCGCCACATGAGTGCGGAAGATGTCTACAAGGCGTTGATGGATGCGGGTGAAGATGTGGGGCTGGCTACGGTGTATCGGGTGCTGACCCAGTTCGAGGCGGCGGGCCTGGTGGTGCGGCACAATTTCGACGGAGGCCATGCGGTATTCGAGCTGGCTGACAGCGGTCATCACGACCATATGGTCTGCGTGGATACCGGCGAGGTGATCGAATTCTTCGACCCCGAGATCGAGAAGCTGCAGCGGGAAATCGTCCGTAAGCACGGTTTCGATCTGGTCGATCACAACCTGGTACTCTACGTGCGCAAGACCTCCTGACCGGGCTTTCCGGTATGCGGGATGAAAAGCGGAGGCGACCCTGGGGTCGCCTTTTTCTCGGCCGGGATTCAGGCCGCCCGGGCCGTGCCGATCATCTGTCGGGCGTGGGCCAGGGATTCCTCGGTCAGGTCCACGCCGCCCAGCATGCGGGCGATCTCTTCCACTCGCTGTCCGCCATCCAGCAGGCTGACCGCGGTGCGTGTCTCGGCGCTGCCGCGTGCCTTGTGCACGAACAGGTGGTTGTGCCCCTGGGCCGCGACTTGGGGCAGGTGGGTGACGGTCAGGACCTGACCGCGTTGGCCGAGCTGGCGTAGTAGCTGGCCGACCACCTCGGCGGTCGGGCCGCCGATGCCGACGTCCACTTCGTCGAATACCAGGGTCGGTATGTGCGAGGTCTGGGCGGTGATGACCTGGATCGCCAGGCTGATGCGTGACAGCTCGCCACCCGAGGCTACCTTGGCCAGGGACTTCAGGGGCTGGCCGGGGTTGGCGCTGACTAGGAACTCGACCTGTTCGAGTCCCTGGGGGTGGAGTTCGTCCGATCCGTGCGGTCGCAGCTCGATGCTGAAGCGCCCGCCGGGCATGCCCAGGCGCTGCATTTCCTGCTCCACCGCCTGTCCTAGGTGCCGGGCCGAATCCTGGCGGAGTCGGCTGAGTTCCTGGGCCCTTTCCCCGTAATGGCGGGCATAGGCGGCCAGCTCCTCCTGCAGGCGCTCTATGGCCTCGTCATCCGCATTCAGCTCTTCCAGCTCGGTCAGCAGCCGTTGCTGCAGAGCGGGCAGCTCGCCCGGCTGGGTCCGATGCTTGCGCGCCAGCGTATAGATGGTGTCGAGGCGCTCCTCGATGCGCTGCTGGCGCTCCGGGTCGGCATCGAAATGGTCGATGAAGCGGTTCAGTTCGCCGACTGCCTCCTCTATCTGGATCTGTGCGCTGGCGAGCAGGTTGATCGCCTCGCCGAGAGCTGCTGGCTGGCTGTGCTGGCTGGTCAGTCGCTGCAGGCCGGTGGTCAGGACGGATAGCACGTTGCCTCCTTCGCTCTCGCTGCACTGATCGATCACCTGGCGACAGCTGCCGAGCAGGCTACCGGCGTTGGCCAGGGTCTTGTGTTCCTGTTCCAGTTGCTCCAGTTCGTTGTCGCCTAGGGCCAGATTCTCCAACTCCTCCAACTGGTAGCTGAGCAGTTGTTGGCGGGCGCGCTGCTCGTCGCTGGCGTTGGTCAGTCGCTCCAGCGTTTGCTGGGTCTGACGCCAGCGCTGGGCGGCGAGCTGCACCTGGCGGGCCAGCTCGCTGGCGCCGGCGTATTCGTCTAGCAATCGGCGGTGGGTGTCGGCTTTCAGCAGCGACTGGTGCTCGTGCTGGCTGTGGATGTCGATCAGTCGTTCGCCGAGGGACTTGAGATCGCCCAGCGGGCAGGGGGAGCCGTTGATATAGGCCCGCGAGCGTCCTTCCGCGGTGATCACCCGGCGCAGGATGCAGGGGCCGTCGCTTTCCAAATCGCGTTCGGCGAGCCAGTTGCGTGCCTCGGGGATCCGTTCCAGATCGAAGCTGGCGAGAATGTCGGCTTTGTCTGCGCCCGGACGCACCACGCCGCTGTCGGCGCGATCGCCCAGCGCCAGGCCCAGGGCGTCCAGCATGATCGACTTGCCGGCTCCGGTTTCGCCGGTGATCACCGTCATTCCCGCATCCAGTTCCAGATCCAGATGTTCGACGATGGCGTAGTTGTGTATGGACAGGTGCACCAGCATGGCGAGGCTCCCGAAAAAAAGCGTTGGCTGTGCATTTATACAGTAGCTGATTTTGCACTGGCAATCCGTCCAGGTGCGAAAGTCCATCGTGGTTGGCTTTTTTCCCTTGAAGCGCGGATTTGCATCCCCATATAGGCCGGCAGAAGCCCCGGGCCTTGTCTCGTGGCCACTTTTTGAAAGGAGAGATGCATGGCTGACGAACAGAACTTGGATACCCAGTCGACTGAGGCGAATCCTGCTGCCACCGAAGCTGCTGGCGAAAATCTGGCCGCCCGTGTGCAGACGCTGGAGGAGCAGTTGGCGGCTGCCCAGGATCAGGCCCTGCGCGCCGCGGCAGAACTGCAGAACGTGCGTCGACGTGCCGAGCAGGACGTGGAGAAGGCGCACAAGTTCGCTCTGGAGAAGTTCGCCCTGGATCTTCTCGGTGTGATGGACAGTCTGGAGCGAGGCCTGGAGCTGAGCGATCCGAACGACGAGTCGATCAAGCCGATGCGCGAAGGCATGGAGCTAACCCTGAAAATGCTCCACGACGTGTTCAAGCGCTACCACCTCGAGCAGCTCGATCCCCATGGCGCGCCCTTCAATCCCGAGCATCACCAGGCGATGGCGATGGAGGAGAGCGACACCGCCGAGCCGAACAGCGTGCTGAAGGTGTTCCAGAAGGGCTACCTGCTCAGCGGTCGCCTGTTGCGTCCGGCGATGGTCGTGGTCAGCAAGGCTCCGTCGAAAGACAAGCCTTGAAATCCGGTGGCTGGCTCCCCATCTAGTGTGTCAAGCGTTTATCTGGCTTCGTGCCGGTTCTAGACGGCGCGGATCAACAGGCCCCGGAAGCGACGGCGGCCTGCCAAATCAAAGTTTCGGAGAGTGAATATGGGCAAAATCATCGGTATCGACCTGGGCACGACCAACTCCTGCGTGGCCATCCTGGAAAACGGTAGCGTCAAGGTGATCGAGAATGCCGAAGGCGCGCGCACTACCCCGTCGATCATCGCCTACACCAACGACGGCGAGACCCTGGTCGGTCAGAGCGCCAAGCGCCAGGCGGTGACCAATCCGCACAACACCCTGTTCGCGGTGAAGCGCCTGATCGGCCGCCGCTTCGACGAGGGCGTGGTGCAGAAGGACATCCAGCTGGTGCCCTACAAGATCGTCAAGGCCGATAACGGCGACGCCTGGGTCGAGGTCAAGAATCAGAAGATGGCTCCGCCGCAGATCAGCGCCGAAGTGCTGAAGAAGATGAAGAAGACCGCCGAGGACTATCTCGGCGAGCCGGTCACCGAAGCGGTGATCACCGTGCCGGCTTACTTCAACGACAGCCAGCGCCAGGCCACCAAGGATGCCGGCCGCATCGCCGGTCTCGAGGTCAAGCGCATCATCAACGAGCCGACCGCGGCCGCGCTGGCTTACGGCATGGACAAGGCCAAGGGCGACCACACCATCATCGTCTACGACCTGGGCGGCGGTACCTTCGACGTGTCGGTGATCGAGATCGCCGAGGTCGACGGCGAGCACCAGTTCGAAGTGCTGGCCACCAACGGTGACACCTTCCTCGGCGGCGAAGACTTCGACCTGCGCCTGATCGACTACCTCGCCGACGAGTTCAAGAAGGAAAGCGGCATCGACCTGAAAGGCGACCCGCTGGCCATGCAGCGTCTGAAGGAAGCCGCCGAGAAGGCCAAGATTGAGCTGTCCTCTAGCCAGCAGACCGACGTGAACCTGCCGTACATCACTGCCGATCAGACCGGTCCGAAGCACCTGAACGTGAAGATCTCCCGCGCCAAGCTGGAGGCTCTGGTCGAGGATCTGGTCGAGCGTACCATCGAGCCCTGCCGTGTCGCCCTGAAGGACGCCGGCATCGATCCTTCGAAGATCGACGAGGTGATCCTGGTCGGCGGCCAGACCCGTATGCCGCTGGTGCAGAAGAAGGTCGCCGAGTTCTTCGGCAAGGAACCGCGCAAGGACGTCAACCCGGACGAAGCCGTGGCCATGGGCGCCGCCATCCAGGGTGCCGTGCTGGCCGGTGACGTGAAGGACGTGCTGCTGCTCGACGTGTCCCCGCTGACCCTGGGTATCGAGACCCTGGGCGGTGTGATGACTCCGCTGATCGAGAAGAACACCACCATCCCGACCAAGAAGTCGCAGGTGTTCTCCACCGCCGACGACAACCAGAATGCCGTGACCATCCACGTGCTGCAGGGCGAGCGCAAGCAGGCCGCGCAGAACAAGTCGCTGGGCAAGTTCGACCTGGCCGACATCCCGCCGGCGCCGCGCGGCGTGCCGCAGATCGAAGTGACCTTCGACATCGATGCCAACGGTATCCTGCACGTGTCGGCGAAGGACAAGGCCACCGGCAAGCAGCAGTCCATCGTGATCAAGGCCAACTCCGGCCTGTCCGAGGAAGAAATCCAGAAGATGGTTCGCGATGCCGAGGCCAATGCCGAGGAGGACCGCAAGTTCGAAGAGCTGGTCTCCGCTCGCAACCAGGGCGACCAGCTGGTCCACGCTACCCGCAAGATGGTCACCGATGCCGGAGACAAGGTCAGCGCCGACGAGAAGGCCTCCATCGAGAAGGCCATCGCCGAGCTGGAAGCTGCCGTCAAAGGTGACGACAAGACTGCCATCGAAGCCAAGATGAACGCCCTGTCTCAGGTCACCACGCCGCTGGCGCAGAAGATGTACGCCGAGCAGGCGGAGGCCGGCGAAGCTGCGCAGGGTGGTGAGAAGGCCAAGGCGGACGACGTGGTCGATGCCGAGTTCGAAGAAGTGAAAGACGGTAAGGACAACAAGTAAGCGTCACGCTTGCTTCTGCCTCGTTCCGCCGCAGCCGGTGACGCTGCGGCGGGCCTGAACCGCCACGCGGGAGCTTGCTCCCGCGTCGGCGTGTCTGGGGCAGACGAATCCGGAGTGCATACGATTTATGTCAAAGCGTGATTATTACGAGGTGCTCGGGGTCCAGCGTGGAGCCAGCGAGGCGGATCTGAAGAAGGCCTACCGCCGCCTGGCCATGAAGTACCACCCGGATCGTAATCCCGACGACAAGTCGGCCGAGGAAAAATTCAAGGAAGTCAACGAGGCTTACGAGATCCTCTCCGACTCCAGCAAGCGTGCCGCCTATGATCAGTACGGACACGCCGGCGTCGATGCGCAGATGGGGGGCGCTGGGTTCGGCGGGGGGGCGAGCTTCTCCGACATCTTCGGCGATGTGTTCAGCGATTTCTTCGGTGGCGGTCGCGGCGGCGCCCGTGGCGGTCCGCAGCGCGGAAGCGACCTGCGCTATACCTTGGAGCTGAACCTGGAAGAGGCAGTGCGTGGCACTTCGGTGACTATTCGCGTGCCGACCCTGGTGCACTGCAAGACCTGCGACGGCAGCGGGGCGAAGAAGGGGACGGCGCCGGTCACCTGCACCACCTGCGGCGGCATAGGTCAGGTGCGCATGCAACAGGGCTTCTTCTCGGTGCAGCAGACCTGCCCGCGCTGCCATGGTGCTGGCAAGATGATCTCCGACCCCTGTCCGAGCTGCCATGGCCAGGGGCGCGTGGAAGAGCACAAGACCCTGTCGGTGAAGGTTCCGGCCGGAGTCGACAGCGGCGATCGCATCCGCCTGGCCGGCGAGGGCGAGGCCGGTACCCTGGGTGGCCCGCCCGGCGATCTGTACGTGGTGGTCAGCGTGCGCGAGCACCCGATCTTCCAGCGCGACGGCAAACATCTGTACTGCGAGGTGCCGATCAGCTTCGCCGATGCGGCGCTTGGCGGCGAGCTGGAAGTGCCTACACTGGATGGGCGGGTCAAGCTGAAGATCCCGGAAGGTACCCAGACCGGCAAGCTGTTCCGTCTGCGCGGCAAGGGCGTGGCCCCGGTGCGCGGCGGGGCTGCTGGTGATCTGATGTGTCGTGTGGTCGTCGAAACACCGGTGAGTCTGAATCGGCGCCAGCGCGAGCTGCTTGAGGAGTTCCGCGGTACGCTTCAAGGCAATAGCGTCCATTCGCCCAAGGCCAGCGGCTGGTTCGAGGGCGTAAAGCGTTTTTTCGGCGATTTGTAGGTTGAGCGACCCAGGTCGCCGCTGCGGGGTTCGCGCCTCCCGGGCGGCCTTGGGTGTTGGAGTTTACGTATGCGACGTATTGCAGTGATGGGCGCCGCCGGGCGCATGGGCAGGACCCTGATCGAGGCTGTGCAGCAGGCGCCGGGCGCCGGCTTGACGGCGGCCATCGACCGGCCGGACAGCACCCTGGTGGGTGCCGATGCCGGCGAGTTGGCCGGATTGGGGCGGGTCGGCGTGGTCGTTTCCGATCATCTGGAGAAAGTGATCGATGAGTTCGACGTGCTGATCGATTTCACCCATCCGAGCGTGACCCTGAACAATCTGGAGGTCTGTCGCAAGGCTGGCAAGGCGATGGTGATCGGTACCACCGGCTTCACGGTCGAGGAAAGGCAGCGGCTGGCCGAGGTCGCGCGGGAAATCCCGATCGTCTTCGCCGCCAACTTCAGCGTCGGGGTCAATCTTTGCCTCAAGCTGCTCGACACGGCGGCCCGGGTGCTGGGCGACGAGGTGGACATCGAGGTCATCGAGGCGCATCACCGTCACAAGGTAGACGCGCCTTCCGGTACCGCCCTGCGCATGGGGGAAGTGGTCGCCAATGCGCTGGGGCGTGACCTGCAGAAGGTGGCGGTTTACGGCCGCGAAGGTCAGACCGGCGCCCGGGCGCGCGAGACTATCGGCTTCGCTACCGTCCGTGCTGGCGATATCGTGGGGGACCACACCGTGCTGTTCGCGGCGGAAGGCGAGCGGGTCGAGATCACCCACAAGGCCTCCAGTCGCATGACCTTCGCCAAGGGGGCGGTGCGTGCGGCGCTCTGGCTGGAGGGCAGGACGGCTGCCCTGTACGACATGCAGGATGTGCTCGCGCTGCGATAATAGCCGAGCGGTAGGCTCGGTCGGTGGACCGAAAAAGCCTTTTACTGTACACTGCAACTTTAGTGTGTCCACTAAAAGCACGCAGACAATCGGAAAAAGAGCGGGATGATGTGTTCACACGTCATTCCGCTTTTTTACAACCTGCGAATGCTTTGCCAGGCTTGATTTACGGGAGGTCTTCTTGACTAAGCCAGCCATACTCGCCCTTGCTGATGGCAGCATCTTTCGCGGCGAAGCCATTGGAGCCGATGGCCATACCATCGGCGAGGTGGTGTTCAACACCGCCATGACCGGCTATCAGGAGATTCTCACCGATCCTTCCTATGCCCAGCAGATCGTCACTCTGACCTATCCGCACATCGGCAATACCGGAACCACCCCGGAAGATGCCGAGGCCAGTCAGGTCTGGGCCGCCGGTCTGATCATCCGCGATCTGCCCCTGCTGGCCAGTAACTGGCGCAACAAGCAGTCGCTGCCGGATTACCTGAAGGAGAACGGTACCGTTGCCATCGCCGGCATCGACACCCGGCGCCTCACCCGCATTCTCCGTGAAAAGGGCTCGCAGAACGGCTGCATCCTCGCCGGCGACGACGCGACCGAGGAGAAGGCGCTGGAGCTGGCGCGCAGCTTCCCCGGCCTGAAAGGCATGGACCTGGCCAAGGTGGTCAGCTGCAAGCAGCCCTACGAATGGCGCTCCAGCGTGTGGAGCCTCGACACCGACAGCCATCCGGAAATCCCTACTGGCGAGCTGCCTTACCACGTGGTCGCCTACGACTACGGCGTCAAGCTGAACATCCTGCGCATGCTGGTGGCGCGCGGCTGCCGCCTCACCGTGGTGCCGGCGCAGACTCCGGCCAGCGAAGTGCTGGCGCTGAATCCCGATGGCGTGTTCCTGTCCAACGGTCCCGGCGACCCCGAGCCCTGCGACTACGCCATCAAGGCGATCCGGGATATCCTCGAAACCGACATTCCGGTATTCGGCATCTGCCTCGGCCACCAGTTGCTGGCCCTAGCCTCCGGCGCGAAGACCGTGAAGATGGGGCATGGCCATCACGGCGCCAACCATCCGGTGCAGGATCTCGATACCAGCGTGGTGATGATCACCAGCCAGAACCACGGCTTCGCCGTGGACGAGGGCACGCTGCCGGCCAATTTGCGACCGACCCACAAGTCCCTGTTCGACGGCACCCTGCAGGGCATCGAGCGCACCGACAAGTCTGCCTTCAGCTTCCAGGGTCACCCCGAGGCGAGCCCCGGGCCGCACGACGTCGCCCCGCTGTTCGATCGCTTCATCGAAGCCATGGCCAAACGCCGCTAAGCCTGCCGACCTGACCTACGGATTCGAGTGAGTAAACATGCCAAAACGTACAGACATTAAAAGTATCCTGATCCTCGGCGCCGGTCCCATCGTCATCGGTCAGGCCTGCGAGTTCGACTACTCCGGCGCCCAGGCTTGCAAGGCGCTGAAGGAAGAAGGCTTCCGCGTCATTCTGGTGAACTCCAACCCGGCCACCATCATGACCGATCCGGCCATGGCCGACGCCACCTATATCGAGCCGATCAAGTGGCAAACCGTGGCCAAGATCATCGAGAAGGAGCGTCCCGACGCACTGCTGCCGACCATGGGCGGCCAGACCGCGCTGAACTGCGCCCTGGATCTGGAAAAGCACGGCGTGCTGGAGCAGTTCGGGGTCGAGATGATCGGTGCCAATGCCGACACCATCGACAAGGCCGAGGACCGCTCGCGTTTCGACAAGGCCATGCGTGACATCGGTCTGGAGTGCCCGCGCTCCGGCATCGCCCACAACATGGATGAAGCCTACGGCGTGCTGGACAAGGTCGGCTTCCCGTGCATCATCCGTCCGTCGTTCACCATGGGGGGGACCGGCGGCGGCATTGCCTACAACCGCGAAGAGTTCGAGGAGATCTGCACCCGAGGTCTCGACCTGTCGCCGACCAGCGAACTGCTGATCGACGAGTCGCTGATCGGCTGGAAGGAATACGAGATGGAGGTGGTCCGCGACAAGAAGGACAACTGCATCATCGTCTGTTCCATCGAGAACTTCGATCCGATGGGCGTGCACACCGGCGACTCCATCACCGTGGCCCCGGCGCAGACTCTGACCGATAAGGAATACCAGATCATGCGCAACGCATCGCTTGCGGTGCTGCGCGAGATCGGCGTGGAGACCGGCGGCTCCAACGTGCAGTTCGGCATCAACCCGGACAATGGCCGCATGGTCGTGATCGAGATGAACCCGCGCGTGTCGCGTTCCTCGGCGCTGGCCTCCAAGGCCACCGGCTTCCCGATCGCCAAGATCGCCGCCAAGCTGGCGGTGGGCTATACCCTCGACGAGCTGTCCAACGACATCACCGGCGGGCGCACCCCGGCGTCCTTCGAGCCGGCCATCGATTACGTGGTCACCAAGGTGCCGCGTTTCGCCTTCGAGAAGTTCCCCAAGGCTGACGCCCGTTTGACCACCCAGATGAAGTCCGTCGGCGAGGTGATGGCCATCGGTCGTACCTTCCAGGAGTCCGTGCAGAAGGCGCTGCGCGGACTGGAAGTCGGCGTCGCCGGCTTCGATCCCAAGCTGGACCTGGGCAAGCCGGAAGCCGAAAGCATCCTCAAACGCGAGCTGACCGTGCCGGGCGCCGAGCGCATCTGGTACGTGGCCGATGCCTTCCGCGCCGGCAAGAGCATCGAGGACGTGTTCGCCCTGACCAAGATCGATCCCTGGTTCCTGGTGCAGATCGAGGATCTGGTCAAGGAAGAGGAGCGGGTCAAGACCCTCGGCCTGTCCAGCATCGATCGGGATCTGATGTGGAAGCTCAAGCGCAAGGGCTTCTCCGATGCGCGTCTGGCCAAGCTGCTCGGCATCACCGAGAAGAACCTGCGCAGCCACCGGCAGAAGCTCAAGGTCGTACCGGTGTACAAGCGCGTCGACACTTGCGCCGCCGAGTTCGCCACAGACACCGCCTACATGTACTCCACCTATGAGGAGGAGTGCGAGGCCAATCCGTCGAGCCGCGACAAGATCATGGTTATCGGCGGCGGTCCCAACCGCATCGGTCAGGGTATCGAGTTCGACTACTGCTGCGTGCATGCCGCCTTGGCCATGCGTGAAGACGGTTACGAGACCATCATGGTCAACTGCAACCCGGAAACCGTCTCCACCGACTACGACACCTCCGACCGCCTGTACTTCGAGCCGGTGACCTTGGAGGACGTGCTGGAGATCGTCCGGGTCGAGCAGCCCAAGGGCGTGATCGTGCAGTATGGCGGCCAAACGCCGCTGAAGATCTGTCGTGCTCTGGAAGAGGCCGGTGTACCCATCATCGGCACCAGCCCGGATGCAATCGACCGTGCCGAGGACCGCGAGCGCTTCCAGCACATGGTCGAGCGCCTCAATCTGCGCCAGCCGCCGAACGCCACTGCCCGCAGCGAGGACGAGGCTATCGCCGCCTCCAAGGTGATCGGCTACCCGCTGGTGGTTCGTCCGTCCTACGTGCTGGGCGGTCGTGCCATGGAAATCGTCTACGAAGAGGAAGAGCTCAAGCGCTACATGCGCGAGGCCGTGCAGGTGTCCAACGACAGCCCTGTGCTGTTGGATCACTTCCTGAATTGCGCCATCGAGGTCGATATCGATGCAGTGTGCGATGGTGAAGACGTGGTCATTGGCGCGATCATGCAGCACATCGAACAGGCCGGCGTGCACTCCGGCGACTCCGCCTGCTCGCTGCCGCCCTATTCGCTGCCGGCGCGTATCCAGGACGACATTCGCGAGCAGGTCAAGAAGATGGCCCTGGAACTCGGCGTGGTCGGCCTGATGAACGTGCAGATGGCCGTGCAGGGCGAAGACATCTACGTACTCGAAGTGAACCCGCGCGCTTCGCGGACCGTTCCTTTCGTCTCCAAGTGCATCGGCGTATCGCTGGCCAAGGTGGCGGCGCGCGTCATGGCCGGCAAGACGCTCAAGGAAATCGGCTTCACTCGCGAGATCATCCCGACCTATTACAGCGTCAAGGAAGCGGTGTTCCCCTTCGCCAAGTTCCCGGGCGTCGACCCGATCCTCGGCCCGGAAATGAAGTCCACCGGCGAGGTGATGGGCGTCGGCGACAGCTTCGCCGAAGCCTTCGCCAAGGCTCAGGTCGGGGCGAGCGAGGTATTGCCGAGCGGCGGCTGCGCCTTCATCAGCGTCCGTGAGGATGACAAGCCGTTCGTCGCCGACGTGGCGCGTAACCTGATCGCTCTGGGCTTCGAAGTGGTCGCCACTGCCGGTACCGCCAAGGTGATCGAGGCTGCCGGGCTGCCGGTTCGTCGGGTGAACAAGGTGACCGAGGGCCGTCCGCATGTGGTCGACATGATCAAGAACGACGAGGTCAATCTCATCATCAACACCACCGAGGGGCGTCAGTCGATTGCAGACTCCTTCTCGATCCGTCGCAACGCCCTGCAGCACAAGATCTGCATCACTACCACCATCGCCGGTGGTCAGGCGATCTGTGAGGCGCTGAAGTTCGGTCCCGAGAAGACCGTGCGCCGTCTGCAGGATCTCCATGCAGGAATCAACGCATGACTAAATTTCCGATGACTGTCCAGGGCGCTCGCGCCCTGGAGGAAGAGCTCAAGCATCTGAAGACCGAACTGCGCCCGCAGATCACCCAGGCCATCGCCGAAGCTCGTGAGCTGGGGGATCTCAAGGAGAACGCCGAGTATCATGCGGCCCGCGAGCAGCAGGGCATGGTCGAGGCGCGAATCCGTGACATCGAAGGCCGTCTGCAGAATGCGCAGATCATCGACGTTACGACGATTCCGCATTCCGGCAAGGTGATCTTCGGCACCACCGTGGATATCGCCAATGTGGAAACCGACGAGACGGTGACCTACCAGATCGTCGGCGACGACGAGGCGGACATCAAGCAGGGCAAGCTCTCGGTGAGTTCGCCCATCGCCCGCGCTCTGATCGGCAAGGAGGAGGGCGATGTGGTGGTGGTGAAGACGCCGAGCGGCACGGTCGAGTACGAGATTGTCGAAGTCCGCCATATATAAGCGGCAGATATCGAGGGCGGGGGCGATCAGTTGGCAGCTGGCTCAGACTTTCTGGGTCGGCGGCCTCTGGCTGTTGCGCTTCGTCATGCTCCCTGCATTAGAGAAAATCGGTCTGGCGCCCTTGCTGGTCGAGGATGTCGCTGATGGCCTGTCGCCATTGATGGTGGGCTTTGCACTGTTCTGCGCAGGGCTGCAGGCGCTGGTACTGGCTCAGGCCGAGGGGCTCGGCAGCCTCTGGCGCGATCTGCGCGGGCAATTGCTGCTGACGGTGCTGACGATGGGATTTTTGTTTCTCGTCGTCCGTGCTTGGCTGCCCGATGCCCAGCGCTGGCTGACGTTCAATTATCTGGTGCTGGCTTTCTGCGGCGTGCTGCTGGTTCTGCAGCCGGGACCGGACGAAAGCCGCAGGCCTTGAGGCCGCGGCCTGGTCGGTTCCCGATTCAGCCTTGGAATCGGCTGATATTGGACAGGTTCTTGTTCGGCTTCGGGTTCTTGCGATAGATCAGCGCCATCTTGCCGATCACCTGAGCCAGCTCGCAACGGGCGATTTCGCAAAGCTCGGCGATCACGGCCTGGCGGTCCTCGCGTTCGGCGAGATTGATCTTCACCTTGATCAGCTCATGGTCGTTGAGGGCACGATCCAGCTCGGCCAGGACGCCTTCGGTCAAACCATTCTCGGCCACGATCAATACAGGTTTCAGGTGGTGGCCGATAGATTTGAATTGTTTCTTCTGCTCTTGAGTGAGCGCCATAATCTGACCTCTGCGTCTGATCCTGTTAAAAAGCGGCGGCTAGTGTACCCGAGCGACCCGGGGCCGCCCAGCCAAACACGAGGTGCCTGTGGCCCGATCAAAGACTAGTCATCGTTGGCTCAAGGAGCACTTCGATGATCCCTATGTGAAGATGGCGCAGAAGGACGGCTATCGTTCGCGCGCCAGCTACAAATTGCTCGAGATCCAAGAAAAGGATCATATCCTGCGTCCCGGGATGACCGTGGTCGATCTCGGGGCGGCACCGGGCGGCTGGTCGCAGGTGACCAGCCGAGTGATTGGCGACCGGGGGCGGTTGATCGCTTCCGATATACTGGAAATGGACAGCATCCCGGACGTCGCCTTCATTCAAGGAGATTTTACCGACGATCAGGTTTTCCAGCGGATACTCGCGGCTATCGGCGACAATCCGGTCGACCTTGTGATTTCCGACATGGCCCCCAATATGAGTGGGGTGAGAGCTGCCGATCAGCCGCGGGCAATGTATCTCTGCGAGCTGGCACTGGATCTGGCGGCTCGTGTGCTAAGGCCCGGTGGCGATTTTTTGATCAAGGTCTTTCAGGGTGAAGGTTTCGATCAATACCTGAAGCAGGTTCGAGAAAGCTTCGATAAGGTGCAGATGCGTAAGCCGACATCCTCCCGAGACCGCTCCCGCGAGCAGTATTTGCTCGCACGTGGCTTCCTTGGAGCCTAAGCTCGACAAGTCGGCCCGTTTGGCTAGGTTTCATAAAGGGTTACAGACGGTGCCTGCCCGGGGCAGGGGTTGTGTAGTAAGTTAGGCAGGTAAACATACCAGCCGTCATGCGGGGCGTGCTCGAGGCTGAGACTGCTCCAGAGGGTAGCTAATTGAACGATATGGCAAAGAACCTGATCCTGTGGTTGATCATCGCCGCCGTACTGGTAACGGTGATGAACAACTTCTCCAGCCCGAACGAGCCGCAGACGCTGAACTACTCGGACTTCATTCAACAAGTCAAGGACGGCAAGGTTGAGCGGGTAACGGTGGACGGCTTCGTCATCACCGGCCAGCGCACCGACGGGGATTCCTTCAAGACCATCCGTCCTGCCATTCAGGATGGCGGTCTGATCGGCGATCTGATCGACAACAACGTGCAGATCGAGGGCAAGCAGCCCGAGCAGCAGAGCATCTGGACGCAGTTGCTGGTCGCCAGTTTCCCGATACTGGTGATCATTGCGGTGTTCATGTTCTTCATGCGCCAGATGCAGGGCGGCGCCGGCGGCAAAGGCGGGCCGATGAGTTTCGGCAAGAGCAAGGCGCGTCTTCTGTCCGAGGACCAGGTCAAGACCACCTTTGCCGATGTCGCGGGCTGCGACGAGGCCAAGGAAGAAGTGCGCGAGCTGGTCGAGTTCCTGCGCGATCCAGGCAAATTCCAGCGCCTGGGCGGCCGCATCCCGCGTGGCGTGCTGATGGTCGGCCCACCCGGCACCGGTAAGACTTTGCTGGCCAAGGCCATCGCCGGCGAAGCCAAGGTGCCGTTCTTCACTATTTCCGGCTCCGACTTCGTCGAAATGTTCGTCGGCGTCGGTGCCAGCCGCGTCCGCGACATGTTTGATCAGGCCAAGAAGCACGCACCCTGCATCATCTTCATTGACGAAATCGATGCGGTGGGTCGTCACCGGGGCGCCGGTCTTGGTGGTGGGCACGACGAGCGGGAGCAGACCCTTAACCAGTTGCTGGTGGAGATGGATGGTTTCGAGATGAACGATGGCATCATCGTCATTGCCGCGACCAACCGTCCTGATGTACTCGATCCAGCGTTGTTGCGCCCGGGCCGGTTCGATCGCCAGGTGGTCGTCGGGCTTCCGGATATCCGTGGTCGCGAGCAGATCCTCAAGGTGCACATGCGCAAGGTTCCGGTCTCCGATGATGTCAATCCGGCGGTGATTGCTCGTGGAACTCCGGGATTCTCCGGTGCCGATCTGGCTAATCTGGTCAACGAGGCATCGTTGTTCGCCGCGCGCGCCAACAAGCGCATCGTCGAAATGCGTGAGTTCGAATTGGCCAAGGACAAGATCATGATGGGCGCCGAGCGCAAGACCATGGTCATGTCCGAGAAGGAGAAGCTCAATACGGCCTATCACGAGGCCGGCCATGCGATCGTCGGTCGGCTGGTTCCTGAGCACGATCCGGTCTACAAGGTGTCCATCATCCCTCGTGGTCGGGCATTGGGCGTGACCATGTTCCTGCCGGAGGAGGACCGCTACAGCCTATCCAAGCGCGCCCTGACCAGTCAGATCTGCTCGCTGTTCGGCGGACGCATCGCCGAGGAAATGACGCTAGGGTTCGAAGGCGTTACTACCGGCGCCTCGAACGACATCATGCGTGCCACCCAAATCGCGCGAAACATGGTGACCAAGTGGGGGCTGTCGGAGAAGTTGGGGCCATTGATGTATGCCGAGGAAGAGGGGGAGGTGTTTCTCGGACGCAGTGCCGCTACTCAGCATGCCAACGTGTCGGCCGAGACTGCACGATTGATCGATCAGGAGGTGCGCAGCATTATCGACGGCTGCTATGGCACGGCCAAGCAGCTTCTTTCGGACAATCGCGACAAGTTGGACAAAATGGCCGAGGCCCTGATGAAGTACGAAACCATCGATGCTGATCAGATCGATGACATCATGGCGGGGCGCTCTGTTCGTGAGCCCAAGGATTGGCAAGGTGGCTCCGGTACATCAGGTACGTCTGCTCCCAAAGAGGGGGCAGGACGTCCTGAGACTCCGATTGGTGGACCTGCCGGCGAACACTAAGGTTTTCTGATGACTCTCATGTCTTCGACCCGGTTGCCTTGTGGCAACCGGGTTCTTGATTTGTCTCATCCGAAAGTGATGGGAATTCTCAACGTTACGCCTGATTCGTTTTCTGATGGCGGTCGTTTCAGTCTGCGCGACGCAGCGCTGCGCCATGCCGAGAGCATGGTGAATGCCGGAGCAGCGATAATCGATATCGGTGGCGAATCGACGCGTCCGGGGGCTCCAACTGTCTCTGCCCACGAAGAGCTCGAGCGGGTGGCGCCAATCGTCGAGGCTGTCGGCGCAGAGCTCGATATCATCGTCTCCGTTGACACCTCTACTCCAGAGGTAATGCGTGAGGTGGCCAGGCTTGGAGCGGGCTTGATCAATGATGTGCGGTCATTGCAACGAGAGGGGGCGCTCGAGGCCGCGGCGGAAAGCGGACTACCAGTTTGCCTGATGCACATGCGCGGCGAGCCTGGAACCATGCAGATTGATCCGCGCTATCAAGACCTCATGGGCGAGGTCAAGGAGTTCCTCGGAGAGCGCATGCGTGCCTGTGCTGCAGCTGGAATTTCTTCTGAAAAGATTATTCTTGATCCTGGATTCGGTTTCGCCAAGACGCTGAAGCACAATCTCAGCCTGTTTCGCCATATGGAGGGGCTGCATAGCTTTGGGCGTCCATTGCTGGTCGGTGTCTCACGAAAGAGCATGATCGGTCAGGCCTTGGGACGCGAAGTTGGTGAACGTCTTTATGGCAGCCTGGCTCTCGCAGCCTTGGCTGTAGTGAAAGGGGCGCACATTGTGCGGGTCCATGATGTGGCGGAAACGGTCGATGTAGTGCGCATGATTGATGCGGTACAGACGGCTGAATAGCAGGAGGGAAAGAATGAGCAGGAAATATTTCGGCACTGACGGTATTCGTGGGCTGGTTGGCGAGTACCCCATCACCCCGGATTTCATGCTCAAGCTTGGCTGGGCAGCGGGTAAGGCTTTCAGTCGTCAGGGTGCCTGCCGGGTACTGGTTGGCAAGGATACCCGCATTTCTGGCTACATGTTCGAGTCTGCGTTGGAGGCCGGTCTGTCCGCGGCCGGTGCCGATGTAATGCTGCTGGGGCCGATGCCGACGCCAGCCATCGCCTACTTGACTCGTACTTTTCATGCAGAGGCTGGGATCGTCATCAGCGCTTCGCACAATCCTCATTTCGATAATGGCATCAAGTTCTTCTCCGGACATGGCACCAAGCTGCCGGATGAGGTCGAACTGATGATCGAGGAGTTGATTGACTCGCCCATGAGAGTGGTCGACTCGGCTGCATTGGGCAAGGTTTCCAGAATCAGTGATGCTGCGGGGCGTTATATCGAATTCTGCAAGAGCAGTGTTCCCAGCAGTACCGATTTTTCCGGATTGAAGATAGTCATCGATTGTGCGCATGGAGCTACCTATAAGGTCGCTCCGAGTGTCTTTCGAGAGCTCGGTGCTCAAGTCTCCGTGCTGGCGGCGCAGCCCGATGGATTGAATATCAATGCGGAGTGCGGCTCCACCCACATTGCTGCGTTGCAGGCCGAGGTGGTGGTGCAAAAAGCCGATCTCGGTATCGCCTTCGACGGTGATGGAGATCGAGTATTGATGGTCGATCATACCGGGGCGGTGGTGGATGGTGATGAGTTGCTGTTCCTCATTGCCAAGGATCTGCTCGGGCTTGGCAGGCTTAAGGGGGGCGTTGTTGGAACGCTGATGAGTAATCTCGGTCTGGAGTTGGCTTTGCAGGATCTCGAGATCCCCTTCGTGCGTGCGAAGGTCGGGGATCGCTATGTGATGGCCGAGCTCTTGGAGCGAGGCTGGCTGCTCGGCGGAGAAAACTCCGGGCATATAGTCTGTTGCGAGCACACGACCACTGGGGACGCCATAATCTCTGCGCTGCAGGTTTTAATGGCGTTACGTCGCTGCGGACAGACTCTGGCCGAGGCGCGCCAAGGGATGCGTAAATGCCCGCAGGTGCTGGTCAATGTTCGCTACTCTGGAAGCCAGGACCCAGTGGTTCACCCGGCGGTACGGGAGGCATGCGAGTGCGTTACCGAACTCATGGCTGGTCGTGGTCGCGTTCTGCTCCGTAAGTCTGGTACCGAACCTCTTGTTCGAGTAATGGTCGAAGGGGACGACGAATCACAAGTACGCGCCCATGCTGAACAGCTGGCGAAAGTTGTTGAAAAGGTATGTGCTTGATTCGCTTGCCTGTTCTTGTTCGCTTGTATAGAATCTGCGCCCACTTAGATTGACGAGGTAAAGCATGCGTCGCCCTCTGGTTGCCGGTAACTGGAAAATGCACGGTACCCGCGCCAGTGTCGCAGAGCTCATTCAAGGCGTACGCCGGTTGGGTTTTGTGGATGGGGTTGATGTTGCTGTTCTTCCTTCCTGTTTGCATATTGCTCAGGTGGTCGAAGGGCTCAGAGGTATTCCTGTTTCTGTGGGTGCGCAAAATTGTGCATCACAATCTGATCAGGGTGCTTTGAGCGGTGAGGTTGCATCCACTCAGTTGGTAGATGCTGGTTGTGTCTGGAGTTTGGTTGGGCATTCTGAGCGGCGTCAGATTCTGGGTGAAGATGATGCTTTGGTTGTGCGCAAGTTTGCCGCGGCTCAGGTTGGGGGGTTGATTCCCATACTCTGTGTCGGTGAAACCCTAGAGCAGCGTCGGTCTGGTGAGACGTTGGATGTGATAGTGCGTCAGATTGGCTCGCTTGTCGATGCGCTGGGGGTGGAGGTATTCTCTCGGGCAGTTGTTGCGTATGAGCCGGTGTGGGCGATTGGGAGTGGGTTGACAGCAACTCCAGATCAGGCTCAGGAGGTTCATGCTGCTATCCGTGCGCAAATCGCTGTGAAGAGCAGTGCTGTTGCAGATGGGCTGAGGATTTTGTACGGCGGTAGCGTTAAATCTTCGAATGCTGTTGAATTGTTCGGTATGCCGGACATCGATGGGGGGCTGGTAGGTGGCGCCTCCCTCAATGCGGATGAGTTCGGTGCGATTTGTCGTGCCGCGGGAAGCTGAAGATGCTGGAAACGGTTGTTGTCGTCTTTCACTTGTTGGCTGCGCTGGGTGTCATCGCTCTGGTGTTGTTGCAGCAGGGGAAGGGTGCGGATGCTGGGGCTTCTTTCGGTTCTGGGGCATCGGCTACCGTGTTCGGTAGTCAGGGTTCTTCTACCTTTCTAAGTCGCGTTACTGCTATACTTGCAACGCTTTTTTTCTTGACCAGTCTTGGGTTAGGCTTTGTAGCTAAGCAAAAGACTGAGGCACTGGACGAAGTCGGGCTGCCGAGTCCGGCGGCTCTTGAGGTTCAGCAAAGCAAGCCGGCGGTCGAAGATGTGCCGGTGCTCCAGGGTCAAAAGCCGGTGGATAGTAACGCTGACGTGCCGGGAGCGAAGGAGCAGAATTAAAGGTTTTGCCGAGGTGGTGGAATTGGTAGACACGCTACCTTGAGGTGGTAGTGGCCATAGGCTGTAGGGGTTCGAGTCCCCTCCTCGGTACCAAATCAAGAGGCCCGCTGAAAAGCGGGCCTTCTTGTTGGTGGAAGGTGCGGTTGACCTAGGAAAGGGTTCGGTCGTATACTTCCGCTCCAGCTTTTGACGCGGGGTGGAGCAGTCTGGTAGCTCGTCGGGCTCATAACCCGAAGGTCGTTGGTTCAAATCCAGCCCCCGCAACCAGTTGTAGCTGAGCCCCTTTTTAGGGGCTTTTTGCTAGGTGGGTACTTGTGCTGGCAAGCGGCACTCATGGCAGAACGGAAGGGAATGGGCGTTGCGCCCATTTTTTATTTGCACAGCATGCGCGAGGGGTTCAGGTGTCGAGCAAGCTAGAACAGTTGCAGGCCTTGTTGGCCCCGGTAGTGGAGGCGCTCGGCTACGAGTGCTGGGGCATCGAGTTCCTGTCTCAAGGGCGGCATTCTCTGCTGCGTATCTATATCGATCATGCCAATGGCATCCTCGTCGATGACTGTGAAAAGGTGAGTCGCCAGGTTAGCGGGATCCTTGATGTCGAGGATCCGATCAGCAGCGAGTACACCCTCGAAGTATCCTCCCCGGGTATGGACCGACCATTGTTTACCCTTGAGCAGTTCGCACGGTATCCCGGCGAGCAGGTGAAGATCAAACTGAGGTCTCCCTTCGAAGGACGGCGCAACTTTCAGGGCCTCCTGCGTGGCGTAGAGGAGCAGGACGTGGTGGTGTTGGTGGATGAGCATGAATACCTACTGCCGATCGATCTGATCGACAAGGCCAATATCATTCCCCGTTTTGACTAAGTCGCGGATCCCGCGGATCCAATGGATTGCAAAGGCGAGCGTACGATGAGCAAAGAAGTACTGCTGGTTGTTGAGTCGGTATCCAACGAGAAGGGTGTACCGGCCGGCGTGATTTTTGAAGCTTTGGAGCTGGCACTGGCCACCGCTACCAAGAAGCGCTATGAGGATGAAGTCGATCTGCGCGTACAGATCAATCGCCACACCGGAGACTATGACACGTACCGTCGGTGGACAGTGGTCGAGGATGACCTTCTGGAAAACCCTGCCGCCGAGCTGACCTTGGCGCAGGCCCGGGAGCGTAATCCTGATGCCAAGATAGGGGACATGATCGAAGAAAAGATCGAGTCCATCGAGTTTGGTCGTATCGCTGCGCAGACTGCCAAGCAGGTGATCGTGCAGAAGGTCCGCGAAGCCGAGCGCGCTCAGGTGGTCGATGCCTACCGTGAGCGGGTCGGGGAAATCGTGTCCGGTACGGTCAAAAAAGTGACCCGCGACAATGTCATCGTCGATCTCGGTAACAACGCTGAGGCTCTGTTGGCTCGGGAAGACATCATTCCTCGCGAGACATTCAGGGTCGGTGCCCGGGTACGTGCCTTGCTCAAGGAAATTCGTCCGGAAAATCGTGGCCCACAGCTGATACTGTCGAGAACGGCGCCGGGGATGCTGATCGAGTTGTTCACGATCGAAGTGCCGGAAATCGCCGAAGGGCTGATCGAGGTGAGGGCGGCTTCCCGCGATCCGGGCTCCCGCGCCAAGATCGCAGTGCGCTCCCGGGACAAACGTATCGATCCCCAAGGCGCCTGTATCGGCATGCGGGGTTCCCGCGTTCAGGCCGTTTCTGGCGAACTGGGTGGCGAGCGTGTGGATATCGTGCTCTGGGATGACAACCCTGCTCAGTTCGTGATCAATGCCATGGCCCCGGCCGAGGTGGCCGCGATCATCGTCGATGAAGATGCTCATGCCATGGATGTCGCTGTGGCAGAGGACAATCTGGCCCAAGCCATTGGCCGAGGCGGGCAGAACGTGCGGCTGGCCAGCCAGTTGACCGGTTGGACCCTCAACGTCATGACCGAAGCTGATATCCAGGCCAAGCAGCAGGCTGAAACCGGCGATATTCTGCGTTCCTTCGTCGAGGAACTGGAAGTCGACGAAGAGTTGGCTCAGGTATTGGTGGAGGAAGGGTTCACCAGCCTGGAAGAGATTGCCTATGTACCGATGGAAGAAATGCTCGGCATTGAGGGTTTCGATGAGGAAATCGTCAACGAACTGCGCATGCGTGCCAAGGACCGCCTGCTGACGAAGGCCATCGCTACAGAAGAAAAGCTAGCTGATGCCCAACCGGCCGAAGACCTGCTCTCTCTGGAGGGTATGGATAAGGAGCTGGCGGTGGAGCTGGCGATGCGCGGAGTGGTTAACCGCGAAGACCTGGCTGAGCAGTCGATTGACGACCTGCTTGACATCGACGGCATGGATGAAGAGCGTGCCGGCAAGCTGATCATGGCCGCTCGAGCCCATTGGTTCGAGTAAGCATTACGGCCTGAGGAGAGAGATGCATGACGCAAGTCACGGTGAAAGAACTGGCCCAGGTGGTCGATACACCGGTCGAGCGCCTGCTGCAGCAGATGCGGGAGGCGGGACTGTCGCACACCAGCGCCGAGCAGGTTGTGACCGATAACGAGAAGCAGGCCTTATTGGCCCATCTCAAAAGCAGTCACGGCGTGAAGCTGGAAGAGCCGCGCAAGATCACCCTGAAGCGCAAGACCACCACAACTCTCAAAGTGGCGGGCAGCAAGACCATTAGTGTCGAGGTGCGCAAGAAAAAGACTTATGTCAAACGTAGCCCCGACGAGCTGGAGGCCGAGAAGCAGCGCGAACTGGAAGAGCAGCGCGCTGCCGAGGAAGCTGCGGCGCGCCTGAAGGCCGATGAGGAAGCCAAACGCCGTGCTGCTGAGGAAGAGGCTCGGCGCCAGGCCGAGCAAGCGACCGCGATCTCAGTGGCCAAGGCTGTAGAAGTACCTGCGCCTGAGGTGACTGAGCCCCAGGTGGAAGCCGCGCCCGCGCGAACTGTGAGCAATGAGGAGCGCAAGCGCGAAGAGGCTCGTCGCTCGGAAAAGGTGCGTGTGATCGACGATGAGCGTCGCGACCGCAAGAATGCTCAGCATCGCCCATCGATCAAGGAAAAGGCTGTCGCTCCTCGTCCCTCGGTACGCCCCGGTGCGGATGAAGAGGACCGCTTCCGTCGCGGTGGCAGTCGCGCTGGCAAATCCAAGCTGAAGAAGCGCAACGTGCATGGCTTCCAGAGCCCGACCGGTCCGGTCGTGCGCGAGGTGACCATTGGCGAGACCATCACTGTGGCCGAATTGGCTGCACAGATGGCGGTCAAGGGCGCCGAGGTGGTCAAGTTCATGTTCAAGATGGGCACTCCGGTGACCATCAACCAGGTGCTCGATCAGGAAACCGCGCAGCTGGTGGCTGAAGAGATGGGGCACAAGGTCAAGCTGGTCAGCGAGAATGCGCTGGAAGAGCAGCTGGCCGAGTCGCTCAAATTCGAGGGCGAGGCGCTTTCCCGCGCGCCGGTGGTCACCGTCATGGGTCACGTCGACCATGGCAAGACCTCTTTGCTCGACTACATCCGTCGAGCCAAGGTGGCGGCAGGCGAGGCCGGTGGTATCACCCAGCACATCGGTGCCTACCATGTGGAAACCGACCGGGGCATGATCACTTTCCTGGACACCCCCGGTCACGCAGCGTTCACCGCCATGCGTGCGCGTGGCGCCAAGGCTACCGACATCGTGATCCTAGTGGTGGCGGCCGACGACGGCGTGATGCCCCAGACCGAGGAGGCTGTGCAGCATGCGAAGGCTGCGGGCGTGCCTATCGTGGTCGCAGTGAACAAGATCGACAAGCCGGATGCCGATCTTGACCGGATCAAGAACGGTCTGGCTGCACTGGACGTGATTCCGGAGGAGTGGGGTGGCGACACCCAGTTCGTTCCCGTCTCCGCTAAGGTCGGTACCGGTATCGACGAACTGCTCGAAGCCGTGCTGCTGCAGGCCGAGGTGCTGGAGCTGAAAGCGACCCCTTCGGCTCCTGGCCGTGGTGTAGTGGTCGAATCGCGTCTCGACAAGGGACGTGGCCCTGTCGCCACCGTACTGGTGCAGGACGGTACCTTGCGTCAAGGCGACATGGTCCTGGTCGGAGTCAACTATGGCCGCGTGCGGGCCATGCTCGACGAGAACGGCAAGCCCATCAAGGAGGCTGGCCCTTCCATTCCGGTGGAAATCCTCGGCCTGGACGGTACGCCGGATGCTGGCGACGAGCTGACCGTAGTGGCCGACGAGAAGAAGGCCCGCGAAGTGGCCCTGTTCCGCCAGGGCAAGTTCCGCGAGGTGAAGCTGGCGCGTCAGCATTCCGCGAAGCTGGAGAACATCTTCGAGACCATGGGGCAGGACGAGAAGAAGACTCTCAACATCGTCCTCAAGTCCGATGTGCGTGGCTCGCTGGAGGCCCTGCAGGGTGCCCTCTCGGAGCTTGGCAACGAGGAAGTCCAGGTGCGCGTGGTGGGCGGTGGCGTCGGTGGTATCACCGAGAGCGATGCCAACCTGGCCCTGGCCTCCAATGCAGTACTGTTCGGCTTTAACGTGCGTGCCGATGCCGGCGCCCGCAAGATCGTCGAGCAGGAAGGCTTGGATCTGCGCTATTACAACGTCATCTACGACATCATCGAGGACGTGAAGAAGGCGCTGACGGGCATGCTGGGCAGCGAAGTCCGGGAAAACATCCTGGGCGTCGCCGAGGTGCGCGATGTTTTCCGCTCGCCGAAGTTCGGCGCTATCGCCGGCTGCATGGTGGTCGAGGGCATGGTTCATCGCAATCGGCCGATCCGTGTGCTGCGCGACGACGTGGTGATCTTCGAGGGCGAGTTGGAATCCCTGCGCCGTTACAAGGACGATGTTGCCGAGGTGCGTGCCGGCATGGAATGCGGTATCGGCGTGAAGAGCTACAACGACGTCAAGGTCGGCGACAAGATCGAAGTGTACGAGAAAGTCCAGGTGGCTCGGACGCTGTAACCCAGCACAGCGGCAAGTGACAAGCGGCAAGCTCCAAGCGTGGCGACGCTCGCCTCGGCTTGGGCTTGCCGCTCCCGTTTGTGGCTACATGATTTTTGAGAGCTTTACGGCTCGAGGCAGATTCCATGGCCAAAGATTACAGTCGTACCCAACGCATCGGCGATCAGATGCAGCGCGAGCTGTCCCTGCTGATCCAACGAGAGATCAAGGACCCGCGCCTCGGTATGGTCACCATCACCGGTGTCCAGGTCGTTCGAGATCTTTCCCACGCCAAGGTGTTCATCACCGTCATGGGCAAGGAAGACAGCGCCCAGGAGATCGAGCGCAATCTGGAGATCCTCAATGAAGCCGCCGGCTTTCTGCGGATGCTGCTGGGTAAGTCGATGAAGCTGCGAACCATCCCGCAACTGCATTTCTGCTATGACGCCAGCATTCGCCGCGGTGTCGAGCTTTCTGCGCTGATCGAGCGAGCCGTGGCGGAAGACCGCCTGCATGCAGGTAAGGGCGAGGAGTAAGGCGTGGCCCAGGTCAAACGTATTCGCCGCAAGATCGATGGCATCCTGGTTCTCGACAAGCCGCGCGGGCTGACGTCCAACGCCGCGCTGCAGAAGATCCGTTGGCTGTTGAACGCGGAGAAGGCCGGTCATACCGGCAGTCTCGATCCACTGGCCACTGGTGTTCTCCCACTTTGCTTCGGCGAGGCGACCAAGTTCTCCCAGTACCTTCTGGATGCCGACAAGGGCTACGAGACCCTGATGCATCTTGGCGTGACCACCGCGACCGGCGATGCCGAGGGGGAAGTGCTCGAGCGTCGTGACGTGAGCGTCGATCGAGATGCCCTCGAAGCGGTCCTGTCGCGCTTTCGTGGCGAGATTAGCCAGATTCCGCCAATGTATTCGGCGCTCAAGCGCGATGGTCAACCGCTCTACAAGCTGGCTCGTGCTGGCGAAGTAGTGGAGCGCGAGCCGCGTTCTGTTACTATTGGGCGCTTGGATTTGCTGAGTTTCGAACCCCCGTTCGCCCGACTTTCGGTGGCCTGCAGCAAGGGCACCTATATTCGCACTTTGGTCGAGGATATCGGCCAGGCGCTGGGCGCCGGCGCCCATGTCGCGGAGTTGCGGCGGACCCAGGCCGGGCCTTTCAGCCTGGACCAGGCGATCAGTCTGGAGAGCCTTGAGCAGGCCCACGCCGAGGGTGGCAGCGAAGCGCTGGACCGTTTCCTCCTGCCGGCCGACAGCGGTCTGGAGCATTGGCCCCTGCTGCAGCTCTCCGAGCACAGCAGTTATTACTGGCTGCACGGTCAGCCGGTGCGCGCACCACAGGCACCGAAATTCGGCATGGTCCGTGTGCAGGATCACGAAGGTCGCTTCATCGGCATCGGTGAGGTGAGCGACGATGGGCGCATTGCGCCGCGTCGACTGATTCGGTCGGAATGACCGACGCCGCGGCGGATTGGCCCGATCGCGGTTAAACATAGCCGGTCGGAACCGGCTATAACGAGGGTGGCTGTCAGCAGGCACGGTCATTCCCCTTCTATCCAAACGGGAGATATCCCGGCCTGTTCACTCTAGGAGCCCATCATGGCACTGAGCGTTGAAGAAAAAGCCCAGATCGTTAACGAGTACAAGCAAGCTGAAGGCGATACCGGTTCTCCGGAAGTGCAGGTTGCCCTGCTGACCGCCAACATCAACAAGCTGCAGGAACACTTCAAGGCCAACGGCAAAGACCACCATTCCCGTCGTGGCCTGATCCGCATGGTCAACCAGCGCCGCAAGCTGCTGGACTACCTGAAGGGTAAGGACACCACTCGTTACAGCACCCTGATCGGTCGTCTGGGTCTGCGTCGCTAAGACGCGCCACGCCGGAAGCGGGGAGCGGGAGGCTGGAAGTGAGACATCGTGCTTGCTTCCAGCCTTTTGCTTTCAGCTCCCGGCTTTTTCAGGAAGCGAACAGGGTCCGACTCCCCCCTTCCTGAGGATTTCCCCCAAGGCAACAAAGAGAAGGAAAGTACCGTGAATCCGGTTATCAAGAAGTTCCAATTCGGTCAGTCGACCGTCACCCTCGAGACCGGTCGCATCGCGCGCCAGGCCTCGGGTGCCGTGATGGTCACCATTGATGACGACATCACCGTCCTGGTCACCGTGGTCGCAGCCAAGCAGGCTGACCCGGGCAAGGGGTTCTTCCCGCTGTCCGTGCACTACCAGGAGAAGACCTACGCCGCCGGCCGCATCCCCGGTGGATTCTTCAAGCGCGAAGGCCGTCCTTCGGAGAAGGAAACCCTGACTTCGCGCCTGATCGACCGTCCGATCCGTCCGCTGTTCCCGGAAGGCTTCATGAATGAGGTACAGGTGATCTGTACCGTACTGTCCACCAGCAAGAAGACCGACCCGGACATCGCCTCGATGATCGGCACCTCTGCCGCCCTGGCGGTTTCCGGCATTCCGTTCAACGGCCCGATCGGCGCCGCCCGCGTGGGTTACCACGAGGAAACCGGCTACCTGCTGAACCCGAGCTACGAGCAGCTCAAGGCTTCCCGCCTGGACATGGTGGTGGCCGGTACCGAATCCGCAGTACTGATGGTCGAGTCCGAAGCCGAGGAGCTGACCGAAGACCAGATGCTCGGTGCCGTGCTGTTCGCCCACGAGGAATTCCAGGCCGTGATCCAGGCCATCAAGGAATTCGCCGCCGAGGCCGGCAAGCCCGCCTGGAACTGGGAGCCGCCGGCCCCCAACAGCCCCCTGCTGAACGCCATCCGCGCCGAATTCGGCGAGGCCATCTCCCAGGCCTACACCATCACCTTGAAGCAGGATCGCTATGGCCGCCTGGACGAGCTGCGTGATCAGGCAGTGGCCAAGCTGGCCGGCGAGGAAGGCCAGTATGGCGTCGACGAGGTGAAAAGCGCCTTCGGTGAGATCGAATACCGCACCGTGCGTGAGAACATCGTCAACGGCAAGCCGCGTATCGATGGCCGCGATACCCGTACCGTTCGCCCGCTGAAGGTCGAAGTCGGCGTGCTGCCGAAGACCCACGGCTCCGCCCTGTTCACCCGCGGCGAGACCCAGGCGCTGGTGGTGGCCACGCTCGGCACTGCGCGCGACGCCCAGCTGCTCGACACCCTGGAAGGCGAGCGCAAGGACACCTTCATGCTGCACTACAACTTCCCGCCGTTCTCGGTGGGCGAGTGCGGCCGCATGGGCAGCGCCGGCCGTCGCGAGATCGGCCACGGTCGTCTGGCCCGCCGCGGCGTGCAGGCCATGCTGCCGAAGGAAGAGGAATTCCCCTACACCGTGCGTGTGGTTTCCGAGATTACCGAGTCCAACGGCTCCAGCTCCATGGCGTCGGTCTGCGGCGCCTCCCTGGCGCTGATGGACGCCGGTGTGCCGATGAAGGCGCCGGTGGCCGGTATCGCCATGGGCCTGGTCAAGGAGGGCGAGAAGTTCGCCGTGCTGACCGATATTCTCGGCGACGAGGACCACTTGGGCGACATGGACTTCAAGGTGGCCGGTACCGCCAACGGCGTCACCGCACTGCAGATGGACATCAAGATCCAGGGCATCACCGAGGAGATCATGGAAATCGCCCTGAACCAGGCGCTGGAAGCCCGTCTGCACATCCTCGGTCAGATGAGCCAGGTCATCGCCCAGTCGCGCAGCGAGCTGTCGGTCAACGCCCCGACCATGCTGGCCATGAAGATCGATCCGGACAAGATCCGCGACGTGATCGGCAAGGGCGGCGCCACCATCCGCGCTATCTGCGAGGAGACCAAGGCCTCCATCGACATCGAGGACAACGGTTCGGTGAAGATCTTCGGCGAGACCCGCGAGGCCGCCGAAGCCGCCAAGCAGCGCGTGCTGTCCATCACTGCCGAAGCCGAGATCGGCAAGGTTTACGTCGGCAAGGTCGAGCGCATCGTCGACTTCGGTGCCTTCGTCAACATCCTGCCGGGCAAGGACGGTCTGGTGCACATCTCGCAGATCAGCGACCAGCGCATCGAGAAAGTCACCGACGTGCTCAAGGAAGGTCAGGAGGTGAAGGTGCTGGTGCTGGATGTGGATAACCGTGGCCGCATCAAGCTGTCGATGAAGGACGTCGCTGCTGCCGAGGCTTCCGGCGTGTAACGACGACGCTTTCCGGCGCGAAAAAGAGGGCCTGTCAGGCCCTCTTTTTTTTTGCGGCTCGAAAGCTGCCGGATCATGCAAGCTGCAACCTGCAAATAACGCCAGTCTTGCAGCTTGCAACATACGGGACTTGATGGCCTTACATAATTCCCTGATTAAACAACGAATCTTGTTCCTTCCGGTTTGGCACGGGGCTTGCGACCACTCAGACAGGCAGTCACTTCCGCCAGAAGAGAGGAACCGAAGACATGAGCAAGTCCTTCCACAAATGGACCCTCGTCACTGCTACCGCCATCGCCATGGGCTCGTTGATGCACAGCGCCCTGGCGGATGGCTCCACGGTCCAGGGTAAGCCGCTGTTCGTCGCCGCTGGTGATTCCGCCGGCGATACCATGGAGCGGGCTGGACACAAGGCTGGCGAAACCATGGAGAAAGGCGGTGAAAAGGCCAGCGATACTATGGACGACGCTGGTGAGACTATGGACAAGGCCGGTGACACCATGAACAAGGCCGGCCGGTCGGTATCCGACACCTGGATCACCAGCAAGGTCAAGGCCAGTTTCCTGGCCGACGACAGCCTGAGCGGCACGGATATCAAGGTGGAGACCAACAAGGGTGTCGTGTCGCTTTCCGGCACCGTGGCCAGCAAGGCGGAGAAGAAGCTGGCCATTCAGAAGGCGAAGGGCATCGAGGGCGTCAGGGACGTTTCGGCCGAAGGGTTGGATGTCGCCGACTAGCCTGTCACCGGGCCCTTCTCGAGCATGGGAGGGGCTCGTCCTGATTCACCGTCCGCGTCGACTGTCGATATCGACCAGTCGGTTGCCTTCGAAGCGCAGGTAGTAGTACATGCCGTTGCGCGGGCCGTAGACCCATTCCTCCACCCGGACCTCTTGGAGGAAGCCCCATTCATCCACCCTTTCCCGGTAGCCCAGGAAGTCGCGGCTGACCGGTTCGCCGCATTTGGCCTCGACTTCCTGGACCGGATCGTCGGTGCTGACAAGATGACTGTCACAGCGCAGCGTGTCGGCGTGAAGCGGGCCTGCCAGCAGCAGGCCGAGCAAGGAAACAATGCGGATATTCATCACGGGGCCTGCACAGAATCCGAGATTGGCTGCCTGCCTTCAGAGCCGGCGTCGCGTATCGATGCGGACCAGGCGATTGCCCTCGAATTCCAGGAAATAGTACATGCCGTTGTACGGGCCGTAGACCCATTCCTCCAGCTTCAAGTCATACTGTCCCTGGCGTTCGACGCTGTAGCCGAGCAGGTCGCGCTCCCGCGGCGCGCCGCATTTCTGTTCGACTTCGAAGGCCCGGTCTCCCACGCTGACCAGCTGGCTGCCGCAGCGCAGGGTGTCGGCGTACGCGGGCAGGCAAAGGAAGGTAGGTAGCAGATAGAGCGATCGTAGCAACTTCTTCTGCGCCATCACTCGCTCCCCAGATGCAAGGGTACGCTGACCTTGTCATCGGCCGAGGACTCGCCGACGTTGACGTCCAGCTGGTAGATGCGCTGGTCGTCCAGGCCGCCGCGCTCGACCAGATAGCGTTTGATGTTGGCGGCACGCGCCTGGGCCAATTGTCGTAGCAGCAATGTGCTGTTGCTCCAGGAGTCGAGCACCGCCTGGCGCATCTGGCTGGCGCGCTGTTCCTGTTTCAGTTTCGCCCATTCCGTCGGCGGCTGCTGCTTCAGACGGCTGCGATAGATGCCCTCTAGCAGCGGCGCTTTCTCCTTGTCCGGCACTTCCAGTTGTTCGGCGCTGGCCGGCACGCTTTCGCCGCGGCGCTGCAGCATGCGGTAGTAGACGATACGGTATTCCCGCTCTAGGCGTTGCTCGGCGAGCAGCGGCCCGTCGCTGGGTTGGGAGCTCATGCCCTCGATCTCCAGGCGCAGCTGCGGGCGCTGCTTCAGGCCCTCGCCGAGGGTATCCAGATTGCGCTGCGCCTTGGGCTCGAGTTCGCTCGAGCCCGGCCGGAAATCGACCTGGCCGAGGTCGACATCGGGCGCGCTGCCCTGAACGAGACCGCCGATGAACTTGAAGGGGGCCTCTGCCGCCCGCAGTACCAGGTTGCGCAGGGTCTTCCAGACGATGGGCATGATGCTGAACTCGGGGTTGTTCAGGTCGCCCTGCACCGGCAGATCAATGGCGATCCGCCCCTGGGTATCCTTCAGCAGCGCCACCGCCAAACGTATCGGCAGATCCACCGCGCTCGGGCTGTCGACCCGCTCGCCGAGTTGCAACTGTTCGAGGACCACCTTGTTCTCCGCGTTCAGTCGACCGTTCTGGATGCGGTAGTGCAGATCCAGGTCGAGCCGGCCCTTGCGGATGCGATAGCCGGCGAACTTGCCGGAGTAGGGGGTCAGGGTGGTCAGTTCTACGCGCTGGAAGCGGGTGGCGATGTCCAGACGCTCAAGGGGATTGAAGGGGGTGAGGCCGCCCTCGATGGTGACCGGTGCGTAGCGATCGACCTTGCCCTTGATATCCACCGAGGCCGGTGCCGGTTGGCGGTTGTCCAGCGTGCCGATGTGGCCGTTGAGTTGCTGGATGGCCGTAGCGAAGTTCGGCCGCAGACTGAAGTCGGCGAAGTTGGCCGAACCGTCGCGGATGTCGACGGCGCCGATGTGGATGCCCAGCGGCTTGCCGCCGGTTTCCGGCTTTTCGTTCGGCGCTGCGGCCGGCTGCTGGGGCTTGGCGATCAGCAGCTCGCCGACGTTGGTGGTCAGGTCCTCGTTGATGATGAAGCGGGCGTACGGTTGGCTGAAGGTGACCTGGTCGATGCTCAGTTGCTCGCCGTGACGATAATTCAGGCCATCCAGGGTCAGTTGCTGCCATTTGACGAAGTCACGGCTCTTCAGGGTGTCCAGGGTATGCAGCTGCTTGACCACGGCTTTGCCGCCAACGCTGAGCGCCAGCGGCGAGCCGCCCTGCAGCTCGACCTGCAGGTCTCCATCGAGCTGGCCGCTGCGCAGCTCCAGGCGCATGAGTGGGCTGATGTAGGACTGCGCCAGGCGCAGATCCAGATCCCGGCTTTCGACCTGCAGCCGGGCGCTCAGCGGCGTCTGCTGGACCTGGCCGGCGATCTGTACCTGGCCCTGGCCGATGGCGCTGTTCAGCTTGAGCTGGAAGGGCGACTGGCCGCGGCTGTCGAAGTCCCGCAGATCGAGATCCAGGGGGCCGACCAGCAACTCCACGTCCTGCTCCGGTACCCGGTCGGTCAGATGCAGCCGGGTACCGCGCATCTGGGCATCTTGCAGCAAAACTTGCCAGGCCGGCTTCCGGGTGTCCGGCGTCGGGGACGCGGCATCGGCGGGGGCGGCGGTGCCCGGCTGTTCCGGCGTTTTCGCGCCGGTGGCGAAGAGCGCCTGCCAGTCCAGGGTGCCGTTGGGTTCGCGAGCCGCCCAGGCTTCCAGTCCCTGGCTGCGCAGTTGGCCGATCACCACCTGCTGCTTGGCCAGATCGAACGAGGTGTTGCCGATCTCCAGGCTCTGCAGACGGGCCAGGGGCCGGCCATCCGGCGCCTCGATGGCGAATGGCGAGAGGGTCACGGAGGCGTTGCGCAGGGTCAGCTGGGGCTTGTCCGCCAGGTCCAGCTGGTATTCGGTGCTCAGGCTGAGAGCTCCTTCCTTCAGCTCCAGCGGCAGGTTCTGCCGCACGTAGGGCCACAGCGACTGCAAGCCCAATCGGTCGATCCCGAGCCTGCCGCTGGAGGATAGCGGCATCAGGCTGAGCTGGCCGCTCCAGTCAATCCTCCCGCCTTGGGGATTGTTCGCCAGTAGGGTGAGCTCGGCGGACTCGCTGGGCAAGGTGCTGAGGTTGGCCAGCTCGAAGGAGATGGCGTCATAGCGCAGCTCGACCGACTGGCTCGGGCGCTGGTCCTGGAAGTGCAGGCGGCCCTGGTCCAGCCGGAGACGCTCCAGGCGCAGAGGAAAGGGCTTGCCCGCAGGCTTCTGCGGCTGCTCGGCGGCGGGTTTCGGGAGGTCGAGCAGCGCGAGCAGATTAAGCTTGCCCTGCGGGTCGAGGCGTACCTCCAGCTGCGGACGCTCGAGATGAAGATCGGCCAGATGCAGGGCGCCGGTCCACAGGCTGTCCCATTGCAGATTGCCGTGCAGGTGTTCGAAGGCCAACTGCTCGGCTCCGGCTTCGCCCAGTCGCAGCTGGTACAGGTCGAGCTTCAGGCTGAAGGGGTTGAACTCCAGTCGTTCCAGCCGGGCCGGGACGACGACATACTGCTCCAGCTGCTGGTTGATGACCCGCAACGCGAGCCCCGGGAGAATCAGGAAGCCGAGCAGGCTGTAGAGGCCGATCATGACCAGCAGGGTCGCAACCGTGCGTTTGAGTCCTTGGCGCATTGCAGAGGTATTCCGTGGTAATTCACAGGGGAGTATGACATGCACCTTTGCTTTCGAGAGCCAACCCGCACGCGTTTCGCCGAGGCTCGGCTCGTCTAAGGCCTCCCCGGCAATCCCATGCGCCGTCGGGCCCGATGCAGGGAGCCGTTGCGCACCGCCCAGCGTAGCAGCGGTGCCGTGCCTCCGACCCCGACACGGATCAAGCGGCGCTGCATCGGGTTCAGATGCAGCCCGAGCATCTGCGCTGCCCAGTCCGGCAGCAGGTCGATCCCGGCGCGCAGCATCAGCCAGGCGAAGGGCCTGGCCTGCAGGTTGGGGGCCGGGGCAGCGAGGATGAGGCCCACGACTTCCCGACAGTGATCGTCGCAGCACAGCTGCGGGCGCATCTGCTGCAGATAGTCCGCTACTTCGGTCCGCGAGCGGGGCACCGTGCGGGCGCCCAGGAGTTCGGCGATCAGGGCGATTTCCGCGTAATAGCGATCCTGCTCGGCGCCGGGGAGCCCGGGATTGCGATAACGCAGGTGCGCGTGCAGGAAGCTGCTGACCTCGGCCACGTGCACCCAGGTCAGCAGCTCGGGATCGCTGGCGGCATAGGGCCGGCCATCCGGGGCATGGCCGACGACCCGCTGATGGATGCGGCGCACCCGCGCGATCAGCCAGTCGGCGTCCGCCCGTGATCCGTAGGTGGTGCCGGCCACGAACTGGCCGGTGCGGCGCAGGCGGCCGAGCATGTCCTGGCGAAAGTTCGAATGGTCCCAGACTCCGGCCAGCGCCAGCGGATGCAAGGCCTGCAACAGCAGGCCGCTGATGCCGCCGATGAGCATGCTGGTGAAGTCGCCGTGCACCCGCCAGCAGGCCGAGTCGGGACCGAACAGGCCTGGATCGCCCTTGGGGCTCTCGAAATCGATCTGTCCAAGGGCCAGGCCGCTGATGCCGAGAACCTGGGCTTCGAGACTGCGGCGAAGGAATTTCATATCAGCTCCAGACTGCGGGTTGGCGCTGAGCGTATCGAAGCCCGAAGGCGGGCTATCGGTTCAATCGCTGGTCGATCAGCTCCTGCAGAACGCTTGGGTCGGAGAGGGTCGAGGTGTCGCCCAGGTTGTCCAGTTCGTTGCAGGCGATCTTGCGCAGGATGCGGCGCATGATCTTGCCCGAGCGGGTCTTGGGTAGACGCGGTGCCCATTGCAGGAACTCGGGCTTGGCGAAGCTGCCGATTTCCCGGCTGACCATGGCGATCAGTTCCTGCTTGAGCTGATCGCTGGGCTGGCAGCCGTTCACCAGGGTGACGAAGGCGTAGATGCATTGCCCCTTGACGTCGTGGGGACAGCCGACCACGGCCGCCTCGGCGACGCCGTCGTGCAGTACCAGGGAGCTTTCCACCTCGGCGGTGCCGATACGGTGGCCGGAGACGTTGATCACGTCGTCGATGCGGCCGGTGATCCAGTAGTAGCCGTCCTCGTCGCGCCGCGCGCCGTCACCGCTGAAGTAGTAGCCGGGGTAGGGTTTGAAGTAGGTGTCGATCAGCCGCTGGCGGTCGCCCCAGATGCTGCGGATCTGGCTCGGCCAGCTCGCCTTGATCGCCAGCACGCCGGCGCCGGGGCCGTCGATCTCCCGGCCCTTGTCGTCCAGCAGCGCCGGCTGTACGCCGAAGAACGGGCGGGTCGCCGAGCCCGGCTTGAGCCGGGTCGCCCCCGGCAGCGGCGTGATCATGATGGCGCCGGTTTCGGTCTGCCACCAGGTGTCGACGATCGGGCAGCGGCTCTCGCCGACCACCCGGAAGTACCACTCCCAGGCCTCCGGGTTGATCGGCTCGCCCACCGAGCCGAGCAGGTGCAGGCTGGCGCGGGAGGTCTTCTTCACCGGTGCCTCGCCCTCGCGCATCAGCGAGCGCAGCGCGGTGGGGGCTGTGTAGAAGATGTTCACCCGGTGCTTGTCCACCACCTGCCAGAACCGCGAAGCGTCCGGATAGTTCGGTACGCCCTCGAACATCAGGGATGTGGCGCCGTTGGCCAGGGGGCCGTAGACGATGTAACTGTGCCCGGTGACCCAGCCGATATCCGCGCTGCACCAGTAGATGTCGCCGTCGTGGTAGTCGAATACGTACTTGTGGGTTATCGCCGCTTGCAGCAGGTAGCCGCCGGTAGTATGCAGCACGCCCTTGGGTTTGCCGGTCGAGCCCGAGGTGTAGAGAACGAACAGCGGGTCCTCGGCGTCCACCGGCTCGGCCGGACAGTCGGCGCTGCAGGCGGGCACGGCCTCGTGGTACCAGAGATCGCGCCCCGGCTGCCAGTCGACTTCGCCGCCGGTGCGCCGTACCACGATCATGGTGGAGACGTTCGGGCAGCTGTTCAGGGCCAGGTCGGCGTTGTGCTTGAGCGGCGTGGCCTTGCCGCCGCGGATGCCACCGTCGACGGTGATCAGGGTATGGCAATCGGCATCGAGGATGCGGTCGCGCAGCGCTTCCGGGGAAAAGCCGGCGAACACCACCGAGTGGATGGCACCGATGCGGGCGCAGGCGAGCATGGCGAAGGCCGCTTCCGGGATCATCGGCAGGTAGATGCAGACCCGGTCGCCCTTGCCGACGCCTCGGCTCTTCAGCAGATTGGCCAGGCGGCAGACCTGGTCGTGCAGCTGGCGGTAGGTGATCTGCTTGGACTCGGCCGGATTGTCACCCTCCCAGATCAGCGCCACCTGATCGCCGCGCCGGGCGAGGTGGCGGTCGATGCAGTTGTGGGAGACGTTCAGCCGCCCCCCGGCGAACCAACTGGCCCGGCCCTGGCGCAGATCGCCCTCGTAGACGCTGCGCCAGGGCGCGAACCAGTCGAGAAAGGCCGCGGCCTGCTCGGCCCAGAAGCGCTCCGGCTCCTCGACGGACTGCCGATAAAGGCGCAGATAGGCGTCGTTGTCCAGCAGAGCGCGTTGACGTGCCGCTTCGCTGACGGGGAGGGGGCTGATCTCGAGCATGGCGGTTTCCTTCTTATTGTGTCCGCGATGCTCGTAAGGGTGGACCCGCTATGCGTCGGGTTCAAGTTTCCGGGGCGCCGGCATGGCGCCTCGTGCGGCGCAGGAGCCCTGCGCCGCAGGCTCGACTCAGCCGCGGTGGCGTCCGCGGAAGTAGTCGATGAGCCCCTGGGTAGAGGCGTCCTCGGCCGGATCTTCCTCGCCGTTGGTGAGGCGCTGGTAGACGGCCTTGCCGAGTTCCTTACCCAGTTCGACGCCCCATTGGTCGAAGGCGTTGATTCCCCAGATCACGCTCTGCACGAAGACCTTGTGCTCGTACAGGGCGACCAGGGCCCCCAGCCGGCGCGGACTGATGCGCTCCAGCACCAGAGTGTTGCTCGGCCGGTTGCCGGGGATCACCTTGTGCGGCGCCAGGCGCTGAACCTCGGATTCCGGCCAGCCCTTGGCGCGCAGCTCTTCTTCGGCCTCGGCGCGGGTCTTGCCGCACATGAGGGCCTGGCTCTGCGACAGGCAGTTGGCGTACAGCCACTGATGGTGGTCGGCGATCGGGTTGTGGCTGACCACCGGGACGATGAAGTCCGCCGGAATCAGCAGGGTGCCCTGGTGCAGCAACTGGTGGTAGGCGTGCTGGCCGTTGCAGCCGACGCCGCCCCAGATCACCGGGCCGGTGCTGCAGGATACCGGGGTGCCGTCCTGGCGCACGCTCTTGCCGTTGGACTCCATGTCCAGCTGCTGCAGGTGCTGGGTGATGTTCCGCAGGTAGTGGTCGTAGGGCAGGATGGCATGGCTCTGCGCGCCCCAGAAGTTGCCGTACCAGACGCCGAGCAGGGCCATCAGTACCGGCATGTTCTCCTCGAAGGGCGTGTTCTGGAAGTGCTGGTCCATGCTGTAGGCGCCGGACAGCAGCTCCTTGAAGTTCGACATGCCGATGGCCAGGGCGATCGGCAGGCCGATCGCCGACCACAGGGAGTAGCGGCCGCCTACCCAGTCCCACATCGGGAAGATGTTCTCCTTGCGGATGCCGAAGCTCACCGCGGCCTCGGTATTGCTGGTGACGGCGATGAAGTGGCGGTACAGCTCGCTTTCCGGGCAGCCTTGGGCGAGGCACCAGGTGCGCGCGGCCTGGGCGTTCTTCAGGGTCTCCAGGGTGCCGAAGGATTTCGAGGAGACGATGAACAGGGTGGTCTCGGCGCGCAGGCGGGTGGACAGGTCGTGGAACTCGCTGCCGTCGATATTGGCCAGGTAATGGCAGCGCACGCCGCGCTGGGCGAAGGGCAGCAGGGCCTCGGAAACCAGCTGCGGGCCGAGGAAGGAGCCGCCGATGCCGATGTTCACCACATCGGTGATCGGGTGTTCCGAATAGCCGCGCCAGAGGCCGTCGTGGATGCGCCCGGTCAGCTCGGTCATCTGGTTCAGGACCCGATGGACCAGCGGGATTAGGTTGACGCCGTCCACCACCAGGCGCTTGCCGACCGGCTGGCGCAGGGCGGTGTGCAGGGCCGGGCGGCCCTCCGAGGCGTTCAGCGCTTCGCCGTCGAACAGCGCGCGGATGGCCCGTTCGAGCCCGATCTCCCGCGCCAGGCGTACCAGAAGATCGCGGGTTTCGTTGGTGATCAGGTTCTTCGAGTAGTCGAGAAATAGACCGCAGCCGCTCAGGGAAAAGCGCTTGAAGCGTTCCGGGTCCGCTGCGAAGGCGTCGCGCATGCTGAAGGCCTGCATGGCCTCGCGGTGACGCTCAAGCGCCTGCCAGGAGGGCAGGGCGGTGACATCGAGTGGGTGCTTGTAGTACGGCATAAGGAGCTTCTTCCTTGTACTTGAGCGTTCTATAACAAAAAGCCCGGAGCGTTCCGGGCTTTTCGATTCGGGGCAAGGACGTGCAGGAACTACCTGTCAGGCGACCTGTACCGGGATGGCGTTGCTGGTATGGCTGAGCACGTTGCCGGGGGCCATATACAGGATATGCGGCTTGTGACTGGCCAGCTCCGCCTCGCTGTAATGGGCATAGGCGCAGATGATCAGGCGATCACCTTCCTTGGCCTTGTGCGCGGCGGCGCCGTTGACGGAGATCATCTTCGAGCCTTCCTCGGCGCGGATGGCGTAGGTGGTGAAGCGCTCGCCATTGTCCACGTTGTAAATCTGGATCTGCTCGTACTCGCGGATGCCTGCCAGATCCAGCCATTCTCCATCGATGGCGCAGGAGCCCTCGTAATCGAGCACCGAGTGGGTTACCTCGGCACGGTGCAATTTGGCCTTGAGCATGATGGCATGCATGGCTATTCCTCTTCAGGCTTCCACAAGCGGCGGGTGAGTTTGCCCCAACCTTGTTATGTGATCAAGAACACGGGGGTGTATGGTACGACTGCCCGGCGGCCCAGTACCAGAGCCCCCATGGTTTTATTGACCGGCGATTTCCACGGATAGATTGTCGATCAGTCGCGTATTGCCGATGAAGGCCGCGGCCAGCACGACCAGCTGGTGGTCCGCTGCCGTGGCGGGCCGCAGGCTGTTGGCTTCACGGATCTCCAGGTAGTCGGGACGGAAGCCGGCCCGCTCGAGGGCGGCGAGCCCGTCACGAATCAGACGGTCGAAATCCCGCTCGCCGGCCTGGATGGCGGCGGCCGCGTCGCACAGGGTCCGGTACAGGGCCGGAGCGATTGCGCGCTGCTCCTCGCTGAGGTAGCCGTTGCGCGAGGACAGGGCTAGCCCGTCGCCAGCGCGGACGGTCGGCTCGCCGAAGATCTGCACCGGCATGTTCAGGTCGCGCACCATGGTGCGGATGACCGCCAGCTGCTGGTAATCCTTCTCGCCGAAGATGGCGATGTCCGGCTGGGCGATGTTGAACAGCTTGGTCACCACGGTGGCCACGCCGTCGAAGTGCCCGGGGCGCCTGTCGCCGCACAGCCCTTCGGAAACGCCCGTGACGCTGACCTGGGTCTGGGACTGCAGGCCGCCCGGGTACATCTCCTCGACGCCGGGCACGAACAGCAGGTTGCAGCCGGCGCCGAACAGCTTCTCCTGATCGGCGGCCAGGGTGCGCGGGTAGTTGTCCAGATCTTCGTTCGGGCCGAACTGCAGGGGGTTGACGAAGATGCTGACAACCACGAAGTCGGCGCGCTGCCTGGCTTTTTCCACCAGGGCGATGTGTCCGGCATGCAGGTTGCCCATGGTCGGCACCAGGGCGATACGTTTGCCTTCGCCGCGGGCCCGGGCCACGGCGGCCCGCAGTTCGCGGATGGTCTTGACGGTGATCATGCGGAAAAACCGTGTTCGTCTGAGGGGAATTCGCGTTTCTTCACGGCGCTCACATAGGCGGCGAACGCCCCGTGGAGGCTGTCCTGGCCGGCCATGAAGTTCTTCACGAACTTCGGCATCCGGCCGCTGAGGGAGAGGCCGAGCATGTCGTGCATGACCAGCACCTGGCCGTCGGTGCCGCTACCGGCGCCGATGCCGATGACCGGGACCTGCGCCGCCAGACTGATCTCCGAGGCCAGTTCGCTGGGGACGCACTCCAGCAGCAGCATCGCTGCGCCGGCCCGCTCCAGCGCCTCGGCGTCGTCGCGCAGCCGCTGGGCCTGGGCTTCGCCGCGGCCCTGCACCTTGTAGCCGCCGAACAGGTTCACCGATTGCGGGGTCAGGCCCAGATGCACGCAGGCTGGAATGCCGTTGTCGGCCAGGCGGCTGACGGTCTCTGCGAGCCAGGCGCCTCCCTCCAGTTTGACCATGTGTGCGCCGGCGCGCATCAGCGCGGCGCAGTTCTCCAGCGCCTGGGGCAGGGTGGCATAGGCCATGAACGGCAGGTCGGTGAGAATCATCGCGCCCTGGTTGCCCCGCTTGACGCAGGCGGTGTGGTAGGCCATGTCGGCCACGCTTACCGGTAGGGTGCTGTCGTGGCCCTGCAAGACCATGCCGAGCGAGTCGCCCACCAGCAGTACCTCGACACCGGCCCGGGAGGCCGTATGGGCAAAGGTGGCGTCGTAGCAGGTCAGCATGGTGATCTTCTCACCCTTCTGCTTGAGGCCTTGCAGGGTGGTCCGGGTTACTTCGGGCATCTTGTATTTGTCCTCATCGGTACCGGTCGTGCACCGGTACGGGGCAATGGGAGGCTTATAGTCCGGATGGGGGGGGCGGAAGTCAATTACGGGCTTTGCCGACCCGCCTAGCCCGCACAGTCCGTCTCGCGGCGGCGCAACCCCTCGAACGGGCAGGCGGCGAGCAGTTCGTCGAGCGCGCGGCCGTCCGGCAGGCACAGGTTCGGGGCGATCTCCGCCAGCGGGTAGAGCACGAAGGGGCGGGCTTGCATGTGGTAGTGCGGCACGGTCAGGCGCGGCTCGTCGAGTTGACGATCACCGAACAGCAGGATGTCCAGATCCAGGGTGCGCGGGCCCCAGCGCTCGGCCTTGCGCACGCGGCCCTGATCGAGCTCGATCGTCTGCAGGGCATCAAGCAGCTCGAGCGGCTCCAGCTCGCTGTCCAGGGCGGCGACGGCATTGACGTAGGGCGGCTGGTCGGCAGGCCCCAACGGCTCGCTGTCGTAGAAGGAGGAAACCGCGGCCAGATGCGTGCGCGGCAGCGCCCGCAGGGCAGCGAGGGCCGCGCACAGCTGTTCGTGCGGTTCGGCCAGATTGCTGCCGAGGCCGATGTAGATACGTTCCATGCTCAATCTCCGTAGGTGTTCGGAGCACTTTCCTTGTGTGGTCCACGGCGCTTGCGGGAGCCGCTGCGCCGGCGCTTGCGCGGTGCGCCGCCCTCTTCCTTGTTGCTGAGGGCGCGGATCATGCTGCGTCTTTCGCTGTCGCTGGCCTCCTGATAGTCGGTCCACCAGTCGCCGAGGCCGCCGGTCTGTTCACCGGCCTCTTCGCGCAGCAGGAGAAAATCGTAACCGGCGCGGAAGCGAGGATACTCCAAAAGCAGATCGGCGCGCTTGCCCTGGCGTCGCGGCAGGCGCTCCTGCATGTCCCAGATCTCGCGGATCGGGATGGTGAAACGCTTGGGAACGGCGGTGCGGCGGCATTGTTCGCTGATGACCAAGTGTGCGGCTTCCTGCATCGCCGGGATCGGCGGCATGCCTCGCTCCTGCAGGGCCAGGGCGCGGGCGGGCAGCGCAGGCCAGAGCAGTGCGGCGAAGAGGAAGGCGGGGGTCACCGGCTTGCCTTCCTCGATGCGCGCATCGGTGTTGGCCAGGGCCTGGCGAATCAATCTGCCCGTATAGCCCGGATCGCGCTCGAGGGCCTCGGCACTGGCCGGGAACAGGGGGGCGAACAGGTCGTAGTCGAGGAGCAGCTCGAAGGTGCGCTCACCATGGCCGGAAAGGAACAGCTTGAGCACTTCGTCGAACAGCCGTGCCGAGGGAATGTCCCGCAGCAGCGGCGCCAGCTGACGGATCGGTGCGGCGCTGTGGTGCTCGATGTCGAAGTCGAGCTTGGCGGCGAAGCGCACGGCGCGGAGCATGCGGACCGGATCTTCCTGGTAGCGTTGACGGGGATCTCCGATCAGACGGACCAGACGGTTGTGTATGTCGGGAACGCCGTGGGCGTAATCGAGGATGCGCTCGCTGCTCGGATCGTAGTACAGCGCATTGATGGTGAAGTCGCGCCGCTGGGCGTCCTCCTCCAAGGTGCCGTAGACGTTGTCGCGCAGGATGCGCCCGCTTTCATGGCGCGAGGACTGGCTGCTCTCTTCTTCGTCCTCGCCCTCGGGGTGATGGGCACGGAAGGTGGCAACCTCGATGATTTCCCGGCCGAAGTGCACATGGACCAGCTTGAATCGGCGACCGATGACCCGGGCGTTGCGGAACTCGGCCCGCACCTGCTCGGGGGTGGCATTGGTGGCGACGTCGAAATCCTTCGGCTCATGGTCGAGCAGCAAATCCCGCACGCAACCACCGACCACGTAGGCCTGATAGCCGGCGCCCTGCAGACGCTCGACTACACTGACCGCATGGCGGCTGATCTGTTGGCGACGCAGCGAATGCTGCTGGTTATTCAGCACCTTGGGCGTACTACGCGGTTTGGGGCGGCTCAGGGGCAGGCGGAAAGACTTGAAGAGCTTCTTCAGCATTGGGGTGCACTGTTTGACGGGATGGTCGGCCAGTAGCGAGCTTTTGACCGCAGGATGATTGCAGATTCTAGCATCGGCCGCAGGATGGTGTACGAAGAGGGGAGGGCTGTCAAAGGCACGAAAGGGAGCCGAAGCTCCCTTTCAAGTCGTTGTCACTGGCCCGGGCCTGTCGTTCTTGTTGTCCGACCCGTTCCGGCAAGCCTGAGAGGCTGCCGGGCGGCTCCCCAGTCGGGGAGCCAATAGCGAACAGATTTCTTTGGTTGCCGATACCGCCACCATCATTCGATCCAACCAGTTCAGGTGCTGCCTCGAGGCAGTTTTATTGTTCTCGGTCTGGTTGCGGGCAAGGCCCGACGGGCGGGAATCCACTCCAAAAAGATCGGTTTGCTGCGCCTCCGCATCGTTGTTTTTATAGGGCTGGAGTCGTTACGTGTTGTTTTTATTGCGTTGCTTCTGGCTTGTTGTTGTCGTTGTTCGAATAATATGGCAGTTACCGTGCCATTTTCAAAAATTCATTTTGAATCAATACGTTGGCTATCAGGTGCGTCGGATTCAGGATAGAGAATTCGGCTCGCCGTTACCGGATGGCCCGCTTTCTGTTACCTCGGGTCGGTAGGGTAACAAATCGCCGCTGCCCGTCAGTGATCGGTAGCGGTCGAGGCACCCGAGGGTTTGCGCCGTGGAATGCCCAGCCGCTGGCGACGCTCCCACAGGCATTTGCGACTGATGCCGAGCTTTCGCGCCAGCTCCGTCTCGGTCATGTGATCCTGATGTTCGAGAACGAAATGCTGGAAATAGTCCTCCAGCGACAGGTCCTCGGTTGGCTCATTGGCGCCGCTGCCCTGGTTGAGAGGGGCGTATTCCTCCTCCTCCAGGTTCTCCAGTTCGATGTCGATACCCAGCAGGTCGGCCGAAATCACCGAGCCGTCGCAAAGGATCACCGCTCGCTCGATGGCATTCTCCAGTTCGCGGACGTTGCCCGGCCAGGTGTACTGGCTGATGGTCTTTTCCGCGTCCGGAGCGAATCGCAGCTCGCCACGCTCCATGCGCTTGGCCTGGCGTTGCAGGAAGGCCTTGGCGATTTCCAGGACATCCCCGCCACGCTCGCGCAGCGGCGGCAATTTCAGGGCGATCACGTTGAGGCGGTAGAACAGGTCCTCACGGAACTGGCCGGTCTTGGCCAGCGACTTGAGGTCGCGGTGAGTGGCGGCGATCAGGCGCACGTCGACCTTCTGCGACTGGACCGACCCGACGCGACGGATCTCGCCTTCCTGCAGCACGCGTAGCAGCCGGGCCTGGGCCTCCAGTGGCAATTCGCCGATCTCGTCGAGGAACAGGGTGCCGCCATCGGCGGCTTCCACCAGCCCGGTGCGCCCGGCCGTGGCGCCAGTGAAGGCTCCCTTCTCGTGGCCGAAGAGTTCGGATTCGATCAGCGTCTCCGGAATCGCTGCGCAGTTCACCGAAATCAGCGGGGCCTTGGCGCGTCGCGACAGGTTGTGCAGGGCACGGGCGACCAGCTCCTTGCCGGTACCGGATTCGCCCTGGATCAGCACCGTGGAGTCGGTCGGGGCGACCTTGCGGATCTTGCCGAACAGATCCTGCATGGCCGAGCAGGAGCCGATGATGCCGATATCGCTCTGGGCCTCGCCGGACTGGCTGGTTGCTGCGGTCCCTTGGGACGCGGCGGGAGTCTGCGGGGCGTTCTGCCGCTCGCGGAGGATGCGTGTCACGGCCTGCAGCATCTCGTCGTGGTCGAACGGCTTGGCGATGTAGTCCATCGCGCCCATCTTCATCGAGTCCACCGCCGAGCGCAGGCTGGCGTAGCTGGTCATGATCAGCACCGGGGTGCCTTCGGCCAGTCGGATCAGCTCGGTGCCGGGGGCGCCGGGCAGGCGCAGGTCGCTGATGATCAGATCGAAACTGGGGATGCTGTAGCGCTCCTGGGCTTCCTGCACCGAGCCGGCTTCGCTGACCTCGTACTGATTGCGTTCCAGCAGACGGCGCAGGGCGGAGCGGATGATGGTTTCGTCTTCGACGATCAGGATGTGTGGCATCGGGTGAATTCTCTCGACGGTCTCATGACGCTGGCGTCGCATCGACGTGCCGCGGCAGGGTGATCCGGAAGCGGGTGCCGCGCTGCTGCTCAGGGTCAGCCGGGCTCTCGATGGTGATGCGTCCATAATGCTCTTCCACGATCGAATAGACCAGTGCAAGGCCTAGCCCGGTGCCCTTTCCCGGGTCCTTGGTGGTGAAGAAGGGCTCGAACAGACGGTCGATGATGGCCTTCGGGATGCCGGTGCCTTCGTCTTCGACGATCAGGTCGATGCTGTGCTCGGTCGCCTCGCTGCGGATGTGGATCGCGCTGCCGGGGAGGGAGGCGTCGCGGGCGTTGGACAGCAGGTTGATCAGCACCTGGGCGAGTCGCTGGGGGTCGCCCTCCACGCAGTGCGCGGGGTCGCACAGGTTGAAGAACTGCACCTCGACCCCGTTGCGGTTGAGGGACAGCAGGGAAATGGCCTCCCGGGCGATGTCCGCCAGGCAGACCGACTCGTTGTCCTGCTTGTGGCTGCCGGCGTGGGCGAAGCTCATCAGCGAGCGGACGATGCGGGTCACCCGCTTGGTCTGATCGATGATCTGGTTGCTGATCTCGTTCAGCTCGACATCGTCCTCGTGCTCCTCGCGCAGGTTCTGCGCCAGGCAGGCGATGCCGGTGATCGGGTTGCCGATCTCGTGGGCCACGCCGGCGGCCAGACGGCCGATGCTGGCAAGGCGCTCGGAATGTACCAGCTTGTGCTCCAGCCGCTGGATCTCGGTGAGGTCCTCGACCAGCAGGACCAGGCCGCTGTTGCCCGGCGCCAGGGGTTCGTCGATGGCCGCCTTGTGCAGGTTCAGCCAGCGCATCTGGCCGTCCAGCGACAGCTTCTGCTTGTGCAGGTGGCCGTCCGGACACTCGATGAAGTCCTCCAGGAGAGCCTTCCACGGCTCGTCGAGGGTCGACAGGCTGGAACCGACCACGCGTTCGGACGGAATGCCGGTGAGTTCCTCCATCGCCCGGTTCCACATGAGGATCTCGCGGTCCTTGGCCAGCGAGCAGACTCCCATCGGCAGATCCTGCAGGGTCTGCCGATGGTAGCGACGCAGGGCATCGAGCTCCGCGGCCAGACCGGTCAGCCGCGAGCGGTAGTCCTCGAGGCGGCTCTCGATGAAGTGGATGTCCTCGGTGACGTAGCCTTCGCTGGCGCTCTTGTAGGGCAGGAAGGTCTCGACGATGTCTTGGGCCACGCTCGGCCCCATCAGGCCGGAAAGGTTGGCCTCGATGCGGTCGCGCAGGCGGCGCAGGGCGAAGGGGCGGCTTTCGTCGAAGGGCAGGTGCAGGTCGCGCAGGGCCTGCCGCACCTCGCGCTGGGCGATCTTCGCGCCGAGCGGCTTGCTCAGCTGGGTGGCGAACTCCTGGGCCGAGGTCGCCAGCAGTTCACGGCGCTGGGCCCGGCGCACGTTGTCCACGGCGCAGGCCTCGCCCGCACTGCGTTCCTCCGGGCTCTGCTCGCTGAACAGGGAGACCAGCGACAGCACCAGCACGTTGGTGGCCAGCGAGGCGATCGCCCCGATGTGCCAGCTGTCGGCGTTAGGGACGACGACGGTGTCGAGCAGCGGCAGGTACAGTCCGTCGGGCCCGCCCAGCAGCGGCAGCATCATGCTGACCAGCCAGACGGCCATGCCGGCGAGCAGGCCAGCGATGAAGCCGCGTCGGTTGGCTGTCTGCCAGTAGAGGATCGACAGCACGCCAGGGAAGAACTGCAGGGTAGCGACGAAGGAGGTGATGCCGAGATTGGACAGGTTCTGTTGCGATCCCAGCAGCCGGTAGAAGGCGTAGCCGGCGCCGATGATGGTGATGATCAGTACCCGGCGGGTCCACTTCAGCCAGCTGTAGATGTTGCCCTCGGCTGGCGGCTGATAGAGGGGCAGGACCAGATGGTTGAGGGTCATGCCCGACAAGGCCAGGGTCAGCACGATGATCAGCCCGCTAGAGGCCGACATGCCGCCGATATAGGCCAGCAGGGCCAGCAGCTTGTTGTCCAGCGCCTGGCCCAGGCCCAGGATGAAGTACTCCGGCGTGGTGCTCGCGCCCAGCTTGATTCCCGACCAGAGGATCAGCGGCACGGCCAGGCTCATCAGCAGGAGGAACAGCGGCACGCCCCAGCTGGCGCTGTTCAGACCGCGCGGATTGAGGTTTTCGGTAAAGGCCATGTGATACATGTGCGGCATGACGATGGCCGAGGCGAAGAACACCAGCAGCAGCGTGCGCCAGGGCCCCTCCTGCAGCGGGGATTGCATGGGGGTGAGAGCGGCTTCGTTCTGCTGCAGCCACAGCTCCAGGCCGTGAGGGCCGCCGAAGACGTGATACAGGGCGTAGATGCCGATGCTGGCGACGATCCCCAGCTTGACCAGCGACTCGAAGGCGATGGCGCAGACCAGCCCTTCGTGCTTCTCGCGGGTGGCGATGTGCCTGGAGCCGAAGAGGATAGTGAAGAGGATAGTCAGGGCGCAGAAGATCAGGGCCACCTGCTCCTTCACCGGCTCGTGGGTGAGGATGCCCACCGAGTCGGCGACCGCTTGGAACTGCAGGGCCTGCAGCGGCAGCACCGCGATCAGCATGAGCAGCGTGGTCAGTGCGCCGGCCCAGGTGCTGCGGAAGCGGAAGGCGAACAGGTCGGCCAGGGAGGACAGCTGGTAGGTGCGGGTGATGCGCAGGATCGGGTAGAGCAGCACCGGCGCCAGCATGAATGCCCCGGAAACCCCCAGGTAGCAGGCCAGGAATCCGTAGCCGTACTGATGGGCCATGCCGATGGCGCCATAGAAGGTCCAGGCGCTGGCGAACACGCCGAGAGACAGCGTGTAGACCAGCGGATGCCGGGTGATCCGATGTGGAATCAGGCCCCGCTCGCTGAGCCAGGCGACGCCGAACAGCGTCAGCAGGTAGGCCACGCTGATCAGCAACAGTTCGCTCAGACTAAAGCTCATCGGCATCGGGCTGACTCTGCAGAATGAAGGTGGCCACGATGAGGATGAGCCACAGCAAATAGGGGCGGTACCAGGCCCCTTGGGGGTCGATCCACCAGTCCATGATGGCCGGGGAAAACAGGTAGATCCCCACTACCAGAAGCAGGACCAGCCGATAGATGTACATGGCATCTCTCTCGTGGGACATGCGGTGTGGCCGGGGATGGTAACGGAATGGCCGGTCGGCCGGCCACCGCTGGGGAGTAGCCCTGGGCGCCGGTGGCGTCAGTGCAGATCGGCTTCGGCCAGGGTGCGGCAGCGTGGGATGAGCCCGGCATCCCATTGGGCGGTACCCCAGGCGAGCAGTTCCCGAGGGGCGGCTCCTGCCAGCGCGGCCGGCGGCTGCTGGCCGAGGGCGCGCAGGGTGCGCAGGAGCAGTAGCCCGGCCTGTTCGGTGGGCAGCGGAGGCGAGCGGTAGGACTTGCCGAGCTTGTGCCCGTCCGGCTGGATGACCAACGGCACGTGCAGATAGCGCGGCTGCGGCAGTCCCAGCAGTTCCTGCAGGTAGAGCTGGCGGGGCGTCGAGTCGAGCAGGTCGGCCCCGCGCACCACGTCGGTCACGCCCTGCCAGGCATCGTCGAGCACCACCGCCAACTGGTAGGCGTAGAGGCCGTCTCGGCGGCGGATCACGAAATCGCCGACCTCGCGGCCGAGATGCTGGGCGAAGGAGCCTTGGACCCGGTCGACGAAGCCGTACTTCAGCTCGGGCACGCGCAGGCGGATGGCCGCATCTTCGGGCGGGTGCCCGGCGTTCCGGCAGAACCCCGGGTAGATGCCTCCGTATCCCTCCAGGCGCTTGCGCGAACAGGTGCAGGCATAGGCCAGGCCCTGGTTGAGCAGACGCTCGACCACCTCGGCATAGGCGGCATGCCGCTCGCTCTGGTGCAGCACCGGGCCGTCCCACTCGAAGCCGTAGTTCTCCAGGGTCTGCAGGATGGCGGCCTGGGCGCCGGGGACTTCGCGGGGCGGATCGATGTCCTCCATGCGCAGCAGCCACTGCCCGCCGACGCTGCGAGCGTCGAGGTAGGAGGCCAGGGCGGCGATCAGCGAACCGAAGTGCAGGTAACCGCTGGGCGTGGGTGCGAAGCGACCGATATAGGGGGAAGGCGGGGCGGGGATGGCTGGTGACATGCTGTGGCTAGGCTCCGCTCGTCAAGGCGGAAGGGCGTGGCCGCGGACAGGAACGAAACGGGGCGCCATGGCGCCCCGTCGCAGATCAGGAACCGATCTGTTTTTCCTTGATTTCCGCCAGGGTCTTGCAGTCGATGCATAGGGTGGCGGTGGGGCGGGCTTCGAGGCGGCGGATGCCGATCTCGACGCCGCAGGACTCGCACCAGCCGTACTCGTTGTCCTCGATCAGTTGGAGCGTCTCGTCGATCTTCTTGATCAGCTTGCGCTCGCGGTCACGGGCCCGCAGTTCTAGGCTGAACTCTTCTTCCTGGCTGGCTCGGTCGGCAGGGTCCGGGAAGTTGGCGGCCTCATCCTGCATGTGATGGACGGTCCGGTCGACCTCCTCCATCAGCTCCTTCTTCCACTGGTTGAGGATGTTGGTGAAGTGAGCGCGCATGTTGTCGCTCATGTACTCCTCGCCCTCGGTTTCCGGGTAGGGCACGAAGCCACGAGCCAACTGGTTGTTCTGCTGCTTTGCTTTGGTGGGCATGGATGACCGCCTCGCTCTATCTAATCCATATGCGCAGGAAATGCATCCCTGGCCGACGAAGTCGGCATCCTGCGACTGCAAGCGGGCGAACTTACCAGAACCGTTTCAGCTGCGCCACTCCCTTTGCAGCAGTTGCTGCCACGCTGCTCAGGCCCGGTTAGAATCCGGCCTTTCACCCGATATGAAGGAAGGCCAAATGGCCACGTCCTACAGTGCGCGCAGCCGCGCCATCGAACCCTTTCACGTCATGGCTCTGCTGGAGCGGGCGCACCAGTTGCAAGCCGAAGGCCATGACGTGATCCACCTGGAAATCGGCGAACCCGATTTCACCACGGCCGCACCGATCGTCGCGGCCGGGCAGGCGGCGCTGGCTGCCGGACACACCCGCTACACCTCCGCCCGCGGCCTGCCGCAATTGCGCGAGGCCATCGCCGGCTTCTATGAACGGCGTTACCGATTGAATGTGGACCCCGGTCGTATCCTGATTACTCCCGGCGGCTCCGGTGCCCTTCTGCTGGCCAGCAGTCTGCTGGTCGACCCGGGGCGGCACTGGCTGCTGGCCGACCCCGGCTATCCGTGCAACCGCCATTTCCTGCGTCTGGTGGAGGGCGCCGCGCAGCTGGTGCCGGTGGGCCCCGAGGTGCGCTACCAACTGACCGCGGAACTGGTGGAGCGCCATTGGGAGCGGGACAGCGTCGGCGCCCTGGTCGCCTCGCCGGCCAATCCGACCGGCACGGTGCTGCGTCGGGACGAACTGCTGGCGCTGTCCCGGGCGGTGAGGGCGCGCGACGGCCATCTGGTGGTGGACGAGATCTATCACGGCCTGACCTACGGAATGGATGCGACCAGCGCGCTGGAAGTGGACGATGACGCCTTCGTTCTCAACAGCTTTTCCAAGTATTTCGGCATGACCGGCTGGCGGCTCGGCTGGCTGGTGGCGCCGGAGGCGGCTATCCCGGAGCTGGAGAAGCTGGCGCAGAATCTCTACATCAGCGCCCCCAGCATGGCCCAGCATGCCGCGCTGGCCTGCTTCGAGCCGGAGACGCTGGCGATCCTCGAGTCCCGCCGCGAAGAGTTCGCCCGCCGCCGCGACTACCTGCTGCCGGCGCTGCGCGAATTGGGTTTCGGCATCGCCGTGGTGCCCGAGGGGGCTTTCTATCTTTATGCGGATATTTCGGCCTTCGGCGGCGATGCCTTCGACTTCTGTCGGCATTTCCTGGAGACCGAGCACGTGGCCTTCACTCCGGGCGTCGACTTCGGCCGGCACCTGGCCGGTCGTCACGTGCGCTTCGCCTACACCCAGAGCCTGCCGCGCCTGGAGCAGGCCGTCGAGCGCATCGCCCGCGGCCTGAACAGCTGGGCGCCCTGATGCGTTATGCAAAGCCGCTCGAGGAAGGACGCCTGCTGCGTCGCTACAAGCGCTTCCTCGCCGATATCGAAACTCTGCAGGGCGAGCAGTTGTGCATCCACTGCCCGAACACCGGCTCGATGCTCAATTGCATGGAGGAGGGTGGACGGCTCTGGTTCCAGCGCTCGGACGATCCCAAGCGCAAGCTGCCGGGCACCTGGGAAATCAGCCAGACCCCGCAGGGCCGTCTGGCCTGCGTGAACACGGCGCGGGCCAACGCGCTGGTCGAAGAGGCCCTGCTGGCCGGGCTCATACCGGAGCTGGCCGGATTCGGCGGACTCCGCCGCGAGGTGCGCTTCGGTGTGGAGAACAGCCGGGTGGATTTCTGTCTGGACTATCCGCAGGGCAGGGCCTTCGTCGAGGTGAAGAGCGTCACCCTCGGCTTCGAGGGCAGTCCCGTCGCCGCCTTCCCCGACGCCCCGACCCTGCGCGGTGCCAGGCACCTGCGCGAGCTGACGGCGCTGGCGCGACAGGGGATACGTGCGGTGCAGTTGTATTGCGTGAATCTGTCCGGCATCGAGGCGGTGCGTCCGGCGGCGGAGATCGATCCGGCCTATGCGCAGGCGCTGCGCGATGCCCTGGCCGCCGGCGTCGAGGTGCTGGCCTATGGTGCCGAACTGTCGCCCGAGGAGATCCGTTTGACGCGCCGGCTGGAGGTGCTGTCCGACGCACAGGGTAGAGGGTAGGCGGCGGGCGCCAGCGTTGAACGAATCGCTCTACAGCTCCACCCAGATGCCTTTATCGTCTTCCCGGCACGGGAAGTTCTCCAGCTCCTGTCCGGCGCAGGGGCCGGCGATGCATTCGCCGTTCTCGATCAGGAACAGCGCGCCGTGGCTGGCGCACTGGATCAGGCGGCCGCTGTGGTCGAGGAACTGGTCCGCCTGCCATTCCAGCGGTATGCCGCGGTGCGGGCAACGATTCGCGTAGACGAACACCCGGCCGTCCTTGCGCACGGCCAGCAGCCGGGTCTCGCCCAGCCGGAAGCCACGGCTACGCCCCTCGGTTAGCTCTGCGCTGGCACAGAGAAATTGCATGTGGTCTCTCCAAAAAGTCGGGAATTATCCCGTTCCGGAAGGATGGCGTGAAGCCGGTGGGCTGGCGGTCCGCCGAGCGGTTTCTTATTCTTCGCGCAGATTCGGCCCAAGAACCCAGCCATGACTCCATCCGTTCGCCCCCGTATCCTGTTCGCTGCGCTGGGCCTGTCGCTGCTGCTCGCGCTCTGGCTTTCGCTGGCGCTCGGACCGGTCAGCCTGGGGCTGACCGAGACCCTGCGGGCTTTGCTGCGGCTGTTCGGCCTGCCGCTGCCCGGGACGGGACTGGAGCGGGCCGAGTTGATCGTCGGCCAGATCAGACTGCCGCGCACCCTGCTGGGGATGGCCGTGGGCGGCGTGCTGGCGCTGACCGGTGTTGCGATGCAGGGCCTGTTCCGCAATCCGCTGGCCGATCCGGGGCTGGTCGGGGTGTCCAGCGGGGCGGCCCTGGGCGCGGGGCTGGCCATCGTCGGAACGGCGTACCTGGGGGAGCCGCCGGCCTGGCTTTCGCCCTATTTATTGTCGGCCTGCGCCTTCGGCGGCGGGCTCGGGGTGACCGCTCTGGTCTATCGGCTCGGTCGGCGCGACGGCCAGACCCGGGTCGCCACCATGCTTCTCGCCGGAGTCGCCCTGGCTGCCTTGTCCGGCGCGACGATCGGCCTGTTCAGCTATCTGGCCGACGATGCGACCCTGCGCCGGCTGACCTTCTGGAATCTCGGCAGTCTGGCCGGTGCCAGTTATCCGCGGCTCTGGCCGGTGCTGCTGGCGACCGGAGCCGTGGCCTTCTGGCTGCCGCGTCGGGCCGAGGCGCTGAATGCCCTGCTGCTTGGCGAGTCGGAGGCGCGCCACCTGGGCCTGGATGTGGAGCGCCTGAAGCGCGAGCTGGTGTTCTGCACCGCGCTCGGTGTGGGCGCGGCGGTGGCGGCGGCAGGGCTGATCGGCTTCGTCGGCCTGCTGGTGCCGCATCTGATACGCCTGCTCTGCGGTCCGGATCACCGCGTGCTGCTGCCGGCCGCCATGCTCGCCGGCGCCAGCCTGCTGCTGTTCGCCGATCTGCTAGCGCGGCTGTTGCTGGTTCCTGCCGAATTGCCCCTCGGCATCGTCACGGCACTGCTCGGGGCGCCGTTCTTCCTCTATCTATTGCGTCGGGGAAATTACTGATGCTGCGGGCGGAGCGTCTGGCGGTGCGGCGCGGGCATGCCCTGGTGCTGCGCGACGTCGACCTGGACCTGCCGGCCGGCCAGGTGCTCGGTGTGCTAGGCCCCAACGGCGCGGGCAAGAGTTCGCTGCTGGCGGCGCTCAGCGGTGAGTTGCGCCCGGCCCAGGGGCAGGTGCTGCTGGAGGGGTGTCCGCTGGTCGACTGGCCCGGCCCCGAACGCGCGTGCCGGCTGGCGGTGCTGTCGCAGAGTTCGACGCTGGAGTTCGCCTTCCGCGTCGAGGAGGTGGTCGGCCTCGGCCGGTTGCCCCATGCCAGCGGCCGGGCGCAGGACGAGGCGATAGTCGCGGCGGCGCTGGAATCCGTCGATGCCGCGCACCTGCTCGGGCGCAACTACCTGACGCTGTCCGGCGGCGAGCGCCAGCGGGTCCATCTGGCCCGGGTGCTCGCTCAGCTGTGGCCGGGCGGTGCGGAGCAGACGTTGCTGCTCGACGAGCCGACCTCGATGCTCGATCCGCTGCACCAGCACAGCATCCTCCAGGCGGTGCGTGGCTTCGCCGAGCGCGGCGTCGCCGTGCTGGTGATCCTTCACGATCTGAATCTGGCGGCGCGCTACTGCGATCGTCTGCTCCTGCTCGCCGCCGGCCGGCCGCAGGCGCTCGGCAGCCCGCAGGAGGTCCTGCGCGCCGAGGTGCTGAAGGCGGTCTTCGGCCTGGATGTATTGGTACAACGCCATCCCGTGCGGGGGCACCCGCTGGTGGTGGCACGTTGAGGAGATTGACCATGCGTTTCCTGTTGCTCATCGGCATGGCGTTGTTCGCCGCCTGCCATTCGTTGCCGCCGCTCCCGGCCTGGCAGGCCCCGGAAGGGCGCCAGGATGCAGAGTTGGGCGTCATTCGTGATCTGCGCAGCGGCGCCACCCTCACACCGAACCAGTTGGTCGAGCGCCTGGCGCGGTCGCCGCGGGTTCTGGTCGGCGAACAGCACGACAACCCGGATCACCATGCCCTGCAGGTCTGGCTGCTCCAGGCCATGGCGGAACGGCGCAGGCAGGGCAGTCTGTTGCTGGAGATGCTGCAGCCGGATCAGCAGGTCCGGGTGGATGCACTCAAGGCCGAGTTCGCCGCGGGGCGCGAGCCACAGGCGCTGCCGGAGCGGCTCGCTTGGCAGAAGGGCTGGGACTGGGCCCAATACGGTCCGCTGGTGCGCTATGCGCTGACGCAGCCTTATCCGCTGCTGGCCGCCAATCTGGATTCGCAGGAAATCAGGCGCATCTATGCCGAGCGGCCGACGCTCGAAGGGCGGGCCTCGACCGCGGCCAGCGTGCAGGAGGCTCTGCTTGCGCAGATCGGGGCGTCCCACTGCGGCATGCTGCCGAAGTCGCAATGGCCGGCGATGCTCGCCGTCCAGCAGCAGCGCGACCGGCGCATGGCCGAGCGGCTGCTGGCGGCTCCGGCGCCGGCATTGCTGGTCGCCGGTGCCTATCATGTGCGTCGCGATCAGGGCGTTCCGAGACATCTGATGGATCTGGGCGGCGAGCCGGGCAGCCTGGTGCTGCTGCTGGCCGAGATCGGCAGCCGGGTTCGGGCCGACGAGGCCGATCTCGTCTGGTTCACCCCGGGCGTCGAGAAGAAGGACTATTGCGCGGATATGAGGGCAAAAAAAGACCCGGCAGAGCCGGGTCGAAAACCGTGATTAGCCTGATGAGGAGATACCTGAGAAGAGTGTTGCCCAGACTCTTGCCAGTTACCGGCTGATCTCGCGATCAGTGGCCAGATAATAACAATTCTTATTTGTCGGTCAAGGTTTTCGAGATTTATTCTCATCGAGGCGACGAAAGGCGCCTGGAGAAGCGCCCCTCAATCCGCAGGCCTGTGCCGCGTCCACTCAGCGCTCGGGAAGGCGTTGGCGGATGCGCTCCACCAGTTCCTCCAAGCTCGCTTCGAGATGGGTTTCCACGGGCTTGCTGTGTTGCCGTTCGTCTTCGCTCAGCGGCTCGCGCGAAGCCTGCTGCGCCTTGACTACCGCCAGGGTGGCATCGGACGGATCGCGTCCCTCGACCTGACGCTGGGCCAGCCAGTCGGCGATTACTTCGTCCGGCGCGTGGCAGTCGATGATCAGGAAGGGCACGCCGTTCTCCTCGGCCACCTGGCGGGCGGCACCGCGCTGCGCCTGCTTGAGGTAGGTGGCGTCGATCACCACGGCGAAGCCGGCCTTGAGAATCTCTCCGGCCAGCTGGTGCAGATGCCGGTAGGTCGCTTCGCTGACTTGCGGACGGTAGATGCCGGTGTCCAGCTGTCCCTGCTCGGTCGTCTGCTGCGCGCCGAACAGGCGCTTGCGCTCGACGTCCGAGCGCAGGCGAATGAGGCCGAACTCCTCCACCAGACGCATCGATACATAGCTCTTGCCGACCGCCGAAACCCCGTGGGTGATGGCCAGGAAGCGCGAGGGAATGGCGCTGTAGCGCTCGGCCAGGCCGGCGTAGCTGCGGTACTGCCTCAGGATCGCGGCGCGCTGCTCGGGGTTTTCCTCCTGGAACAGGCGGAACAGGCTGACCTTGCCGCGAACCATGGCGCGGTAGGCCTTATAGAAGTTGAGCAGCGGCAGGGCGGCATAGTCGCCGGTCAGCTCCAGCCAGTTGCTGACGAAGCGGCTGGCGAGGGACTTGAGGCCGCGGTCTTCCAAGTCCATGGCAAGGAAGGCGGCATCCGAGACGATGTCGATCAGGCGGAACGGTTCGTTGAATTCGATGCAGTCGAACAACACCACCTCGCCGTCGAGCAGGGTGGCGTTGCCCAGGTGGATGTCGCCGTGGCATTCGCGGATGAAGCCTTCCGCCTTGCGCCGGGCGAGCAGCGGCCTCAGGCGTTCGAAGCTGGTTTCGGCCCAGGCCTCGAGGGCATCGAGCTGCTGCAGGTCGGCGGCTTCGCTGAGCAGCGGGCGGATCTGCTCGAAATTCTGCCGCACCGGGGCCATCACCGCTTCCGGCGTGCCCAGCGGGTGCTCCAGAGGAACCCGTGGCGCCCTCATATGGAAGTGGGCGATCTGTTCGGCGAGGGCATCGATATGCTCGGGCTTGAGCTCACCGCGCGCCTGCATTTCTCCCAGCAGCTGGCTCTGTGGGAACTGGCGCATCTTCACCGCGTACTCGATCGCCGGGCCGTCGCCGCCCAGGCGCGGGGCTTCGATGCTGCCGGTGATCGGCAGCACGTCTAGGTAGAGGCCGTCGGTGAGGCGCTGGTTCAGCTTCACTTCCTCTTCGCAGAAATGCTTGCGCGCTGCCAGTTCGGTGAAGTCGAGGAAGCCGAAGTTGACGGCTTTCTTGACTTTGTAGGCATAGGGGCCGGTGAGCAGCACCCAGGAGATGTGGGTCTCGACGACCTGGAACTCATCCACCGCATGGGGGTAGAGCGCGGGGTTCTGCAGGGCTTTGATCAGTGCTTGGCTCACGGTCAGTCCTTGCTCGGGGTATATGGGAAGGGCTGCATTATGGGGGCTGCGGGGCCCTCTGCAAACAGCTGGGCGGTGCCTGCCTGCCATGGGTAAAGTGCGTATAATGCGCCGCCATGACGACGACCCGCCCCTCGAAATCCCGCTCCAAACGACCTTCCCGCGGCCTGCGCCACTGGCTGGGCTGGGCCGTGAAACTGTGCCTGGCCGGTCTGGTGGTGCTGGCCGGTTTCGCCGTGTACCTGGACGCCGTGGTACAGGAGAAATTCTCCGGCAAGCGCTGGACCGTGCCGGCCAAGGTATACGCCCGGCCGCTGGAGTTGTTCGGCGGCCTCAAGCTGTCCAAGCAGGACTTCCTCACCGAGCTCGACGCCCTCGGCTACCGCCGCGAGGCGGTCAACGGCCCCGGTTCGGCCTCGGTGGCCGGTAACACCATCGAGCTGCATACCCGTGGCTTTCAGTTTTATGAAGGCGAAGAGCCGGCGCGACATATCCGCGTGCGCTTCGCCGGGAACTCCGTCGCCGGCCTGAGCGGGGCCGATGGCAGCTCGCTGGCCGTGGCGCGCTTGGAGCCGTTGATGATCGGCGGCTTGTATCCGGCGCACAACGAGGACCGTATCCTCATCCAGCTGAACGAGGTGCCGCCCTACCTGCTGGAAACGCTGGTGGCGGTGGAGGACCGCGAGTTCTACAACCACCTGGGCGTCTCCCCCAAATCCATCGTCCGCGCCATGTGGATCAACGCCACCTCCGGTCATGTGCGCCAGGGGGGGAGCACCTTGACCCAGCAGTTGGTCAAGAACTTCTTCTTGAGCAACGAGCGCAGCATCACGCGCAAGGCCACCGAGGCCATGATGGCGGTGCTGCTCGAGCTGCACTACGACAAGAACGAGATTCTCGAGGCCTATCTCAACGAGGTGTTCCTCGGTCAGGACGGCCAGCGTGCGGTGCACGGCTTCGGTCTGGCCAGCCAGTACTTCTTCGGGCAGCCGCTGTCCGAGTTGCAGCTGCATCAGGTCGCGCTGTTGGTCGGAATGGTCAAGGGGCCGACCTACTACAACCCGCGGCGCAATCCGGAGCAGGCGCTGACCCGGCGCAACCTGGTCCTCGATCTGCTGGCCGAGCAGGGTGTGGTCAGCCCCGAGCAGGCTGCCCTGAACAAGCAGAAGCCGCTCGGCGTGACTCCTCGCGGCAGCCTGGCGAACACCTCCTATCCGGCCTTTCTCGATCTGGTCAAGCGCCAGCTGCGGGAGGATTACCAGGAGGCCGATCTGACCGAGGAGGGCCTGCGCATCTTCACCAGCCTGGATCCGATCCTGCAGAACAAGGCCGAGCAGTCCTTGCAGGACACCTTCAAGCGCCTGGGCAAGGGGAGCGAGGAGGTCGAGGCGGCGATGGTCGTGAGCAATCCGGAGACAGGCGAGATCCAGGCGCTGCTCGGCAGCCGCCAGCCGCGCTTCGCCGGTTTCAACCGGGCGCTGGACGCGGTGCGGCCGATCGGCTCGCTGATCAAGCCGGCGATCTATCTCACCGCGCTGGAGCAGCCCAGCCAGTACACCCTGACCAGCTGGGTGGCGGATGCGCCCTTGTCGGTGAAGGGCAAGGACGGGCAGGTCTGGAGTCCGCAGAACTACGATCACAAGGTTCATGGCGACATCTACCTGTACCAGGGCCTGGTCAACTCCTATAACCTGTCGACCGCCAGGCTCGGGCTCGACCTAGGCGTGCCGAACGTGCTGAAGACGCTGCAGCGTCTGGGGGTCGAGCACGACTGGCCGGCCTATCCGTCGATGCTGCTGGGTGCCGGCGGGCTGAGCCCGATGGAGGTGTCCGGCATGTACCTGACCATCGCCAACGGCGGCTTCAACACGCCCCTGCGCGCCATCCGCAGCGTGCTGGCGGCGAATGGCGAGCCGCTCAAGCGCTATCCGTTCCAGATCCAGCAGCGTTTCGATCCGGGTGCCATCTATCTATTGCAGAATGCCATGCAGCGAGTGATGCGCGAGGGCACCGCACGTTCGGTCTACAACCAACTGCCCCAGTCGCTGAACTTGGCCGGCAAGACCGGCACCAGCAACGACTCCCGTGACAGCTGGTTCGCCGGCTTCAGCCAGGATCTGCTGGCGGTGGTCTGGATGGGCCGCGACGACAACGGCAAGACCCCGCTGACCGGCGCGACCGGCGCCCTGCGGGTGTGGACCGACTTCATGCGCCGGGCCGAGCCCATGCCCCTGGAGATGCCGTTGCCGGACAACGTCACTCAGGTCTGGGTGGATGCCTATACCGGCCAGGGAACCGATGCGGGTTGTCCGAATGCCGTACAGATGCCCTATATCCAGGGCAGCGAACCGCCGCCCGGACCCGGTTGTGGCATTCAGGCACCGGTCGAGAACGTGATGGACTGGGTGCGTGGCTGGTTGAATTGAGCAGAGAGGGCGTCAGGTGAAGAAGTGGCTGATCGGCGCAGCGGTGGCATCGACGCTGCTTGGTGGTTGTGCATCGGTGGATCGTGGTGCCATCCCGGTGGTCGAGGAGAGCGGTACGGTCTTTGACGAGCAGGAAGGACGAGGTCCTGTGGCCGTGACGGCGCGCCAGCCGGTCAGGCAAGCCCGGCCAGTCTCCGCCGAGGATTCCGGTGTAGTGGTCATGGTGCCGAGCGGAGCGAGCCGTTCGGCACCCATCCAGGCTTCCCGTTCGTCCAGTATGCCGATCGGTTCGGCTCCCGTTGCGCCCGTAGCATCGCAACCGATCTCCGCTCCGGTCACGGCGCAACCGTCGTACGTTGCACCCTCGCAGCCCACTGCCGTGGCGCCGCCGTCGGCTGCCTCCGGCGGCTATGTCTCCAGAATGCCCACCGGGATTCCCAGCGGCGGTTCCGTTTCGGGGGGCGCTCTGGCTGCCGACGAGCAGCTCGACGGACCGGTCCTCGCCTTGCTCACCACCGCCAAGCAACAGCAGAGCGGGGGAGACCTGAACAGTGCGGCCTCCAGCCTTGAGCGGGCTCAGCGCATCGCACCGCGTGAGCCGCAGGTTCTCTATCGGCTGGCGGAGGTGCGTCTGGCTCAGGGGGATGATGTCCAGGCCGAGCAGTTGGCGCGTCGTGCGCTGACCTACTCCAGCGGCCGTCCCGCCCTGCAGGCCAGCCTGTGGAGTCTGATCGCCCAGGCTCGTGAGCGTCAGGGCGACCCGGCGGGGGCGGCCCAGGCCCGTGAGCGGGCGCGGGTGGTGCGCTGATGGACGAGCGAATCCCGGTCCTGGCCGAGCAGCTGCTGTTGATCGAGCGTGAGCTGCGTCTGCTCGGATTCTGGGCAGCTACGCCGCCTAGTGCCGAAGCCTTGGCCAGCGAGCAGCCTTTCTGCGTGGATACGCTGGACTTCGCGGAGTGGCTGCAGTGGATTTTCTTGCCGCGGATGAAGGGGATCATCGAAAGCGACCAGGCACTTCCCTCGGTCTCGGGAATTCTGTCCATGGCCGAAGTGGTCTACCGGGAGCGTCTCGCCGAGGTCGGGCGTCTTCTGGCGCTTCTCGGCGAGTTCGACCGTCTCGTTTCGGGCGCTCGTTGAGCGCGCCTGTCCAGTTTACTCGCAGCTTTCCTTGATGGCTTTTTGCGCTTCGGCGATTCGTGCCTGACGTTCCTCTTCGGTCAGTCTGCGCATTTCTCCTTCGATCTCGGCCCGCAGACGCGGGTTATTCTCCAGATAGGCCAGGCGGGTGCGTACCGTCTCGCAGTATTTCTTCCGCTCCGCCTCCTTGACCGCGATTTCCCGTTTCACTTTTTTATCGATTGCTTCCTGCTCCGGGTTCTTTTCTTCCAGTGTCGGCAGTTTGGCTGGCGGCGGCATGCGGGAGACCGGGCTGCTGGTGCTGAACGATGCGGCCGGTCTGCCGTTCGGAGGCTGCTCGCTGAAATGGGTGACTCCTTTTTCGTCCACCCAGGTGTAGACCTGACTGGCCATGGCTGTCGCGCTCATCGCGAGCAGCAGGCCGCCGATGAGAGTGATGCGTCGCATGCTGTTTCCTTGAATCGCTTAAGGAGATGGGGCGTCACTATACCGAAATGCCGGTGGTCGCCATCCTGTACCCCGTCACAGCGGTGCATGGAAGAAAGCTGACGCATTACTTGACTTGCAGGGGGGGATTCCGAACAATTCTGCGTTCGCTGTAGTGAGGACGGTCGCAAGCTGGCTTCAGCTCGGCAGACATGAGGCGTCACCCACGCCGACCCGATACACCCGTAACGCGTTACCTCGCGCTGGGTGGGAAGCCCCGCAACACACTCCGGGGGTGTCCCGATACTCGCTCAGTCAGTGCTGACGTTGTCGGCGACTACAGTCGCTCATGCCCTGCTTGGCAGTAAACCTAATCAGGCCGCTCTGTCGCGGGCGGTTATCTGGCGTTCTAGAGGTGAATCAACGTGGAGCTTTTATCCGGCGCTGAAATGGTCGTCCGCTTCCTGCGCGACGAGGGCGTTAAATACATTTACGGATATCCGGGCGGTGCACTTCTGCACATCTATGATGCCCTGTTCAAGGAAAAGGAAGTCACTCACATCCTGGTCCGTCACGAGCAGGCAGCTACCCACATGGCGGATGGCTATGCCCGCGCCACCGGCAAGGCCGGCGTGGTCATGGTGACCTCCGGCCCCGGTGCGACCAATGCCATCACCGGCATCGCCACCGCCTACATGGACTCCATTCCCATGGTGGTGATCTCCGGTCAGGTGCCGAGCAACATGGTGGGAACCGATGCCTTCCAGGAAACCGACATGATCGGTATCTCCCGGCCGATCGTGAAGCACAGTTTCATCGTCAAGCATCCCTCGGAGATTCCCGAGATCCTGAAGAAGGCCTTCTATATCGCCGAATCGGGTCGTCCCGGTCCGGTGGTCGTGGACATTCCGAAGAATATGGGCGACCCGACCCAGAAGTTCGAGTACGTCTATCCGAAGAAGGTCAAGCTGCGCTCCTACAGCCCGGCCGTACGCGGCCACTCCGGACAGATCCGCAAGGCAGCCGAAATGCTGCTGGCGGCCAAGCGCCCGGTCCTGTATTCCGGTGGCGGCGTGATCCTGGGTGGTGCCTCCGCACCGCTGACCGAGCTGGCGAAAATGCTCAATCTGCCAGTGACCAACACCCTGATGGGCCTCGGCGGCTATCCGGGCAACGATCGCCAGTTCCTCGGCATGCTCGGCATGCATGGCAGCTACACCGCCAACCTGGCCATGCACCATGCCGACGTGATTCTCGCCGTCGGGGCGCGCTTCGATGACCGGGTGATCAACGGGCCGGCCAAGTTCTGTCCGAACGCCAAGATCATCCATATCGACATCGACCCGGCCTCGATCTCCAAGACCATCAAGGCGGATGTGCCCATCGTCGGCCCGGTGGACAGCGTTCTCGCCGAGATGGTGGCCATCGTCAAAGAAATCGGCACCACTGCGAACAAGGACGTGATTGCCAGCTGGTGGAAGCAGATCGAAGAGTGGCGCGGCGACCGCGGTCTGTTCCCCTACGACAAGGGCGACGGCAGCATCATCAAGCCGCAGACCGTGATCGAGACGCTCTACGAAGTGACCAAGGGCGAGGCCTATGTCGCTTCGGACGTGGGGCAGCACCAGATGTTCGCCTCCCAGTACTACAAGTTCAGCAAGCCCAATCGCTGGATCAACTCCGGTGGCCTCGGCACCATGGGGTTCGGCTTCCCGGCGGCCATGGGCGTCAAGCTGAGCTTCCCGGATGCGGACGTGGTTTGCGTGACCGGCGAAGGCAGCATCCAGATGAACATCCAGGAGATGTCGACCTGCCTGCAGTACGACCTGCCGGTGAAGATCGTCAACCTGAACAACGGCGCGCTGGGCATGGTCCGCCAGTGGCAGGACATGCAGTACAACAGCCGCTATTCGCACTCCTACATGGAGTCCCTGCCGGACTTCGTCAAGCTGGCCGAGGCCTATGGGCACGTTGGCATTCGCATCACCGAGCTGAAGGATCTCAAGCCGAAGATGGAAGAGGCCTTCGCCATGAAGGACCGTCTGGTGTTCCTCGATATCGCGGTCGATACCAGCGAGCACGTCTATCCGATGCAGATCAAAGACGGCGCGATGCGCGACATGTGGCTGAGCAAGACGGAGCGGACCTGATCATGCGACACATCATTTCCCTGTTGATGGAAAACGAGCCGGGCGCCTTGTCCCGTGTGGTCGGCCTGTTTTCGCAGCGCAACTACAATATCGAAAGCCTCACCGTGGCACCGACCGAGGATCCCACCCTGTCGCGCCTGACCCTGACCACCATCGGTCAGGAAGAGGTGATCGAGCAGATCACCAAGAACCTCAACAAGCTGATCGAGGTGGTCAAGCTGGTGGACCTGTCGGAGAGCACGCACATCGAGCGCGAGCTGATGCTGGTCAAGGTCAAGGCAACCGGCGCCCAGCGCGCCGAAGTCAAGCGCACCACCGACATCTTCCGTGGGCAGATCGTCGACGTCACCACCAGCGTCTACACCATCCAGCTGACCGGAACCAGCGACAAGCTGGACAGTTTCCTGAGTGCCATCGGCACTTCCTCGATCCTGGAAACCGTGCGCAGCGGCGTCACCGGCATCGCCCGTGGCGACAAGGTACTCAGCATTTAACTTTTTAAATGGCCCTACAGGGTCAGATAACAGGGGTAACCTCATGAAAGTGTATTACGACAAAGATTGCGATCTCTCCATCATCCAGGGCAAGAAGGTCGCCATCATCGGTTACGGTTCTCAAGGGCACGCTCACGCCTGCAACCTGAAGGATTCCGGCGTTGACGTCACTGTTGGCCTGCGCTCCGGCTCCTCCTCCGTGGCCAAGGCCGAGGCCCATGGCCTGACCGTCAAGCCGGTGAAGGAAGCGGTCGCTGCTGCCGACCTGGTGATGATCCTGACTCCTGACGAGTTCCAGGGCCGCCTGTACAAGGAAGAGATCGAGCCGAACCTGAAGAAGGGGGCAACCCTGGCCTTCGCTCACGGTTTCTCCATCCACTACAACCAAGTGGTGCCGCGTGCCGACCTCGACGTGATCATGATCGCGCCGAAGGCTCCGGGTCATACCGTGCGTTCCGAGTTCGTCCGTGGCGGCGGCATTCCCGACCTAATCGCCGTCTATCAGGATGCTTCCGGCAATGCCAAGAACGTCGCTCTGTCCTACGCTTGCGGTGTGGGCGGTGGTCGTACCGGCATCATCGAAACCACCTTCAAGGACGAGACCGAGACCGACCTGTTCGGTGAACAGGCAGTCCTGTGCGGCGGTTGCGTCGAACTGGTCAAGGCCGGTTTCGAGACCCTGGTCGAAGCCGGTTATGCGCCGGAAATGGCCTACTTCGAGTGCCTCCACGAGCTGAAGCTGATCGTCGACCTGATGTTCGAGGGCGGCATCGCCAACATGAACTACTCGATCTCCAACAACGCCGAGTACGGTGAATACGTCACCGGTCCGGAAGTGATCAACGAGCAGTCCCGTCAGGCGATGCGCAACGCCCTGAAGCGTATCCAGGATGGCGAGTACGCGAAGATGTTCATCACCGAAGGCGCTGCCAACTATCCGTCGATGACCGCTTATCGCCGCAACAATGCCGCTCATGGTATCGAGGTGGTCGGTGAGAAACTGCGTGCGATGATGCCGTGGATCGCTGCCAACAAGATCGTCGACAAGACCAAGAACTAAGTAAGGGTCTAGGCGAGAAGGAGAAGACGCGGCCCAGGCCGCGTCTTTTCGTTTCAGGTCGGTCTTCTGGTATAAGACCGGCACAACGAGGTCCATAGGTATCTGGCCGTGGGTCTCTTCGAATTCTTCCCGAACCTGCAAGGTGTTGTTCATGAGCGAGTACCCCGAAGGGCCTGGCAACAAGGGCTCTGCAGATGAAAGCCTGCTGCCCATCGATGAGCATATCGAAGAGGGGCATGATGCCGAGGGACGAAGGGTTCGTCATCGTGGCATCTATCTGCTGCCCAATCTGTTCACCACGGGCAATCTGTTCGCCGGCTTCTACTCCATCGTCAATGCGATCAACGGGAATCTATACGTAGCAGCGGCCACGGTTTTCGTCGCCATGGTGCTGGACAGTCTCGATGGCCGCGTCGCGCGCCTGACCAATACCCAGAGTGCTTTTGGTGCCGAATACGATTCGCTGTCCGATATGGTGGCATTCGGTCTGGCGCCGGCCATTCTCGCCTTCGAATGGGCGCTCGGGAGCATGGGAAAAGTCGGCTGGATGGTCGCCTTCATCTATGTGGCCGGCGCTGCTTTGCGTCTGGCTCGTTTCAACACGCAGATCGGCAAGACGGACAAGCGCTTCTTCATCGGGCTCGCCAGTCCGGCTGCGGCAGGTGTGGTGGCTGGAACCGTCTGGGCTTTCAGCGATTTCGGCGTTCAGGGGTCGAATATTGCTTTCCTGATCGCACTACTGGTGGCCGCTGCGGGCATGCTGATGGTCAGCAATATCAAGTACTACAGTTTCAAGGATCTGGATCTAAAGGGGCGTGTGCCGTTCGTGGCCATCCTGGCGGTGGTATTGATCTTTGCCGTTGTCTTCAGTGATCCACCGAGAGTCCTGCTGCTGATCTTCTTGGCCTACGCTGCCTCCGGACCGGTGCAATACTTGTTGCAAATGCGGCGCCGCAAGCGTTCGGCATAAGCCCTACCCTCCGTGCTCCGCAGTGCAGGGATTTTTCTTCTCTGGGTTGCGGAGCCGGCATGCTGATCAAGCTTCCTTCCTCCTCCTCTTCATGCGAATCCGAGGTCACGCCGGAGTCGGTGTATCTGTCTCGGCGAGCCCTTATCGGTAGAGCTACAGGGCTGGCGTTGATGGTGGGATTGCCTGGGGCGGGCGATGCCCGGGCTCGCTATGCCGGTGTCGGGCAGGTTGCATCGCCTCCCTGGTTTGCTGACAAACTGACCTCCGCGCAGTGGGCCAGATCTAGCGGCAATGAGGTACTAACCCCCTTCGAGGATGCCAGCAGCTACAACAACTTTTTCGAGTTCGGTCCGGAAAAGGGAGATCCCGCCCGCCAGGCGGTGGACTTCGAAGTCGAACCCTGGAGCGTAGCGATAGATGGTGAGGTGGCCCGGCCCGGCCGCTACTCCTTGGATACGCTCTGTCAGCCCCATCGTCTCGAAGAGCGGATTTACCGCCTGCGCTGCGTCGAGGCCTGGTCGATGGTCATCCCTTGGCTGGGGTTTCCCTTGTCCGAACTGCTCCGTCGGGTGGAGCCGACCGGGCAGGCGCAGTACGTGCGTTTCGAAGCTCTGTACGACCCTAGGAGGATGGTCGGGCAGCGTTCGGGGTTTTCCCTGATCGACTGGCCCTATGTCGAGGGCTTGCGCCTGGATGAGGCAATGCATCCCTTGACTATTCTGGCGGTCGGTATGTATGGGCGGATCTTGCCTGGACAAAACGGAGCGCCCTTACGTTTGGTTGTGCCATGGAAATATGGGTTCAAGAGCATCAAGTCGATCGTGCGGATCACTCTGACCCGCGAGCAGCCCAAGACCAGTTGGCAAATCATTGCGCCAGAAGACTATGGCTTTTATGCCAATGTGAATCCGGCTGTCGATCACCCCCGCTGGCGTCAGGCCCGCGAGCGGCGTCTACCCAGTGGTCTGTTTCGACCCAATCTCATTCCCACCCGGCTATTCAACGGTTATGACGAAGTGGCGAGTCTCTATGAGGGGCTCGATCTGCGGAAGAATTATTGATGAAGTACCGCGTATGGCGTGGTTTGGTGTTCGTGGCTGCGCTGATCCCGTCTTTGCTCTGGATCTACCAGGCCATAGGATTCGACTTGGGGCCTGATCCTGCCAAGACGCTGCTTGCTCGTCTCGGCTTGGGTGGTCTGATGCTTCTGTTGATCACTCTCTCAATGACGCCGTTGTGGCGGCTCACTCGGTGGATGGGATGGATGGCGGTACGTCGCCAGCTCGGTCTTTGGGCTTTCGCTTATGCCTTGCTCCATATGTTGGTTTATGCCGTCTTTCTGTTGGGGCTGGATGGCGGACAGTTGTTGAAGGATCTGCAAAGGCGCCCGTATATCCTTATTGGCGCTTTGGCATTGCTTGTTCTCCTGATCCTTGCCGTCACTTCGAATCGGTTCTGCATGCGCAAGCTTGGCAAGAGATGGAAGCGACTGCATCGATCGGTTTACGCCGCCCTTATATTGATCGTGTTGCATATGTTTTGGGTGGTGCGTGCGGATCTTTTCGAATGGCTGGTCTATGCCTGCTTGGGGCTACTGTTACTGCTATTGCGTGCGCCTTTCTTCTCCTCCCTTACTTCTCGTGCTCCTCAAGGGCCGGGAGAACCTTTTTCCAATTAAGTGTTGACGCCAGATTTGAGGTCCCTATAATGCGCACCACTTCCGGCGCGGTCCTCACGGAAAACCTCTTTCGAATCAAGGGGTTGGCTAAGAGGGTGGGGTCGGAAGGGTTGCTGGCAGACGGTGTCGAGGCTTCTGAAGCCTCCCGAA
>NZ_JBHRSJ010000030.1:0-376 GCF_042643485.1 Azotobacter bryophylli | reverse complement strand
TAGAATGCGCGGCCTCGGTTGAGCGAAAGCCAATCGAAACGCTCTTTAACAATGGAATCAAGCAATTCGTGTGGGTGCTTGTGAGATCGAGACTGATGGTCGACAGATTATCAGCATCACAAGTAACACTCGTGAATTCGAGAGTTTTTTGCGATTGCTGAGCCAAGTTTAGGGTTTTCTCAAAACCCGGATTGATTTGAACTGAAGAGTTTGATCATGGCTCAGATTGAACGCTGGCGGCAGGCCTAACACATGCAAGTCGAGCGGATGAAGAGAGCTTGCTCTCCGATTCAGCGGCGGACGGGTGAGTAATGCCTAGGAATCTGCCTGGTAGTGGGGGACAACGTTTCGAAAGGAACGCTAATACCGCATACGT
>NZ_JBHRSJ010000003.1:0-2278 GCF_042643485.1 Azotobacter bryophylli | reverse complement strand
CCGCTGCACCCGCGGCGTGGCCGGCGAGGTCCAGGCGGCCGGCAGCCCGCGCGTGCTGGTGGTGCCGACCAACGAGGAGCGCCAGATCGCCCTCGACACCCTCGCCCTGCTCGATGCCCGCCCGGCCGAGCAGCCGCGCCTGCTGCAGGAAGCGGTGTAACCGCCGACGGCCCTTCCGCCGGCGGCTCGCAGCCGCCGGCTTCCCGCCTTCCCCCGTCCGAGCCCGAGCCCACTATGCATACCCTGTTTCTCGCCCCCACCGGCTGTGCCGTCGGCCTCAATTCCGTCAGCCTCGGCCTGATCCGCAGCCTCGAACAGGCCGGCCTGAAGGTCGGCTTCTTCAAGCCGATCGCCCAACCCTTCCCCATCGACCAGGGCCGCGAGCGCTCCTGCCTGCTCGTCGAGCACGCCCTCGGCCGCCACGCCCCCGAGCCGATCCTGCTCGATCAGGTCGAGCGCCAGCTGGCCGACGGCGAAACCGACCTGCTGCTCGAGGAGGTGGTCAGCCGCTTCCAGCAGGCCGCCGCCGGCCAGGACGTGGTGATCGTCGAGGGCATGCTGCCGACCCGCGACAGCGACTACTCCGCCTACCTCAACCCCCTGCTGAGCAAGAGCCTGGACGCCGAGGTCATCCTGATCGCCGTCCAGGGCGGCGACAGCCTCAAGCAGCTGGCCGAGCGCATCGAGATCCAGGCCCAGCTGTTCGGCGGCGCCAAGCATCCCAAGGTGCTGGGCGCGATCCTCAACAAGATCGACAGCCAGGACGGCGTCCCGGCCTTCGTCGAGCGCCTGCGCGAGCACCTGCCGCTGCTCGGCAGCGGCGACTTCCAGCTGCTCGGCGCCGTTCCCTTCGCCGAGGAGCTCAATGCCCTGCGCACCAGCGACGTGGCCGAGCTGCTCGGCGCCCAGGTGCTCAGCCCCGGCGAGGCCCGCGAGCGCCGGGTGAACCAGATCGTCCTCTGCGCCCGCGCCGTGCCCAGTACCGTGCCGCTACTCAAACCCGGCGTACTGGTGGTGACCCCGGGCGACCGCGACGACGTCATCCTCGCCGCCAGCCTGGCCTCGCTCAACGGCGTGAAGCTGGCCGGCCTGCTGCTGTGCAGCGACTTCACCCCCGATCCGCGCATCATGACGCTGTGCCAGGCCGCCCTGGACGGCGGCCTGCCGGTGATGAGCGTGACCACCGGCTCCTACGACACCGCCACCAGCCTGTTCGCCCTGAACAAGGAGACCCCGGCGGACGACATCGAGCGTGCCACCCGCGTCACCGACTTCATCGCCCGCCACCTCGACCCGCAGGCCCTGCGCGCCCACTGCAGCGTGCCGCGCGAGCGGCGCATGTCGCCGGCGGCGTTCCGCTACCAGCTGGTCAAGCGCGCCCAGGACGCCAACAAGCGCATCGTCCTGCCCGAGGGCGACGAGCCGCGCACCGTGCGCGCCGCCGCCATCTGCCAGGAGCGCGGCATCGCCCGCTGCGTACTGCTGGCCAAGCCGGAAGCCGTCGAGGCCGTCGCCCGCGCCCAGGGCATCCGCCTGCCGGCCGGCCTGGAGATCCTCGATCCGCAGGTCATCGCCGAGCGCTACGTCGCCCCCATGTGCGAGCTGCGCAAGGCCAAGGGCCTCACCCCCGAGCAGGCCCGCGAGCAACTGCAGGACACCGTGGTGATCGGCACCATGATGCTGGCCCTCGACGAGGTCGACGGCCTGGTCTCCGGCGCCGTGCACACCACCGCCAACACCATCCGTCCGGCCCTGCAGCTGATCAAGACCGCCCCGGGCTACAACCTGGTCTCCTCGGTGTTCTTCATGCTGCTGCCCGACCAGGTGCTGGTCTACGGCGACTGCGCGGTGAACCCCACCCCCACCGCCACCGAGCTGGCCGAGATCGCCCTGCAGAGCGCCGAGTCCGCCCTGGCCCTGGGCGTCGACCCGCGCGTGGCGATGATCAGCTACTCCACCGGCAGCTCCGGCAGCGGCGCCGAGGTGGAAAAGGTCGCCGAAGCCACCCGCCTGGCCCAGACCCGTCGCCCCGATCTGCCGATCGACGGCCCGCTGCAGTACGACGCCGCCTCGGTGCTCAGCGTCGGCCGGCAGAAGGCGCCGAACAGCAAGGTCGCCGGCCAGGCCACCGTGTTCGTCTTCCCCGACCTCAACACCGGCAACACCACCTACAAGGCGGTCCAGCGCAACGCCAACTGCCTCAGCGTCGGCCCGATGCTGCAGGGCCTGGCCAAGCCGGTGAACGACCTGTCGCGCGGCGCCCTGGTCGACGACATCG